>DASQGL010000109.1:0-49491 GCA_035632635.1 Candidatus Limnocylindrales bacterium
GTGTGACCGATCGCACGGCTCGATGACGGTTCGACCGCAAGCCGGTTCTCGGGCGGCTCCCCGGACAGGCTCCGGCGATCCGCAACGTCTCCCGCAATAGGCCCGGCGTAGCCTCGCCTCACATCGCCGCGGACGGCGTCACCAGGGGGTTGCCAACGGAACTCTACGACGTGCAAGACAGGGACCGGACCGGCGGGGCGCTGCAGGCCGCGGAGCTGCCGCTCCAGCACGAGGTCTCGGAGCTGCTGGCCGCGCTGCAGCAGAGCGCCATGTCCCCCTCCGCCTACGACACCGCCTACCTGGCCCGGCTGCGCCGCCCTGAGCACCCGGAGCAGCTGGCCTTCCCGCAAACCCTCGGCTGGCTGCTGCGGCATCAGAACCCGGACGGCAGCTTCGGCACCCGGCTCAACGTACCCAAGGAACGCCTGCTCTCCACGCTCGGGGCGGTCCTGGCGCTGGCCGACCTGCCGGCGAACCTGCAAACGGGCGCGGCCCACCGCGCCCGCGCCCAGGCGCTCGCCTACCTGCACGAAGGCACTGCGAACTGGCAGACCGGCCCGGATACCGCCGGGTTCGAGGTCTTGCTGCCCGCCCTGCTCGACGAGGCGCGCGCCCGCGAGCTGCCGCTTCCCTACGACCGTTTCGCCGGCATCGTCGCCCAGCGCGACGCGAAGATCGGGCACGTCCCGCCCCGCCTCGTCTACAACGTCCAGACGCCGCTCCTGCACTCGCTGGAGTACCTGGGTGGGCGGCTCGACGTCGAAGGGATCCGCCCCCGCCTGTCGTCGAACGGATCGTTCGCGAACTCGCCCTCGGCGACCGCGTTCTTCCTCACCCGCGGCCACGACGAGCGCGCCTGGGAGTACCTGACCGCCGTGGCCCGACGCCGGCCGGACGGGGGCATCCCGGTGGTCGATCCCTTCGAGGTGTTCGAGGCGGCCTGGGTCCTGTACAACCTGGCCCGCGCCGACCACCGGCCGCGGGAGGCGCAGCGCCATCTGCTCGGCCTGGCCCAGGCCCTGACCGACGACGGCGTGGGCGTTTCCAAAGACGGCCTGCGTCCCGACGCCGACGACACCGCCCTGACCCTGACCGTCCTCCACCGCTATGGGTATCCGATCTCCATGGGTCCGCTGCGCCCGTTCGAAGGGGTGAATTCGTTCATCACGTTCCCGCTGGAACGGGACGCCTCCGTGACCGCCAACGCCCACGTTCTCGAAGTCCTGGGCGCCTGCCCCTCGTTTCCTCGCCAGCACCTGGTGCGGCAGAAGCTGATCCGGTTCTTGCGCGATGCGCGCGTTGACGGCGATCACTGGGCCGACAAGTGGCATGGTTCCCCCTTCTATGCCACCGCCCACGCCGTCTTCGCGCTCCTCGCGTCAGCCCCGGACCTGTGCCCACCCGCGCTCAGATGGCTGGCCTCGACCCAACGCGAGGATGGGTCGTGGGGATGGTTTGCGGACGGCACCCCGGAGGAGACCGCCTACGCGGTGCAGGCCTGGCTGAGCGCGCCGAGCGCCATGACCGCCGGGCTCCAGGTCGACCTCGAGAAGGCCGAGCGCTTCCTCACGCAGACGCAGGGCGAGCCGGTCACCCCGATGTGGATCGGCAAGACCCTGTACGGACCGATCGAGGTGGTGCGATCCGCCGTGCTTTCGGCTCGAATCCTGCTTCGACGGAGGACCGCATGCTAGACCGGCGGATCAACAAACTGAAGGACATCCTGCGCAGGCAGCCGGACGAAGCCCCGGTGATCGACCATCTGCAGGACGACAACCCGCGCGGCACCGACATGCTGGGCGAGGTCTGCCGGGCCGCGGTCCTGCTCCATCCCGGCGCAACCTTCGAGCAGGCGCTCACGCTGGCGCGCACGATGGCCTACATCGTCTACATCGACGACTACCTGGAGGAGGTCGCCCCCGAGCTCGACCTGGTCGACTACCGTCGGGTCTGCCAGATGTTCCTGCTCTGGCACAACCGCGACCTGAGCCAGATGCCGCTGGTCAACGCGACCGTCTCCCGCAAGCTCGAGGAGCAGTTCCGGGACGACGAGGTCCCCGAAGAGTGGACCGCCATGCGTCACCTCGTCTGGGAGAAATCGATCTGGACGATGCTCCAGGAGAACCACTGGCTCAAGCACAAGGAGCGCGTCACGCTGGACGCGTACCTGGCCAACGGGATGTACAGCAGCTCCTTCCCGATCGTGCAGGTGTCGATCCTGGCCTTCTCCTACCAGGACGTGGCACAGGAGCTCAAGAACCGGATCTTCGGCCACATCTGCCAGGCCTCGCGGGTCGTCCGCCTGGCGAACGACCTGCGCACGCACGAGCGCGAATCCTCCCAGGGCCGCTTCAATTCCGTCGACCTGATCGCCGGGGCGCAGGGCGAGCACAGCCTCGAATGGGCTCGCGCCGCCGTGCACCGGCTGATGGAGGAGGAATTCGAGTCGCTCCAGAAGGCGATCGCCCGGGAACGGAGGACCGGCGCCACCCAGCAGTTCTTGGCCCACCTGGTCGACAGCACCCAGGTGCTCCTCGATTTCTACGCGGTGCCCCGTCCGCGCGGACAGCGGCCGGATCGCATCACGCTGAGGGCCGGCTGACCATGAGGCCGAACGCCGGGATGGGGCGAGGGAGCGGGGCATGAGCGGCGCCATCAAGCTGACCCTCTCCAAGCGCAACCCACCGCGCCCGGCGCAGACCTCGGAGAACTCGGCGGTCGACATGGAGAAGCGGGTCACGATGATCCGCTGGCTCATGATCATGCTGGCCACCGCGGCCCTGCCCTTCCTGCACCTGGGCCGGCAGACGGTCCCGTTGCTGGTCCTGATCGGGCTGGGCACCCTCTACAACCTGATCTTCCACGTCTTCATCATCCCGAGGCGGCCCGCCTGGCTGACCCGCGGCTACATCTCCACCATCGGCGACGTCCTCCTGGTCACCGGCGGGGTCGCGGTCACGGGCGGCATCGACTCGCCGTTCTTCCTTGCCTACTTCGTGGCCACGGTCACCGCGGCGGTCCGCTTCGGTGGGGTGGCCGCGATGCTCGCGGTCGCCACGATCGCCCTCAGCTACAGCGGGGTGGTCGCCTACATCGACTCGAGCAAGCTGGGCGGGATCGTCGCGGACCTCACGACGCTTGGCCTGCGCACGGGGTTCGTCGCCGTGACCGGCATCTTCGTCGGCTTCGTCGGCGACCGGGCCCGCAAGGCGGAGCGGGCGCTCCAGGACGAGCTGGAACGCGCCCACGCCCTGCTCTCCCAGGTCACCGTCGAACTGAACCGCGATCTGGAGTTCGAGCAGACCTGCCAGCTGACGGCGGAGAAGGGACGCTCGCTGCTCAGCGCCGACGCCGCTCTGCTCCAGGTGCAGATGCCCTCCCTGATCGGCCAGGACGAGAGCCAGCCGCCGGCCTCCGCGCTGTTCACCGACTGGAGCCCGGAGCTCAAGGAGGTCTACGGGGCGGTGGACCTGTCCGCCGCCCACGTCGCGCTCCCGCCCGCGACCGGCGAGCAGGTCAGCCCGGTCCAGGACCTCAAGGCGCTCCTTCCCGGCGTGGACACCGCCCTGCCCCAGGGACTGTGGGTTCGGGTCCCGGTCTTCCACGGGTCCCGCGCGATCGCGGACATGCTGTTCGGGTTCGTCGACCGGACGACCCCGCTGCGCGATACGGAGCAGGAGCTGCTGCTGACCTTCGCCGAACGGGCCGGCATCGCCATGCGCAACGCGCACACCCTCGACCAGGCGCAGAAGCTGTCGGTCACCGACTCGGTGACCGGCCTGCCGAACCACCGGTACTTCCACACCCGCCTGGACGAGGAGCTCGAGAAGACGCGCGCCAACGGCGGCTCGATCACCGTGATGATGATCGACCTCGACCGCTTCAAGGTCTACAACGACAGCTTCGGACACGCCGCGGGCGACGTCGCGCTCAAAGCGGCGGCGCGGACCATCTCGACCACCATGCGGCGCGAAGACGTGGTCACGCGCTACGGCGGCGAGGAGTTCGTCGCGATCCTGCCCGGGGTCGACCTGCAGACTGCGCCCATCCGCGCCCAGGAGATCTGCGACACGCTCGCCAAGGTCTTCATGTACAACCCGAAGACGATCTTCGCGCCGCTCACCGCGTCGGTCGGTTGGGCGACCTACCCGGTCGACGCCAAGACCCGCGACGAGCTGCTCAACCGCGCCGACCTCGCCATGTACATGGCGAAGAAGCGTGGACGCAACTGCATCTGCGGCGCCTCGGAGCTGGAGAGCGTGGCCGCGCTCGACTCCGTGCTCGGCGAGGTCGTCGCCCAGCTCGCCAGCGCCGACACGGTCGGCCCGGGCATGGTGGCCACCCTGGAGAAGCGGCTGGGGCAGATCGCCAACTCGAGCCACCTCGAAGAGCTCGCGGAGGGCATGCTCTCGCCCAACAGCGAAGCGACCCTGGAAGCGCTCAACGCGCTGGCCGCCTCGATCGACGCGAAAGACCCGTACACGAGCGGGCACTCGCAGTCGGTCGCCAAGCTCGCGGAAGACCTCGCCGACATGCTGCAGCTGTCACCTGCGCACAAGAACCAGCTACGGCTGGCCGCAATCCTGCACGACGTGGGCAAGATCGGGGTGGTCGACAAGGTCCTCCTCAAGGAGGGCAAGCTCGACGAGGACGAGAAGCTGATCATGCGCATGCACCCGATCCTGGGGGCGCGCATCCTGCAACCGATCAAGGCCTTCCGCCAGATCCTCAACGTCGTCCTGCACCACCACGAGTGGTACGACGGCAGCGGCTACCCGGACGGCCTGGCCGGCCAGAACATCCCGCTCCACGCGCGCATCGTGTCCGTCTGCGACGCCTACCACGCGATGACGTCGACCCGCCCCTACCGCCAGCGCCGCACGCCCGATTTCGCGCTTGCCCAGCTCGAGGCCGGCAAGGGCACCCAGTTCGACCCCATCATCGTCGACTACTTCATCCAGATGATGCGAAAGCGGGCGGCCGAGGATCCGCAGGTGGACGACCACGACGGTCTGACCTCCCCGGACGCCACGGCGCTGGCAGGCTGACGATGGCGGCGCTCGACGCGAACGGCCATCCGCTCTCCCAGATCTCCGCTCGCAAGCTGGAGCATCTTCGCCTGTCGCTGGAGGCCTCGGTCCAGTCGACCCGGAGCGCCGGGTTCGAACGCTTCGCCTTCGTGCACAACGCGCTGCCCGAGCAGGACCTCGACCAGGTCGACCTCTCCACCACGTTCCTGGGACGGCCCCTCCGCCAGCCGTTCTTGATCTCGAGCATGACCGGCGGCGCGAAGTCCGCCGGCGACATCAACCGCCGGCTCGCACTCGTGGCGCAGACGCTCGGGCTCGCCTTCGGCGTGGGCTCGCAGCGGGCCGGCCTGACCCACAAGGATCTGCGCGCCACCTACCAGGTCCGGCAGGTCGCCCCCGACGTGCTCCTGTTCGCGAACCTGGGCGCGGTGCAGCTGAACTACGGCATGCGGCCCGAGCAGTGCCTGGAGGCGGTCGAGATGATCGGGGCGGACGCGCTCGTGCTGCACCTGAACCCGCTCCAGGAGGCGCTTCAGCCGGAGGGCGACCACAACTTCCGCGGGCTCCTGGAGAAGATCGCCGGCGTGTGTGCCGCGCTTCCGGTGCCCGTCATCGTCAAGGAGGTCGGGTCCGGGATCTCGGCCGAGGTGGCGCGCCGGCTCACCTCGGCCGGCGTGGCGGCGATCGACATCGCCGGCATGGGCGGGACCAGCTTCGCGCGGGTGGAGGCCTTCCGGCGCGAGCGCGCGGAAGACGTCGAGCTCGCGCTTGCCTTCTCCGAATGGGGGATCCCGACCGCCCGGGCGTTGCGTTCGGTTCGCGAGGCCGTCCCCGACCTGCCGATCGTGGCGAGCGGTGGGATTCGCAACGGGCTGGACGCCGCCAAGGCGCTCGC
This sequence comes from Candidatus Limnocylindrales bacterium, assembly GCA_035632635.1. Lineage (GTDB taxonomy): Bacteria > Chloroflexota > Dormibacteria > CF-121 > CF-121 > CF-120. The sequence goes on from DASQGL010000109.1 coordinate 5,926, forward strand.
CATGGGTGCCAGCCTGGTTGGATTCGCCCACTCGGTGCTGGTCGCGGCCCAGGACGGCGAGCAGCCGGTCCGCGCGCTGCTCGACGGGTTCGCCTGGCAGCTGCGGGTGGCGATGTTCTGCGCGGGAGCCCACGACCTGCAGACCCTGCGCACGGTGGCGGTGCTGGAGGAGACGGCGTGAGCGTCGCCCGCAGCCACGTGTTCGTCAGCCGCGTGAGCCGGCTGGAGGCAATGAACCTCGCCCTCGATCGCGAGCTGCGCCGCCTCGCGCAAACGATCGGCACCACCGAGACCGCGCTGCTGACCGAGATGGTGCGATATCACCTCGGGCTGCGCGAGCAGGCCGAGCCGGCGGGCAAGCGGATGCGCGCAAACATCGCGCTGCTCACCTGCGAGGCGATGGGACGGCGTTTCCTGGATGCGCTCTGGGCCGCCGCCGCGGTCGAGCTCGTGCACAATTTCTCGCTCGTCTTCGACGACGTCCAGGACGGGGATGCGTTGCGGCGCGGTCGCCCCTCCGTGTGGAAGGTCTGGGGCGCCGGGCAGGCGATCAACGCCGGAGCGGCGCTGGAGGCGCTCGTGACCAAGGCGGTCGTCGACCTGCTGCCCGCCCGCCACGAGGAGCACCTCCGTCCGGCGTTGCTGCTGCTGACCACGGCGATGGTCGGACTCTGCCGCGGCCAGGTCCTCGACCTGGAGTTCGAGCAGCGGGTGGACGTGAACGTGGACGAGTACCTGGTCATGGTGGGCCTGAAGACGGCAGGGCTCTTCGAATGCGCCGCCCGGCTCGGGGCGCTGTCCGCGGGGGCGGGCGACGCCGCCATGGATCGGGCGGGGGCGTTCGGACGCCACCTCGGGATCGCCTACCAGATCATCGACGACATCCACGGCATCTGGGGGTCGGAGCGGCAAACCGGCAAGCCGGTCGGCAGTGACCTGCGCAATGGCAAGAAGACGCTGCCCGCCATCATCGCACTCCGCCAGGGACCGGTGAAAGGGCGTCGCGAGCTGCGCTCGCTGCTCACGCGCGCGACCTTCAAGCCGCCTGAAATGGACGCCGCCCGGGTCATCCTGGCTCAGGCGAACGCGCGCGAGCTCAGCCGGCGGCAGGCGGCCGAGCATCTCGCCGAGGCGCGCTTGAACCTGTTCGCCCTCTCCAGCCGCCCGAACTGGGCGATGCGGGCCCTTGCCGAGATGGTCCTCACGCTCGAGTCCGGACTCTCACAGCCGATCTCGTAAAATCGATCAAGCGGCGACGCCGCGGGAGGGTGAACGCGACCGTGACAGGACTCTGGGGCCGGGCGCGCTGGCCCATGCTGCGAACGATTGCCTACGGCGCCGGCGCGCTGGCGATCAGCCTCGCGCTTCAGCCGACGCCGGCCAGCGCGCAGCCGCTCGGGTCCTCGAGTGACAGAGGCCTCGTCCTCGGGGTCCGAGCCGCCGCGGACACCGCCACGCTCGCCGGCCGCACGTATGTCGCGCTCGGCGACAGCATCAGCGAAGGCAAGTACGCGGTCGGCGCGGACCGCATCTTCCCGGCGCGGATCGCGAGCCAGCTCGGGATGCGCCTGGACCTGATCGCGCGCAGCGGGGCCAGGGCGGCGTGGGCGCTGCCCCAGCTCGATGCGGTGCGCGCCGCGCAGCCCGCGCTCGTCACGATCGAGCTGGGCACCAACGACGTCGGCTTCAACACGCCGGTGGACGCCTTCACCGCGCAGTACGAGGCGATCGTGGCCGCCGTCTCGACGCCGGGGACCCGGGTCCTGTGCCTGGGAAGCTGGCTGCCCTCGGACGGCTACGACGCCATCATCCGGGACGCGTGTGAACGGCACGGCGGCACGTTCGTGAGCCTGAGCGGCTTCTACTTCGTCAACGATTTCCACGCGCCGGATGGCGCCGCCACGTTCCTGGGACGGTCCGACTGGTTTCATCCCGGGGACGAGGGGCACGCCGCGATCGCCGCGGTGACGCTGGCCGCCCTGCCCGGCTATCGCAGTGAGCAGGTGCCCGGGGTCCCCGAGGTTCCGGCGTCGCTGCGGCGCGCTCCCTCCTGACCGTCAGGGCTCGACCACGTCCTCGATCCGCATCGCGAGGTGAAGGCGGAGCCGCGTCTCCGGCTCCCGCAGGTCCACACCGAGCAGCTCCTCGATCCGACGGAGCCGGTAGAGCACGGTGTTGCGATGCAGGTTCAGGCGTAGCGCGGCGTCGGTCGGACTGCCGCCGACGTCCAGGTACGCGCGCAGCGTCTGGCGCAGGTCCCCGCCCCGGTCCCGGACGCGCAGGCCGGCGAGCGATTCCTCCGCGAACTGCCTGAGCTCGGGTTCCTGCTGCAGGGCATAGAGCAGCCGGTAGAGGCCGAGGTCCTCGAAGCCGGTCAGGTGCGAGGCGCCCTGCAGCCGCCGTCCCATGGCGAGGGCCTGCTCGGCCTCGCGCGCGGCCGCCGCCACCTCCGACGGGCCCGTCCGGACTCGGGCGAACCCGATCCCGACCGGGCGGTCCGCCGCCTGGCCGGCGCGCTGGAGCTCCCTCGTGAGCGAGACCGCATCGAGCCGGGCGCGGGAATCCATCGCGATGATCGCCAGCACGCTGGTCTCACGCTCCCGAACCAGCGCCTTCAGGTGCAGCGCGTTGAGAGCCCGCTCCCAGGCGGCCCGAAGCTCGGCGGCCCGCCGGCTGTCATCCGGTTGCCCGGCCACCAGCAGGTAGGGACGCTCGAGGCTCACCCCCTGCCGGCGGAGCCGTTCCATCGCGTGGGCCTGGGATCCCGGCCGGCCGCCGGTGAGGACGTCGAGCACCTCCTCTTCCAGCTCGTCCTTCGCCTCGCGGGCGGCTCGCTCGCGCACCAGCTCGATGGCGCACGCGTGCGACGCACGCCCGACCGCCAGGCGATGCACCTCGCCGAGCTGACCGTCCTGGCCGATCAGCGAGACAAAGCCCGCGATCGAGCCCTGCACGAGGATCGGGGCGCACAGGCGAGACCTTCCGCCCGGCAGCGGCCGGTCCACCACCGGCGGGTCGAATGCCGAGAGCGGGACCTCCTTGAGCCAGGCTTCCAGCGACGCCCTCTGGTCGGCGATCGCCGCGGCCACCTCGGGTGGCAGGGTTCGCACCCGGCCCGCGGCCACGTAATCGATGCTCGACCCGTGCTCGAAAACGACCGGCACGCCGACCAGCTCGGTCAGCCGGTCGAGCACCGCGCGCAGGCCCCGTCCGGCGAGCGCCAGCTCGCTCAGCTGGCGATGCAGGTCCTGGGTCCGTTCGTGCAGCTCGGCGCGCCGGTCGACGATGTAACGCAGGACACGCTGCTCGAGGTCGTCGAGCTCCGGCCCGCCGGCGGGCATCTCGAAGACGACCATCCCGTGCGCGTCGGCGGCACGGCGGGCCACGGTCGAGACCGGGCCGCGGTGCGCCAGCGCGGCGATCCCGGCGCTGGCCAGCGAATCGATCAATCGCGGCAGGGTGAGCCGGGCGTCGACGACCGCCAGCACGGCCGGGTCGACCAGGACGAGCTCCCCACCGCGCAGCGGCTCGAACGCGGGCGCCCTGACCCGCAGCACGGCGCACCAGGCCACCTCCCGCTGGATGCCCGCTGCGCCCGCCACGACCCGGGTCCCGGGCGGCAGGGCGCCGCGCCCTACGTCGGCGACGCTGACGAATGGAGCGGAGCTAGACGCTGTCCGTGCCTGGGCCATTTTTCGTGCGCAGAGCCCAAACGGCCAGCGCCGCGACGATTATCGCATGGTGTGCCAGGATAGGACTGAGGCTGTGCGCACAAACGCCGGGAGGTGGGCCGGCTAGCGCGCGGTGGCCCGCCGCCGCGGCCGGACCGGTTTGGCGCCCTTCGAGCCGTTTGCGGCCCGCCGGGGTCGCGCCGCGGGCCGGCCCCGCCAGAGGGTCTCGAGGTCGTAGTACTCGCGCTCGCCCGGCAGGAAGATGTGCACGATGACGGTCGCGTAGTCGAGCACCACCCAGGACCCTTCCTCGTAGCCGGCCGTGTGAAACGGGCGCGCGCCCTGCTCGCGGCAGGCGCGCACGATGGCGTCGGTGATGGCGCGCACCTGGCGGTCGGTGTCCCCTTCGCAGATGACGAAGTAGTCGGCGATCGAGGTCCGCTGCCGGACGTCCAGGCGGATGACACCCCGGGCTTTCTTGTCTGTCGCGGCTTGCGCGATCAGCCGGGAAAGCTGCAGGGAGGTCATCCGATTTCGATTATCCCACGGGGGTTCGGTAGAGGCCATGGGTCGAGATGTAGCTCAGCACCGCCGCCGGCACGAGGCCCTCGATGGAATCGCCCCGCTCGAGCCGGCCTCGGATGTCGTGCCCGGCGATGGGCGGTGACGCGATCTCGATCAGCGCCGTCTGCCCGGGTCGAAAGCCGAGCTCCTCCAGGGCCGCCTCATCCACCGGCGCTTCCCCGGCACGGTTGAACACCACGATTCTGGTCGTCTTCAGCAGCTCGTCGGCCCGGTGCCAGGTCGCGATGGCGCGGGCGACGTCGTATCCGAGCAGCAGCGTGAACGATAGGTCGGGATGCGCTCGCTCCAGCGCGCGCATCGAATCGATCGTGTACGACGTGCCCCCCCGGCGAGTCTCCAGGTCGCAGGCCCCAAGCTCCGGGAAATCCTGGACGGCCAGGCGGACCATGGCCAGCCGGTCCTCCGCGCTGGCCCGGGGCGCCTCGGCTCGATGCGGAGGGCGGGCATTCGGCATCAGCCAGACGCGATCAAGCCCGGCTTTGACCCGCGCCTGGCGGGCGGTCACGACGTGTCCGATGTGGACCGGATCGAACGTCCCGCCCAGCACCCCGATGCTCGTGCGCGGCTCAGCGTTCGGCGTCGTACAGGAACTCCGCGTCCTTGATGTGGATCGTCTCCCCGCCCCGCGCACCCTGGCGCGCCAGCGACTCGTTGAGGCCCCAACGCTCCAGCGTGCGCTGGAAGTGGGTGAGCGCCTCCGGGTTGTTCAAGTCGGTCATGGCCAGCAGGCGCTCGACCTGCTGCCCCGCGACGCGAAAGCCGTCGTCCACGCGCAGGATCTCGAAGGGCACCGCGCTCGCGGGTCCGTGGTAGACCTTGAGCGCGGGGATCGGCGCGCCCACGGGTTGTGGCCGCTGCAGCAACCGGTAGACCGCCCAGAGCAGATCCTGGACGCCGTCGCCGGTTAAGGCCGAGACGGCGAAGGATTTCCGGCGCTGCCGGACGAGCCGCTGACGGAACTGGGTGACCGGCGCCAGGTCCCTGACGGCGTCCATCTTGTTCAACACCACCACGTGGGGGCGCCGGCCGAGCGCCGGGCTGTACCGCCGAAGCTCGGTGCGGACCTGCTGGTAGTCCGCCCACAACCGGTCGGCGGACCCCGCCGACGCGTCGATCACGTGGATCAGCATCCGCGTCCGCTCGACGTGGCGCAGGAATTGATGCCCGAGGCCCGATCCCGTGTGGGCGCCCTCGATCAAGCCGGGCAGATCGGCCAGCGTGAAGGTCGCCTGCTCGTCGAGCTCGACCACGCCGAGGACGGGCTCCAGCGTGGTGAACGGGTAGTCGGCGATCTTCGGCCGCGCCGCGCTCGAAGCGGCCAGCAGCGTCGACTTGCCCGCGTTCGGCAGGCCGACCAGGCCGACGTCCGCGATCAGCTTCAGCTCGAGCGTGAGCCATCGCGCTTGCCCCGGGGCGCCCAGCTCCGCCATGCGCGGCGCCTGGCGCGTCGGGCTGCGATAGGTCGCATTGCCGCGTCCGCCCCGCCCGCCGCTGGCGACCAGGAGCCGCTGACGCGGGGACGTCAGGTCCGCCTCGACCTTGCCGTCGTCGTCCCGCACCTGCGTCCCGGGGGGGACTGGAAGGATCACGGCGAGGCCGTCCTTCCCATGCTTGCGGCTTCCTCCGCCGCGACCTCCCGCCGGCGCCGCGAAGTGGTGTTTGAAGCGATAGTCCTTGAGCGAGTTCACCTGCGGCGAGACCTCCAGGACCACGTCGCCGCCCTTGCCCCCGTTGCCGCCATCGGGACCGCCGCGGGGGACGTGCTTCTCCCGGCGAAAGCTGAGGGCGCCGGCGCCCCCATCACCGCCTTTGACGAAGATACGGACCCGGTCGGTGAACATGTCGACCTCCCCGACCCGGCGGGATGTCCGTTACGAGGCGGCGGCTTCCTCGAGCACCGACACCCGCTTGCGCCCGTGTCCGGTCCGTTCGAAGCGCACCACCCCATTGACGAGCGCGAACAGCGTGTGATCCCGGCCCATGCCGACGTTGACGCCCGGGAAGATCGCCGTGCCGCGCTGGCGGAGGATGATCGTCCCCGCGTTGACGGATTGGCCCGCCCCGGTCTTCAGCCCGAGCCGCTGCCCGACACTGTCGCGACCGTTGCGGGAGGAGCCTGCGCCCTTCTTGTGTGCCATGGTCTACTCCTTCTTCTTCTGCGGCCCGCGTCGCGCCGGCCGGCCGGCCCTCTCCGGCGCCGGTGCACCGACCGGGGCCGGGGAGGAGCTGGACTCGTCGCTCGACCTCGAGTCGCCGGGCCGATGGATGGTGGCGATCTTGAGCTCGGTCAGGGTGGCGCGGTGACCGTATTTGCGCCGATAGCGGGACTTGGCCTTGTACTTGAACACGACCACCTTGTCGCCCACCCGGTGTCCGAGCACGGTGGCGTCGACCGTCGCCCCCGAGACGAACGGCGTGCCGACCAGCGGCTGCGCCTCGCCCGAGACGAGCAGCACCGAGTCGAGGCGAACCGTCTCCCCAACCTCACGGCGGATCTGGTCGACCACGATCCGGTCACCCTCCTGGACCCGGAACTGCTTTCCGCTGGCGGCAATGATGGCAAACATGCTGAAAACGCCCCCGGGCGCGATCTCGTAGTCTATCACGCGATGTGCTCCGGGCCCTGGTTGACGTGGTCCTCGTAGAACTTCGTGATCGCGTTCTGATCGTAGCCGTCCAGGAACTGGATGTAGTGCCAGGCGAGCAGGGCCACCTTGTGGGTCATGCCCCGCGCGTAGGGCGTCATGACGATCTTGTACTCGTTGAATTGGGGCTCGGCCGGGACCAGGTTCTGCACATAGGCGTCGAGCTGGTTCTTGAGCGTGGTGCAGTCGGAACCGGACGGGCAGTTGTAGAGGATCGCGATCCCCCCGTGTTCCAGGTTGTGGAGATAGGTCCCCTCGCGCATCGCCTGATCCGTCTGCCAGGGTGCGGGACCGTCCGGTTGCGCGTAGTGGGGGCCCGAGGTCGGCGGGTAGTTCTTGTAATTCCAGGTGGTCGCCGGGTCGATGTGCGACGGGGTTCCCTCGTCGGCCACCTGGGTGCCGAGCGTCGGGCCCGAGTAGGCGGTGAACGCGAGGTGCCCCCCGGAACCCTGGTGCCCGAGGTAGACGGCCGTGACCCAAATGGCGAGCCCCACGACCAGGACGCCCGCCCCGACCAGGAGCAGACTCCGGCGATCCTGCGCCCGCTGCCGGCGGGCGGCCTCCTCCCGCTGCTGCTGCCGAAGCGCCTTCAGTTCTCGCTGGGTTCGCGACATGAGCCCTTAATCCTAGCGAACGTCCGTGAAAATTCAGCCGGCCGTGATCGTGATCGGCGTCTGGTCGGAGCCGCCGGTGATCTGCGCGTTGCTGCTGCTGCCGGATACCACGTCGGCATGCTGCCCGAGCGGCGCGTCCGCCGCGACCTTCGCCGTGAACGTGATCACGAGCGCGGCCCCCGCATAGCCGCCGGCGGGAATCGCGAAGGGCCCCCACTGCGGCGTCGACGTCCCCGAGGCCGGCTGAAGGCGTGAGCCGGACGCTCGGCCGTTGATCGTGATGCCGGTCGTCGACGCGTAGCTCAGGCCGGCCGGCAACGTATCCGTGATCGTGACGTTGCCGGCTGCGTCGTTGGCGTCGTTCTCGACCGTGATCACGTAGGTGACTGCGGACCCGCGCGCGACGAAGGGGCTCTGGGCGGCCACGGTGGTCGTGACCGGGACGGTGGTCGCCTTGCCGACCGCGACCGGCGCCGCATCCCCGATCGCCACATACGGGATGTCGGCGCCGCCGGTGATACCGGTCGTGACGGTGTAGAGCCCGGCCGTCACGGCCGGAAGCACGCGGGCCTGGAAGGTGATGCGAAGCATGCCCGGTGTATTGCCGGACATCGCCGGGATGTCCCAGGCCGCCCACACCGGCAGCAGGCTGCTGCCGGGCGGGTCGATCGATTGGACTCTCGAGCCGTTCCCGTCGACGCCGCTGGTCGTCTGGTAGAGGAACCCGGGCGGCAGGCTGATCGACACCGCCACCTGGTGGGCCACCGCGGAGCCGACGTTGGCGACGCTGACCACGTAGGTGACGGTGCCGCCACTGACGGCCTGGGCGGCGGCCGCCGCGGTCGTGACCTTGAGCGACGGCCTCGGATCCACCGTGATCGAGGCGGGCGAGGGAGGATCGAGCACGGTGGCCTCGGAGGTGGCGACCGACACGGCATTCTGGTAGTCACCGGGCTTGAGGGGCGCTTGTGCCTTGAAGCTGATCACGAGCGTGCTCTGCGTCGCGCCCGATGAGGCCGGGATGGTCCAGGTTCCCCAGCGCGGGTTGCCCCGCGGCGCGGGATCCTGGATCCCGGTGCGGATGGCGTCGCCGCCGATCGTGGTCACGTCGTAATACTGAAAGCCCGCGGGCAGCAGGTCCGAGACGACCACGCCGCGCGCCGGCCCGGCGCCGCTGTTGGCCAGCGTGACCGTGATCTCGATCAGCGTTCCGGGCGCCACGTGCGCCTTGTGATCGGACGTGATCGCTGCGTCCGTCGTCTGGGTGACTTTGAGGTGGGAGCTGCCGCTGGTCCCGCAGGCGGCGAGCCCGGGCGCCAGGAGGATCGCAGCCAGCGCCATCCAGTGCCACTTCATGCTTTCGTCAGGCCGGGGGCCTCCTCACGACCAGACCGCACCGTTCGAGCAGACGCGCCACGAGCCGGAGCGGAAGTCCGACGACGTTGTCGAAAGGCCCCTGGATGGATTCGACCAGCCGGGCGCCACCGCCCTGTATAGCGTAGGCGCCCGCCTTATCCTTCACCTCCCGAGTTCGGACGTAGGCGTCGATCACGCTCGGTGACAGCACGCGCATCCGGACCGCCGTTCGCGAATATCCGTACGCTTCACAGCCGCGGGCAAGCGCGACCACGTGGACCGCGGTCACCACCTGGTGGGTCCGCCCGGAGAGCGCCTGCAGCATCCGGCGCGCGTCGGCCGAATCCCGTGGCTTGCCGAACGCCTTGCCATCCAGCGCGACGACCGTGTCGGCCGCGAGCACGACCGCGTCCCGGCGCCGCCTGGCCACGGCGTGCGCCTTCTCCCGGGCGGCCCAGCGGGCCAGGCGCAATGGCCCCATCGGGATCGGCGGGATCTCGAACGTGGCCGGGTCCACGGTCTCAAACGATACCCCCAGACGCCCGAGCAGTTCGATCCGCCGGGGTGAGGTGGATGCGAGGACGAGGGCGGCCACTCAGGACCCCTGCAGCATGCGGGAGACGACGACCGGTGCGAGCCCGGCCGCGATCGAGATCGCCGCCGCCGTGAAATCGCGGAGCTGCGCCCGGACCGCCGGCCTGGCGGGCGGCGTGGCGTCCCACAGCGGCATGAGCTGCAGCCCTCCCACGATCGAGACCGCAACGAGCGCCGGCAGCGGTCCGGCCGCCACGGCGCTGAGGACGGTGAGCACCCGGCCCGCAAACGCGGCGGACCCCGGCCATCCGGAACGCGCCAGCCAGCCGATGCGCGCGCTCAGCCCTGATGCCGGCGGTCCCGACGGTGCGCTGGCGTGCACCACCCCGAGGTCGATCAGCAGCAGGACGGCACCCACCAGCCCGGTGACGCTGTGGGTCCCGACGCCGGTCAGGATCAACGCCGACGTCAGGGACGCCCGCAGGCTGGGCCGGCCCGGAGCCTGGGTCCCGCCAGGCGGGCGCGCGAGCGTGAGGACCACGACCAGCGCGGCGCCGGCAAGGGCCACCATCGCGAACCGGCCGGTCACGGCGCCCGGGAGATCGTGGATCGCGCCGGCCACGAAGAACGTGGAAGCGGTCAGCACGATCGTCCCGATCCAGCGCTCGACCGGGGCCGTGAGCAGCACGACCCATCCGACTCCGAGCAGCGCCGCCTGCCAGCGCGCCCCGAGCGGGCCGGCGACGAGAAGCTCGAGCGCGGGAGCCAGTCCGAGCAGCACGAGCCCGGCCCACAGCCGGCGAGCCGGCGCGGCCTCCCAGAGGAGGATGGTCAGAGCCCCAGCCAGCGCGGCCCACTGCAGGGCCGGGTGCGTGACCATCAGGCTGAAGGCGGCGACGATCACCGCCGCGGCGATCGCCGGTTCGGCGGCGAAGGCCGCGACCGTGAGCAGCAGCGCGGTCCCGGTCAGCGCCGTCCCGGTCAGCGCGATGGTCAGCGCCGGGACGGCCGGGGTCGCGCGCGAGGACGACGCCAGCGCCAGGACCACGGTGGCCGCCGCCGCCGCGCTGCACGCGGCCGCGAGCGGCTGGAACCGGCCCCGTGGCTCGTAGCGCGTGATCCCCTCGGCCACCAGGGGACAGAGGGTAGCGATCCCGGTGAGGCTTGCCACCGCGAGCCCTGCCGGAAAACAGCTCAGGAGCATGGCTCCGCCGCCGGCGATGGCCAGTGCCGCCCCGCGGCGCGCTTCCCCGCGGTCGCGCGGCAGGCAGACCCAGCTCAGGCCCACGCCGGCCATCACCCACGCGGTCGCGAAATCGGTCCAGGCCCGTTCGCCCAGCGGCAGCCGCAGCGCGAAGTAGCCGCCTGCCAGCACGAGCCCCGCCGTGACCGCGCTGCGAAGCATGAGGCGCTCGAACGAGAGCCGCGGCGCAGCCCGGCTCATCAGCGCCGCGCTGGCCACGATTGGCCCCACCACCCAGGCCGCCTGCTCGCCGCCGCCAATCGAGGTGAGGCGGACCGCCTCCACGGCCAGCATCGCGATCGTGCCCGCGAGCCGCCACCACCCCTCGCGCAGCACGGCGAGCAGCAGCCCAACTCCGAACAGAATGGTGGGCAGGGCGGTCAACACCGGCTGGCCCTCATCGGAGCGCGATCGCGGCCGCGATCGCGACGCCGTAGGCGAGCCATCCCAGCCGCATCCACGGCAGCCCGGCGATCCGCCCGGCCGCCTGACGGAGCGACGGCGCGCTGGTGTTCAGCGACGGAAGGCGCGCTGGCGCGATCGCCGGAAAGCGCGCGCGCGGACGAGGCGCCCCCGCGTAGAGCCAGACCGCGATCGCCGCCCCGACCAGCAGGCCGACGGGCAGCAGCGGCAGGAAGGCGGTGTCGGTACGGATGCCGAGCAGCTCCGGGCGCACGGTGCCGCCCGGGATCGCGCGCACGATCCGCGCGGCGGGTGTGACCGCCAGCGCGAGCAGCGGACCGGGGATCAAACCGGCCAGGATGAGCGCCGCGCCGAAGCCCGCCGCCAGGCTGATCCGAGCCGGCTCTGGAGGCGACATGGAGTGGAGCGCCACGGCCGCCATCGCCGCGGCCAGCAGGCCCAGCGGCAGGATGGCGATGGCGAGGTGCTGTTCCGCGAGCGCGAGGCTGCCCAGCCAGACTCCCGTGAACAGGAACCCCGGGGGAAGCGTCGCCAGCGCGGCTGCCTTGAGCGGCCCGGCGAGCGACCGGTCGTCGTGGCGGACGGTCGCGAGCCCGGTCAGCAAGATCACGCCCAGCCAGGCCCAGACGCCGGCAAGCGCCGCGAGCGGCGTGCCCGGCGCGCACATTGCGCTCGCGATCCCGGCCTGGGCCGCGGCCAGCTTCAGCTGGGCGCCGGCCGCCGATCGCTGCCGGGCGGCGCGTGCGAGGAACAACGCCGCCGCCGCCAATCCGGCCGCAAAGAGCAACACCTGGACGGCCCGGCCGGGCGGCCGGCCGCCGGTCAGGGAGATCAGCCGCAGCAACAGGTAGCCGGCGACCGCCGCCCGCGCGATGGCCGGCTCGAAGATGACCGGGGAGCGCGGGCGTTCCGTGAGCTGGGCCAGGGCGCCGATCCGGACGGCGACCGGCGCGAGCGCGAGCAAGAAGGCGGGACTCCCGATCGCGTCGGAGGGAATGCCGCTCATGGCGCTGGTTCCCACCGAGGCCGTCATCAAGCCGGCGACCAGCAGGAGTCCGAGGTCGGCGACCTGCTCCGCCATCCGGGTGACGCGAAAGCGGGGCGCGGTCTCATCGAGAGCGCCGCTCCAGGCGAGCGTCAGGAGCTGGAGCACGATGTAGAGAAGGAGGAGGTTGGCGGCGAAGATCACCGACAGCGCCGCGGCGGTGGTCAGCAGCCACGAGCTCCACGGCTGCCGCCGGTCGTCCGCGGCGGAGGACCGGGCAAGCATCAGCAGGCAGGCGGTCAGCAGGAGGACGACGGCGAACACCGCGGAGAGCGCATCCAGCCGGATCGCGACATCCGCGTCCGGGAAGAGGCGCAGGTAGGGGATGTCGACCCGCTCGGCAGGCGCCAGCCGCGCCAGCAGCGTCACCGCCACGGCGAGAGGGAGCGCGGTCGCGACGATCGCGATCGGGCCGCGATAGCGCTTGCGCGGCGTCAGGCTGACGGCCGCCGCGCCACCGCAGAGGAACAGGAACGGCAGCAGCGCCTGCAGCGCCAGCGGCATGGCGCTAGTCGAAGGGCGTCGGAAGCGGCCGGGCTACCGGGCGATCCGTGGAGTCGTGACGGAGCCTGGGAGCGGGACTTCCTCGGCGCAGTACGGACACACGCTCCAGCCGAGCTTCAGCTGCTTGTTGCAGCGAGGGCAGAGCTTGCTGAACTGGGTCTTGCAGTGCGGACACAGCACGTAGAGCGAGTCGATCGGCTCGCCACAGCTCGGACACGGGCGGAGCTCCCGGACGGCGCCACCCGGTTCGGCCAGCGCCTGGGTTTCCAGCTCCAGCGCCCGGCGCTCGGCCATCGTCAGCGGAGGCCGGATGATCATGTAGATGAACAGACCGAAGATCGGCAGCAGCAGCGAGATGCCGGTCGCGAAGACGTGGAACGCGACGCTGGGCGACCGCTCGCGGGCATCCCGGAAGGCCCAGTAGGAGAGGCTGAGGTAGAACGCCAGCAGGTAGAAGACCACGATGTAGAGAAGCGGTTTCAGGGCGTGCAGGTCGGGCAAGCTGCCTCCTTCGGGTCAGGCTGGGCTCTACCTTACCTCATTCGGGGCTCGCGTCCAAAAGACTCCGCAGGCGTTGCGTCGCTTCCTCCGTCTGGCGTAGCCTGGCCCGCTCGCGCTCGACGATCTCTTTCGGCGCCTTGCCCGTGAACCCGGGGTCGTCGAGCCGGGTACGGAGCCGCGCGATCTCGTCCTGCAGCCGGGCGAGGTCCTGCTCCATCCGGCGTCGCTCCGAGTCCGTCTGCCCGGGAACGCTGAGCGTGACCCTGGTCTCCCCGACCACGACGGTGCGCCGCGCGCCCGGCGCGAGCCGTCCATTCAGGTCGATCTGGGCAAGCGTGGCGAGGTAGCGCTGACCCACCGGCTCCCGCAGCAGCGGATGCGTGCTCTCCACCTCGGCCGGGGGCCGGCGCGCGCGAGGGTCGGTTTCGTGCCGGGCGTGGCGCACCTCGCGCACGACGTCGAGCAGGTGCGCCATCTCGGCGTCGAGGACCGGGTCCTCGTAGGTGGGATCCGGCTGCGGCCAGGGCGCGTACATGATCGTCTCGCCCTGCGCGCCGAGTCGCTGCCACAGCTCCTCCGTGACAAACGGCATGATCGGATGGAGCAGGCGAAGGGTCTGCTCCAGCACCCGGGCGGCCACCGCTTCGGATCCCAGCCCGGCTTTCATCAGCTCCAGGTAGTCGTCGGCGAACTCGTGCCAGGCAAGCCGTTCGAGCACGTCGATCGCCGGCGCGAAGTCCATCCGCTCGAACGCCTCGGTCACGGTCCGGGTGGCCGCCGCGAGCCGACCCAGGATCCAGCGATCGGCGGGACCCAGGGAGGCCGCCTCGAGCGGGGACGCCGGCGCGGCTGCACCGCGCCCCAGGAGCAGCCGCGCCGCGTTCCACAGCTTGTTGCCGAAGTTGCGGTAGTAGGCGATCTTTTCCTCGTGGAAGCGCACGTCCTGCCCGCCGGTGCCGAAATAGGCGCACCAGGCCCGGGTCGCATCGGCCCCGTAGCGCTCGATCATGACGAGCGGGTCGACGCCGTTGCCGAGCGACTTGCTCATCCGCCGTCCCTGCGCGTCGAGCACGGTGCCGTGGATGATGACGTGCTCGAAGGGGATCGTGCCCAGGAAATGGAGGCTCATGAAGATCATGCGGGCGACCCACAGGTAGAGGATCTCGCGCGCCGTGTCGAGCACCTGCGTCGGGTAGAAGCGCCGCAGGTCGGGCGTGTCCTTCGGCCAGCCGAGCGTGGCGAACGGCCAGAGCGCCGAGGAAAACCAGGTGTCGAGGACGTCGGGATCCTGGGTCAGCGTCCGGTCCCCGCATCGCTCGCATGCCGCAGGGTCTTCGAGGTAGGCGACCTGGTGGCCGTTCGCGCACGTCCAGACCGGGATCCGGTGACCGAGCCAGAGCTGCCGCGAGATGCACCAGTCGCGGATGTTGCCCATCCACCGCACGTACTGTTCGAGAAAGCGCTCGGGGTGAAAACGCACCTCGCCCTCTTCCGCGACCTTGATCGCCGGCTCGGCCAGCGGCTTCATGCGCACCCACCACTGCGCCGAGACGAGCGGCTCGATCACGGCGCCGCAGCGCGAGCAGTGTCCGACCGAATGGTGATAGGGCTCGATCCGGTCGAGCGCGCCGGCCGTCTTCAGCATCGCGACGATCGCCTCGCGCGCCTCCGTCACCCGCTTGTGATCGAGCTCGGGAATCGATGGGACGTCCATCCGCCCGTCGGGATGCAGGATCGAGAGGACCTCCAGCCGATGCCGCTCGCCGATCTCGTAGTCCGTCGCGTCGTGCCCGGGCGTAACCTTGACCGCGCCCGTTCCGAAGGCCGGATCGACCGCCTGGTCGGCGACGATCTCGAGCCGCCGCCCGACGAGCGGGAGGATGGCGAACTTCCCGATCAGCCCCTGGTATCGCGGATCGTCCGGGTGGACGGCGACCGCCGTGTCCCCGACCATCGTCTCGGGGCGAGCCGTCGCGACGGTGATCGTGCCGCCGCCCTCGACCGGATAGACCAGGTAATAGAGCGCGTCGTCCCGCTCTTCATACTCGACCTCGAGGTCGGAGATCGAGCTCCGGTCTCGCGGGCACCAGTTCACGATCCGGGGACCGCGGTAGATCAGTCCTTCCTTCCAGAGCTGGACGAATACGTGCCGGATGGCCTGCACGTAGTCCGGGTCCATCGTGAAGCGCAGCCGGGACCAGTCGGCCGAGAAGCCCAGCTTGCGCATCTGGTTCAGGATCCGGTCGCCGGTCGCGACGTACCAGGTCTGAACGCGAACGTCGAAGGCCTCCCGGCCGATCGCCTCCTTGGATGTCTTCTCCTTGAGCAGCTGGCGCTCGATCACGGCCTGGGTGGCGATCGCCGCGTGGTCCGTGCCCGGGACCCAGAGCGTGGTGTCGCCGAGCATCCGGTGCCAGCGGATGAGCACGTCCTGCAGCGTGTACATGGCGTGCCCCATGTGGAGATCGCCGGTGATGTTCGGCGGCGGCATCGAGATCGTGAACGTCTTGCCGGTTCGCCCTTCGCCCGGGCGGAAGTAGCCGCGCTCCTCCCAGCGCTCGTACCAGCGCTGCTCGACCGATGCGGGATCGTAGCGCGTCTCCATCTCGCTCGCCATCAGGAGGTAAGTCTAGTCAAGGGAAACGTGAGGGCCCCGCGCATCTGACGGTCCGGGGCCCCGCGGAGCGGCCCTCGGCGCACGGGCGCAGGTGAGGACTGAGCCTAGACCGTGGGTTGCGTTTCGCTACGCCGTCGCGGCGCGGCGTTCGCCGCCGCCGGCTGCTCTTCCACCGTCACCGAGGCCGCGCGCTCCTCCGCCGGCACGGATTGCTCACGGGGCAGCAGGGCAGCCGCGATCACCTCGTCCATCGACGTGACGAACAGGAAAGCCAGTTTCTTCCGGATCTCGGCCGGAACGTCGACCAGGTCGGATCGGTTGTCCTCCGGCAGCAGGATCGTCGTGATCCCGACCCGGTGCGCGGCGAGGACCTTCTCCTTGAGCCCGCCGATCGGCAGGACCCGGCCCCGCAGCGTGATCTCCCCGGTCAGGGCGACGTCGGCGCGGATCGGGCGCTGGGAGAGCGCCGAGATGATCGCGAGCGCCATCGAGATGCCGGCGGAGGGGCCGTCCTTGGGAATCGCCCCCTTCGGGATGTGGATGTGCAAGTCGAACTTCTCCCGGAAGTCGGGCGCGATCCCGAGCGCCTCCGCGTTCGAGCGCGCGTAGGAGAGGGCGGCGCGCGCCGATTCCTGCATGACCTCCCCCATCTGGCCGGTCAGGTTCAGGTTGCCCTTCCCCGGCATGGTGATGACCTCGATGGTGAGGATCACGCCGCCGACCTCCGTCCACGCCAGGCCGTTCGCGACCCCGATCATCGGCTCCTTGTGCCCCTCATCCGGCTTGTAGCGCGGGGGGCCGAGCAGGTCCTGGAGCCGCGCCGACGTGACCGAGACCCGTCGAGTCTTTCCCTGGACGACGTCGCGGGCGACTTTGCGGCAGACGCTCGCGATCGAGCGGTCCAGGTTGCGGACGCCCGCCTCGCTCGTGTAGCGGCTGATGATCGTCTGCAGGGTCGATCGCGGAAACTCCAGGTGCCGCTCGCTCAGCCCGTGATCCTTGACCTGCTTGGGGACCAGGAAGTCGCGGGCGATGACGAGCTTCTCCTCGCTCGTGTAGCCGGGGAGGTTGATGACTTCCATCCGGTCCAGCAGCGGGCGAGGGATCGAGTAGAGCAGGTTCGAGGTCGTGATGAAGAGGACCTCGGACAGGTCGAACGGGATCTCCAGGTAGTGGTCCGAAAAGGCCTTGTTCTGCTCCGGGTCGAGGACCTCCAGCATCGCCGAGGCGGGATCGCCGCGAAAATCCGAGGACATCTTGTCGATCTCGTCGAGCAGGAACACCGGGTTGCGCGTCCCCGCCTCGCGCAGCGACTTGATGATCCGCCCCGGCATCGAGCCGACGTAGGTGCGGCGGTGGCCGCGGATCTCCGCCTCGTCGGACACCCCGCCCAGGGAGACGCGCGTGAACTTGCGGCCGAGCGCCCGGGCGATGGACTTGCCGAGACTGGTCTTGCCCACGCCGGGAGGGCCGTTGAAGCACAGGATCGGGCCTTTCGGAGACTTGGTCAGCTGCCGTACGGCGAGGAACTCCAGGATGCGCTCCTTGACCTTTTCCAGCCCGTGATGGTCCTCGTCGAGCACCCGTTCCGCCGCATGGAGATCGGTGACGTCCTCCGTGCGCTCGTGCCAGGGGAGGGCGACGACGAGGTCCAGGTAATTGCGGAGGACGGAGATCTCGGGCGACCCGGGCGGCATCCGGTCCAGCCGCTCGACGTCGCGCAGGAGCCGTTCCTCGAGCGGCTGCGACAGCTCCAGCATCTTGACCCGCTCGCGCAGCTCGTCCAGCTCGGTGAGGTGTGCCTCCTCCCCACCGAGCTCCTCCTGGATGACCCGCATCTGCTCCTTGAGGTAGAACTCCTTCTGCCGGCGATCCATCTGCTGCCGGACCCGGCTGCGGATCGAGCGATCGATGTCGAGAATCTCGATCTCGCGCTGGAGCACCCCGGCCAGCTTCTCGAGCCGGGCCGCCATCTGGAAGGTCTCGAGCACGTCCTGCTTGTCGGTAACGCCGACGTTGAGGTTGGCCGCCACGATATCGGCCAGCCGTCCAGCGTCCTCGATGCCGCGGACCGTCAGGTTCACCTCGGGCGGAACCTTCTTGTCGAGCTCCACGTAGCGATCGAAGAGCTCGACCACGCTCCGCATCAAGGCATCGACCTCGGAGCTTGAGCCGACTTCCTCCTCGAGCGGCGTGACGGCGACCCGGAGGTGCGGCGCCACCTGGACGAACCGTTCGATGACGGCGCGGGTCACGCCCTCGATCAGAACCTTGATCGTATTGTCGGGGAGCTTCAACATCTGCACGACGTTGCCCAGCACGCCGACGCGATGGATGTCCGGCTCCTTCGGATCCTCGCAGTCCGGCCGCCGCTGCGTGCAGAGGAAGATCTTCCGGGCGTCCGCCATGGCGTGCTCCAGGGCGTGAATCGAGCGCTCCCGCCCGACGTAGAGCGGGACGATCATGTGCGGGAAGACGACGACGTTCTTGAGTGGAAGGAGAGGAAGCTCGACGGCGCCGGAGGTCACGTTCGGGGGCTGCCCATCACTAGGGCCGGAGCCGGCGGGATCGCGCCCTCTCGAATCAGGCGGTCTGCTCGGGCGCGATCTCCTCGAGTTCGTCCTCGACGTACATCTCGGGCTCCGTGCTCATCATGACGGCCTTTTCGGTGATGACGCATCGCTTGACCTCCGGGCGTGACGGAACTTCGAACATGGAGTTCAGCAGGATGTCCTCGATGATGCTCTTCAGGCCGCGGGCGCCGGTGCCGCGCTGCAACGCCTTTCGGGCGATCGCCGTCAGAGCCGGCGGCTCGAAGACCAGTTGCACGTCGTCCAGCGCAAAGAACTTCTGGTACTGCTTGACGAACGCGTTCTTCGGTTCGGTGAGGATCCGGATGATGTCGGCCTCATCCAGGTAATCGAGCGTTACGGTGATGGGAAGACGGCCGACGAACTCCGGGATCAGGCCGTACTTCAGCAGATCCATCGGCTGGAGCTGCTTGAGCACCTTCGTGGTCTCCTTGGAGCGATTGCCCCGCATCTCCGAACCGAAGCCGATCTGCTTGTGGCCGATCCGGTGCTCGATGATCCGCTCGAGTCCGTCGAACGCACCGCCGCAGACGAACAGGATGTTCGTGGTGTTGATCTGGATGAAGTCCTGATGAGGATGCTTCCGGCCGCCCTGCGGCGGAACGTTGGCGATCGTTCCCTCGAGGATCTTCAGCAGCGCCTGCTGGACGCCTTCACCGGACACGTCACGGGTGATCGAGGGGTTGTCCGACTTGCGCGCGATCTTGTCGATCTCGTCGATGTAGATGATGCCGCGCTCCGCCCGCGCGATGTCGAAATCGGCGGCCTGGATCAGCCGAAGCAGGATGTTCTCGACGTCTTCGCCGACGTATCCGGCCTCGGTGAGCGAGGTCGCATCGGCGATCGAGAACGGGACGTCGATGATCTTGGCCAGCGTTTGGGCGAGCAGCGTCTTCCCGCATCCGGTCGGCCCGACCAGGAGGACGTTCGACTTCTGCAGTTCGACGTCGCCCGCCATCTTGCTGTGGGCGATCCGCTTGTAGTGGTTGTAG
The DNA here is from genome assembly GCA_035632635.1 of Candidatus Limnocylindrales bacterium. Lineage (GTDB taxonomy): Bacteria > Chloroflexota > Dormibacteria > CF-121 > CF-121 > CF-120. Next base: position 25,247 of record DASQGL010000109.1, read on the forward strand.
ACGGCCACGGAGAGCACGCGCTTGGCGTGATCCTGGCCGACGACATACTGATCGAGCGCCGCGCAGATGGTCTTCGGGTTGGGGATCAGGCCGCCTTTCTGGCGCTTCTGGGAGCTGGTCTTGGTGTCCTCTTCCAGCACCTCCTGGCAGAGGTCGATGCACTGGTCGCAGATGTAGACCCCGGGGCCTGCGACGAGCTTGCGCACCTGGGACTGGTCCTTGCCGCAGAACGAGCAGCGCGTGTGGCGGCGGCGATCCTCGCGCTCGTTCATCGGGAGGTCCTCGGCCCCTCGCGATCGAGCTCCGCCCGGGGCTCCGGCCGGCCCGCGGCCACCTCGAGGCGGCCGTCCTTCTGGATCGCCTGGCCATCGCGTCCGTGCTGAACGATGATGTCGTCGATGATGCCGTAATCCTTGGCTTCCTGAGCGCTCATGAAGAAGTCGCGCTCGGTATCCCGGGCGATCTTCTCGATCGGCTGGCCGGTATGCTTCGCCAGCATCTCGTTGAGGGTCTGGCGGATGCGCAGGATCTCCTGAGCGTGGATCTGGATGTCCGTGGCCTGGCCCTGGAAGCCTCCGGACGGCTGGTGGATCAGGATGCGGGTGTTGGGCAGGGCGAACCGCTGTCCCTTGCTGCCGCCGGCCAGCAGAACGGTCGCCATGCTTGCCGCCAGTCCCATGCACACGGTGGTCACCTTTGGGTGAACGTATTGCATCGTGTCGTAGATGGCCAGCCCCGCGGTCACGACGCCGCCCGGACTGTTGATGTAGATGTTGATGTCCTTGTCCGGATCCTCACTGTCCAGGAAGAGCAGCTGGGCCATCACGACGTTGGCGACGTTGTCGTCGATCGGCGTCCCGATGAAGATGATGCGGTCCTTGAGGAGCCGGGAGTAGATGTCGAAAGCACGTTCTCCCCGATTGGTGGTCTCGATGACCATCGGCACCAACATCTCCGGTCGCCGGCTGAGCCGTTCGGGGTTCATGAGTGGCTCTCCTGTTTCCGCATTATAGGGTCCGTTGCTTACAAACCAATCTTTCGCAGACTCATCTTTGGTGAAGACGCGAAGCGGTCAGCCTTCTTTCGTTCTCGACGCCTTCCGGCCCGCTTTCCCTGCCGTCGCAGCCGGCGTTGCAGACTCTCCCGCGGTCGATTGCGGGCTCATTGTATCCGAACTTTCGGACGAAGCCAGCGAACTGAGATGGTCGATCGTCTTGCGGATCAGGAGCTGATGCCGGAAGTACTCCCGAACCGGATCCGCCGTGCGCAGGTCCTCCGCCCGGCGGCTCAATCCGGCGTCCTCGCTCAACGCCTTGGACACCGCCTCATCGATCTCCTCCTCGGACACCGTCAGCCCTTCCCGATCGGCCACCGCCTCCAGCGCCAGCTCCAGCCGCACCTTCTGCGCCGCCTGCGGACGGCGTTCGGCCCGCAGGACGTCCGGCGTCGTCTTCGTGTATTCCAGGTACCGGTCGAAGCGCACGCCCTGCTCCTGGAGCCGCAGCTCGAGTTCGCGGATCTCGCGGTTGACCTCGCGGTCCACCAGCGCTTCCGGCAGCTCGACCTCGATCCGTTCGTTGAGCGCCTTCAGCACGTCGTTCTCGAAGCGGGCCTCGTCCGACCGCGCCGCGGCCTCCTGCAGGTCTTCGCGGACCGACTGGCGCAGCTCGTCGAGCGTCTGCGCGTCGCCCACCTGGCGGGCGAGGTCGTCGTCGAGCGGCGGCAGGCGGCGCTCCTTGATCGACTTGACGGTCACCCGGAAGGTCGTCTGCTGGCCGGCCAGGTCCCGCTCGGGGTAGTCCTGGGGCAGGGTCAGGCGGATGTCACGAGTCTCGCCCACGGTCTGCCCCTCAAGGCCCTCCGAGAGCCCGGAGAGCAGGCGCTCGGGGTCGACCTCGACCTGGGCGTCCGTCTGGCTCTTGCCCACGAGCACGGCGCCGTTCTGGAGCAGGTGCAGATCGACCCGCAGGAAGTCCCCGGGCTGCACCGGCCGTTCCACGTCGTGCAGCTCGGCGAACCGGCCGCGCAGCCGCTCCAGCGTGTCCGCGACCTCCTGGTCGGTGACCTCGGTCCGGGGTCGTGGGACGCGGATGTCCCGGTAGTCCTTCAGGGTGACCTCGGGCTTGATCGAGACCGTCGCCCGAAAACGCATCGGCTGGCCGGGGTCGAACTGGTCGACTTCCACCCGGGGGACGTCGATGGGATCGAGACCGGTCTCGTCGAGCGCCGCGTTGTAGGCCGTGGGAAGCAACTGGTCGATGGCTTCCTGGCGGAGCGCCGGCCAGCCGATCTGCCGCTCGACCATCGGCCGCGGCGCTTTGCCCGGACGGAAGCCGGCGATCTTGACCCTCGGCGCCAGCCGCTGGTACGCACGTTCGATCGAGGTCGTGACCTGGTCCTCGGGCACCTCGACCGACAGCACCACCTGGGATCCCGGTTTACGTTCCGTCGCGACTTTGACCGCCATGACCGTCCCCTACGCTACCACCACGCCGGGCGGCGGGCGATCGCCGGATGGACCTTGACAGCGATCGCCGTCTTCCGGTGCAGGGCCTGCGGGCGAGAGGACTCGAACCTCCACGGGTTGCCCCACACGGTCCTAAGCCGTGCGCCTGTACCAGTTCGGCTACGCCCGCAGGAAGCGAGACAGAATATAACGGTCCGCCTTTCCCCAGGTCCGCGTGCCGGGGGAGACGCGGCGTGCAAGCATGACCACGTCCCTGGACCTGTCGGATGACGTCCGCGCGGCTCTCAAGGCCGGCCGGCCGGTCGTCGCCCTCGAGTCCGCGGTCCTGACCCACGGGCTGCCGCTCGCCTCGGCCGCCGAAGCGGTGCTCCGGCAGCGCCGGGCGTGCGTGAACGGCGGCGCGCTCCCGGCGGTGGTGGCCGTGTTCCAGGGCCGGCTCCGGGTCGGGCTTTCCGACAGGGAATGCGTGGAGCTGGCCGGCCACGCCGGCGCGGCCAAGGTTTCCCCCTGGAACCTGGCCGGGGCGCTGCTGGAGCCGGGGTTCGGCGGGTTGACCGTGGCGGCCACCGTCCGGGCCGCCTCGCTCAGCGGAATCCCGGTCGTCGCGACCGGCGGGCTCGGCGGGGTGCACCCGGGTCAGGGCTGGGACGTGTCGGCCGACCTGGACGAGCTCGCCCACCGGAAGGTGTGCGTCGTCTGCTCCGGACCGAAGTCGATCCTGGACGTCGAGGCCACGGTGGAGCGGCTGGAGACGCTCGGGATCCCGCTGATCGGTTGGCGTTCCGATCAGGTGGGCGGCTTCCTGGCGGAGACGGCCCCCGTCTCCGTCGCAGTCCGGGTGGAAACCATCGCGACCCTGACCCAGGTCGTGCGCAGCCACTGGGCGCTGGCCGGCAGCGGCGTGGTGATCAGCCGGCCGCTCGAAGGCGGGAAGGCGATTCCGCCTGCCGCCATGGCCCGGGCGCTCGAGGCGATTGGGGCCGAAGGCGCGCACAGCGGCGCCGCCCGGACCCCGGCGGACCTGGATCGGGTGCGAACCCGGCTGGGTCAGGCCGCGACCGAGGCGAACCTGGCGCTGCTGGAGGCGAACGCCGGGCTGGCCGCCGCGCTGGCCAGCGCGCTGGCCGCGCCGTGACCGCGACGACCAGGGAGCAGCTGCGGAGGCTGAAGAACACGGTGATGGGGGTCAGCCACCGGTTGACGGTCCTCTCGCGGTCCGCGGACGTCCCCGCCCCATCCGCCGGATCGCTGGCGGACATCGCCCAGGACCTGGCGGTCGCCGCGGAGCGGATCGACCGCCTGCTCTCAGCGCTCGACCGAGAGCGGTAGTCGCGACGGCGGTTGCAGGGCGCGGTAGACCGCGCCCGCGGCCACGATCGCGACCAGCAGGAAGGCCGCGGCGAGCACGAACAGGACGATCATCGGCGCCGGCCCGGCGCCCAGCCCGGCCTTGAGGTAGAGCGCCGCCGCCACCGTCCAGAATCCCGCGAGCGCCGCCGCGAGCCGCGCCCAGGCGGGCGCCGCCTTCCGGTAGCGCTCGTGGGTGCCGAGCTTCAGGGGCAGGCGCTCCGCCCATTGCGGCCGGAAGGCCCAGGCGCAGGCGAGCGCCGCCCAGATCGCGGCATTGGCGAGCGCAAACGCGCTCAGGGCGTCGCGGACCAGGCTCACGAGGGTGCAACGCGGTGATCGGGGGCGACCTGCGCCGGGCTTATTCCAGGACGGCCCGGAGCCGAGCCGCGGACGCTTCCGGCAGGGTGTCGTTGATGAAGACACCGGCCCCCGATTCCGAGCCGGCCAGGTACTTGAGCCGGCCGCGATCGCGCAGCAGCGGGTAGAACTCGGCGTGCAGGTGGGCCTGCGGATGGGGGCGGCCGTCGGTCGGCCGCTGGTGCAGCACCATCATGTACGGCATCGTCTCCTGGAACAGCCGGTCCAGCCCGCGTGCCACCCGCTGCAGGGCGCGCGCGAACGCGCGCCGGGACTGCGGCGTGAGGTCGACGAGCGCCCCGTGATGGCGAAGTGGCGCGACGTGGACCTCGTAGGGCCAGCGGGCAAAAGCCGGGACGTACGCGATGACGCCGCCCCGGGTCAGCAGGACCCGAAGCCGTCGGGACCGCTCCGCCGCGATGACCTCGCAGAATCCGCAGGACGAGCCCGAGCGGGAGCCGAGCTCAAGCCGGGCAACCGGCGGGATGAAGGGATAGCCGTAGATCTGGCCGTGCGGGTGCGAAAGCGTGACCCCGACGGCTTCGCCGCGATTCTCGAAGATGTACACGTACCTCACGTCGCCGCGCGCCGCCAGCGCGCGATAGCGGTCGGCCCAGACCTCCGCCAGCATCGCCACCCGGGCCTCGCTGAGCGACGCGAACGCGCCATCGTGCCGGTCCGTGTAGACGACGACCTCGCTGGCCCCGGCACTCGCCACCGCCTCCGCAACCCCGCTCGAACGGGCGCCCCGCCGCATCGCCGGAAAGCGGTTGTCGAAGACCGCCACCTCGAAGGACGCCGCTGGGATCTCGGTCGAATGGGACGGCCTCGAAGGGCAGAGCGGGCAGTGTGACCGCTGCGGGAGGAAGGTCCGTCCCTGGCGGGCGGCCGCCACCAGCACCCATTCCCGGCGCAATGGGTTCCAGCGGCGCTCGTAGGCGCCGTCCTCGCAGGAGGGCGGCTCGTAACCCGGGGGGGCAGGCTCGAAGTCTCCGTAGAGCGCGACGTGGCGGTGGTCGCGATGCTCGAGGTCTACCCGCCGAAGCCGCGACATCGCGCGCATCTTAGCCGAGGAGGGGTCTGCGGCCAGGAGGATTTGAACCCCCGCACCCGGGTCCGTAGCCCGGCGCTCTATCCAGGCTGAGCTATGGCCGCACCACCGCGAGGTCCCTCATTGTAGAGGGAACGTTCGCAGCTCCGTGTAGCGGGGCGGGCCACCTCCGAGCTCACTGCGCATCAGGCTGACCCGGTCGACCTGGAGCGCGCCGAACCGGGCGTCGCGCAACGTCGCCGCCCATTCCTCCAGCCTCCGGCGCTCCTGCGCCCGCGGCGGGCGGCGCAGGCGCGCCAGCGTCAGGTGCGGCCTGTAGGCGCGGCGGTCGACCGCCAGCCCCGCCTCCTCGAGCGCCGGGCGCAAGGATGCCTGCAGCCCGATCACGCGGTCGAGACCGGGCTCTCGCAGATCGGCGTACAACGTCTGCGGACGGCGCAGCGAGGGGAACGCCCCGACGCCCGCGACCTCGACCTCGAACGGCGGCTGCTCGACTAGCCGGGGGGCGATGCGATCCCCCAGCTCCGCCACGGCGTCGGGGCTGAGGTTACCGAGGAAATGCAGGGTCAGGTGGATGCGGTCGACCGCACTGGTGCGCGCCGCGTCGACGTCGGCGAGCCCGGCGATGGGCGCCCGCAGCGCTTGCTGCAGCGGCGACGGGAGCGCGATCGCGATGAAGGTGCGCCAGCCGGTCACACGACGTTCCGCTCGGGACGCAGCCGACCGGCGCCGAACCGGTCCGGGTCGAACGCCTGCAGGTCGATCTCCGGCACGCGCCCCAGGATCATGTCTGCCAGCAGGCGGCCGACCACCGGGCCCATCATGAAGCCGTGGCCGGAGAACCCGGCCGCGATCCAGAGCCCGGGCCTCGAGGTCACGGCACCGATCAGCGGCTGGCTGTCCGGCGTCAGCTCGTAGAGTCCGGCCCAGGCGTTGGTGACGCCGGCCTGCAGCAGGCGGGGCCACCGGGTCTGCGCCACGGCGCTGATCCGTTCGAGAAACGTCCAGTCGACGGCCAGCTCGAAGCCGGGCGGCTGGCCCGGATCGCTCATCCCGAACAGGACGCCGCCGCTTTCCGGATGGAAGTAGAAGGACGAGTGGAAATCGATCGTCATCGGCGCATCTCTGCGCAGGCCGTTGAAGGGCTCGGTCTGAAAGATCTGCCGGCGCGAGGGAGAGATGGGGACGTCGAGCCCGGCGAGTCCCGCAACCGACCCGGCCCATGGACCCGCGCAGATCACGCTGACCGGACTCGATGTCTCCCCCATGGCCGTCCGAACCCCGCGGACCGAGTCTGCGTGCGTGGCAAAGCCCACCACCGGGCAGTCCTCGACGATGCGGGCGCCCAGCCGGCGGGCGGCGGCGGCGTACCCATGCGTGACCTCGTTCGGGCCGGCCAGCCCGTCGCTCGGGCAGAACGTCGCGCCGGACAGGTCATCGGTCTGCAGGCCGTCGACGAGCTCCCGCGCCTGCCGCGGGGTCAGCTCGCGCACGTCCTCGAGCCCCAGGCCGCGCTGCATCCGTACGCTCTCGGCGAACGTCCGGCGCTCGTCGTCGGTTGTGAGCAGGAACAGGTAGCCGATCCGGCGGAAGTCCGCGGAGAACCCGGTCTCCGCATCGAACGCGCCGAGCACCCGCTTCGCCGCCATGCCGAGGCGGACGTTGACCTCGGTCGAGAACTGGGCCCGGATGCCTCCGGCACAGGCGCCGGTCGCACCCTGCCCGATGGCGCCCCGCTCGAAGACGACCACGGACGCACCTGCCCTGGCCAGGTAGAAGGCGAGGCTGCACCCCATCACCCCGGCGCCCACGATCGCGACGTCCGCCTGCTCCGGCAGGCCCGGCGTCATGGCCGGCTCAGGTGAATCGCGCCCATGAATTCGAAGATGCACTTGAGGGCCGCGAGGCTGGTGACGTGTCCGAGGTCCAGCGGCGGCGCCACCTCGTCGACGTCCATGCCGGCGAGCCGCATGCCGCGCAGCGCGTACAGCAGGTCGAGGAGCTGTCGCGTCGTCAATCCACCGGCCGCCGGGATTCCCGTCCCCGGAGCGCAGGCCGGGTCCAGGGCGTCGATGTCGAGCGAGATGTGGACTGCATCGCCGCCCGCCACCTGCTCCAACCGTTCGCGGAAGCGTGCCGGCTCCATCCGGTGGAGGTCGGCACTCGGCACCAGGGTGACGCCCATGTGCCGGATGAACTCGACCTCCTCCCAGTCGTAGTCGCGCTGGCCGACGAGCATCACCTTGCGCGGGTCGATCTCGCCCAGCTCGAGTCCGCGCCGGAGCGCGCACCCGTTCGACCAGCGCGAGTGCCGCGAGGTGTCATTCAGGTCGGGGTGGGCATCGATGTAGAGGATCGCGAGCCGCCCGTTCCAGCGGCGCTGCTGCGCCACGAGCGTCGGGGCGACCGTGGTGTGATCGCCGCCCAGGACGATCGGCACGGCGCCCGGCGCGGTCGCGGCGATCGCGTCGGCCAGGGCGTCGACGTTGGCGCCCATGTCGCCGTCGACGATGGGCAGATCCCCCGCGTCCTCCACGGTCAGGTCGCTGAACCGCTCGGCCCGCTCGGTGACCGGGGCGAAGACGGCGGACAGGTGGCGGAGCGTGCGCGGCGCCTGGGCGGCTCCCGGCCGGTAGAAGGAGCCTCGATCGAGCGGGACGCCCATCACCCGGATGTCCGGACGCCTGTTGGGCGGTGGAGCGGACAGCCCCGCCCATGGCCGCAAGCCTTCGGTGTTGAAGGCCTCCGCGGCGTCCTGTGCCGCCATCAGCCGGCCAGGAATCCCGAGATCGCCTGCACCTGCGCCTGGATCAGGGCCGGGGTCCAGCCGTGTCCCGCGGCCTCGATCACCCGCACCTGCGCCTGGCGCATCCGCCGTCCCAGGGCGCGGATGGCGTCCACGCGCACCACCCGATCGTCCGCCGCCACCACGATCAAGGCCGGCTTCTCCCACGCGCTGAGAAAGGCCGCGTAGTCGCGGCGGATCGCGTCCCGCAGCCAGGTACGGGCCGAGCCGCCGTCGGCGCGGCACTGATTGTCGAAGTTGACCTGCGCATCGTACGGATCCACGCCCGGACCCTCGACGAGGTACCGCTTGTACAGGTCCGAGGCGGTCCGATTGCGACGCAGGTGATCGACGGCGAAGAAGACCGGGCCCGCGGTCAGCAGCCTGGCTTGCCACTTGAAGGACGGATGCAGCGTCGCGGGAGAGTAGATCGGCGTGTGCAGGACGAGCCGGCTGACGCGCTGCGCGTCAGCCTGGGCGTACTCCAGCGCCACGGTCGCGCCCAGGCAGATGCCGCCCACGTCGTGCTCCGCGATCCCGACCCGGTCCGCGAAGGCGCGCAGGAAGGAAGCCTGCGCGGGGACGTCGTGCGGGGGCGCCCCGGCCGCCGTCTCCCCGAACCCCGGAAGGTCCGGGATGAGGACGCGCCGGTGGCCGCTGAACGCGGGACTCCAGGTATGGAAATTCTCGAGCGAGCCGATGAAGCCGTGGCAGAGGAGGAGCGGGTGCCCGCTGCCCTCGTCGAGGTAGCGGACGCGCCGCCCCTCGACGTCGACGTAATGGATGCTGGCGGGGTCGACTCCGACCGGCTTATTCCCCGGTGTCAATCTGCGCCCGCTGCAGGCGACCGCTGTAATCGACGTAGATCGTCTTCCACTCGGTGAACTCGTCCAGCGCCACGGTGCCCGCCTCCCGATGCCCGTTCCCCGTGCTCTTGACGCCGCCGAACGGCAGCTGGATCTCGGCGCCGATGGTCGGCGCATTCACGTAGACGATCCCCGACTGCATCTCTTCCATGGCGTGGAAGGCCCGCTTGAGGTCGTTGGTGTAGATGGACATCGAGAGCCCGTACTGGGTGGAGTTGGCGACCTCGAGGGCTTCCTCCAGGTTGCTCACCGGCATGACCAGCGTCGACGGACCGAAGATCTCCTCCTGGGCCATCCGCATCTCTTTGCGCCCGTCGGCGAAGATCGTGGGCCGGTAGAACCAGCCGCCTTCTCCGGCGAACTCGCCGCCGTGGACGAGCCGCGCATGCTCCTTCTTGCCGATCTCCGTGTACTCGTGCACTTTCTTGAGCGAGGCCTCGTTGATCACCGGGCCCATGTCGGTGTCCGGGAGAAGCCCGTCGCCGACTTTCATCTTCGCGGTGCGCTCCTGCAGCAGGTCGACGAAGTCGGCCTCGACCTTGCGATCGACGATCAGTCGGGAGGCCGCCGTGCAGCGCTGACCGGAGGTGCCGAAGGCCGCCCAGAGCGCGCCGTCGACCGCCAGCGGGATGTCGGCGTCCTCGAGCACGACGATGCAGTTCTTGCCCCCGAGCTCCAGCGCCACCCGCTTCAGGGTCCGGCCGCAGTACTCGGCGATCTGCTTGCCCGCCTGGGTCGACCCGGTGAAGGAGATGCCGCTGACCCGCGGGTCTTTCACGATCGGGTCGCCCGCCTCGGCCGCGCTGCCGGTGACGAGGTTGAGGACGCCGCCGGGAAGCCCGGCTTCCTCCAGGATCTCGACCAGCTTGACCGCCATGATCGGCGTGTCCGAGGCCGGCTTGAAGACCACGGTGTTGCCGCCCATCAGGGCGGGAAAGATCTTCCAGGAGGGGATCGCCATCGGGAAGTTCCAGGGCGTGATGCACCCGACCACCCCGAGCGGCTCGCGCCGCGTCATCGCCCACTTGTTCTTGAGCTCCGACGGGACCGTCTCACCGTATGGCCGGCGGCCCATCCCGGCCGCGTATTTCGCCATGTCGATCGCTTCCTGGACGTCGCCGCGGGCCTCTTTGAGGACCTTGCCCATCTCCTGCGTCATCATCCGGGCGAGGTCTTCCTTGCGCTCCTCGAGCAGGATGCCGGCCTTGAGGGCGATCTCACCGCGGGCCGGCGCCGGCGTCCGCCGCCAGTCGGCAAAGGCCTTCTGCGCCGCCGTGATCGCGGCGTCGACGTCCTGCGCGTTCGAGGCCTGCATGACGCCGAGCACCTCGGTCTTGTGCGCGGGGTTCAACGAGTTGAAGGTGCGCCCGCTCTTCGACTCCACCCAGCGACCGCCGATGTAGTTCTTGTAGGTCTTGACCTCGGTCCGCTTCCCGGACTCCTTGACCGCCACCTGGCTCATGCTGCCACCTCCTGGAACGCGCCCTGCAGGATCTCCCACGCTTCGTCGAATTCTTTTGCGGAAATGTTCAGCGGCGGCACCAGCCGCAGGATGTTGTCGTGCGGCCCGCAGCTGAGCAGGATCAACCCGGAGTCCAGGCTGACCTGGCGCAGTTTCTTCATCAGGTCCGAGTCGGGTTTGCCATCCCGCTTCACCAGCTCGACGCCGACCATCAGGCCCAACCCGCGCACGTCTCCGATGGCCGGGATCTTCTCCTGCAGGTGGCGAAGGCGCGCAGTCAACTCCGCGCCCCTGGCGACGACGTTGTCGAGGACACCCTCACGTTCGAAGACGTCGAGCGTGGCCAGCCCCGCCGCGCAGGAGACCGGGTTGCCGCCGAAGGTCGAGCCGTGCGTGGCCGGCTGCCACTGATCCATCAGCTTCCCGCTCGCCACGACCGCGCTCAGCGGGAAGCCGCTCGCGATGCTCTTGGCGACCGTCATGATGTCGGGGACCACGCCGGTGTGCTCCGACGCAAACATCTTGCCGGTCCGGCCGTACCCGGACTGGACCTCGTCCAGGATGAGGAGGATGTCGTGCCGGTCGCAGAGTTCCCGCAGCCGTGGCAGGAAGGCGCTGGGCGGGACCACGTACCCGCCTTCCCCGAGCACGGGTTCGACGATGAAGGCGGCGACGTTGCGGGCGGGCACGCGCGTGTCCAGCATCTCATCGATCGCGTCGAAGACGTAGGTGAGGGTGGCCTCATCGCCGGGGCCGGTCGGATTGCGGTACGCGTAGGGGTAGGGGGCGTGGTAGATGGAGGGCAGGAACGGCTCATACCGCTCCCGGTAATAGGACTTCGAGGTGGTCAGTGACAGGGCCCCGTAGGTGCGCCCGTGAAAGGCGCCCTGAAACCCGATGATGGCGGGTCGCGAGGTCACGTAGCGCGCCAGCTTGATCGCCCCTTCCACGGCTTCGGCGCCGCTGTTCGCGAAGAACACCTTGTTGTGCTTCCCTGGCGAGATCGCCGCCAGCCGCTCGGCCAGGAGGATCGATGGTTCGTGATGCGCGACGACCGAGGTATGGATGAGCTTGTCGACCTGGGCATGGACGGCGCGCCGCACCTCCGGATGCCCGTGGCCGAGGTTCGTGACCGCGATCCCGCAGGCGAAGTCCAGGTAGCGGCGGCCCTCGACGTCGTAGAGGTACGAGCCCTCGGCACGGTCGATGACGAGCGGCGTGTACCGGTAAAGGACGGGGGCGAAGGAGCCTCGCTCGCGGGCGAGCCAGGCGGCGTTGCTATCGGGTTCGGGCAGTTCCTTGACGGCTTTCATGTGGCCTCCTTGTCAGATCGGACGGACGGGCGATTGCTCGACGTCCGCCCGCCGGAGGAGGCTGACCATCGGCCGCGTAGAACCAGGGGCAGCTGATTCGGGGGATTGCGCTCACGGACGCATGATACGCGCAGGACGCCGCGACGGGGTTCAGGCGGCGGGAACGGGCTGGCGCGCGCGCCCGGGAGCTCGCTCCGCGGTCAAGAATCCGCCGAACATGACTAGAACCCCGACCGCCTGCCCGACGTAGAAGAGCTCGTAGAACCCCAGCCGGGTCAGGCTCGACGCGCCCGCCACGACGAAGGCGCCCGCCGCGATCAGGACGTTCGCCCACAGCCGGTTGGACGGCAGGCCGCGCCGCCACAGCGCGTAGGCCGACCAGAGCGCGCCTCCGATCAGGGTAAGGGTGCCGACGATGTTGATGATGACGGCCATCGCGATGGCCAGCACGTTGAAGAGGCTCCGTTCGGGCCCGATGGTGTTGAGGCTCGGCACCTGATGCAGCCGGTTGGCCGCCTCCAGCAGCCCCGTCTGCAGGTTGGCGCCCGCGACCCCGATCAAGCCGGCACCGGCCAGCACGATGAGCAGGGCGAGTGTGGCGCGACCGAGCCGCGGGAAGAGGAGCAAGACCGTCCCCAGCGCCAGGACCCCGACCAGTACGATGCCCCCGAAAAAGTAGTAGGTCCGGAAGAGCAGCGGATTCCAGCCCAGGACGACTCCCATCACCTCGGTCAGCGCCGCGATCGCGTACAGGGCGAGTGCCACGGCCCAGGCGAGCAGGTAGGGACGTGGGCGGGCCCGGTAGCGAGCCCAGAGCGTCGCCGCGAAGGCGGCACTGATCAGCGTGGCAGCGAGCGGATAGAAGGCCACTGCCCCCCAGTCTAGGCCCCGAGCGCGGAGCCCCGTGCTTGACGCCAGCAGCCGGTAGGGGTTAAATAGGCGCAACCACGGCACATCTAGAGGTCACAGCTTCCGTTTGAGCAGAGTCATCGCCATTGCCAACCAGAAGGGCGGGGTTGGCAAAACGACGACCGCGGTTAATCTCGGATGCGCGCTCGCCGAGCTCGGAAAGCGCGTCCTCCTGATCGACCTCGATCCCCAGGGTCATCTGACGATCAACATGGGGTTCAAGCAGCCCGATCAGATCGAGCTCACCCTCCACGATCTCCTGCTCGACCCGCAGGTCCACCTCGAGCACGTGGTCAAGCCGACCAACCTGGGCGTCGACTTCATCCCGTCCAATATCGAGCTGTCGGGCGCCGAGATCCAGCTCGTCCAGGAGATGGGACGGGAGAGCTTCCTCAAGGAGAAGCTGCAACCCGGGCAGGAGACCTACGACTTCATGGTGATCGACTGCCCGCCTTCGCTCGGACTGCTCTGCGTCAACGCGCTGGTGGCCGCGCACGAGGTCATCATCCCCCTGCAGTGCGAGTATTTCGGCATGAAGGGGATGCAGCTGCTGCAGAACACCATCGAGCGGGTGAAGGTCAAGCTGAATCCGAAGCTCCGGATCAGCGGGATCCTGCCGACCATCCACAAGTCACGCACGCTGCACTCGCAGGAGGTCCTCGAGCTCGTGCGTGAGCGCTTCGGCGACGTCGTCTTCGACGTCGTGATCAAGGACAGCATCCGGTTCGCCGAGACGCCGCTCGCCGGCATGTCCATCCTGCAGTACGCGGGCAGCTCGGAGGGCGCCAATGCCTACCGGGCGCTGGCCAAAGCCGTGGTCGCCCGCGAGCCGGTGCCGGATGAGCCGGTCCACGAGCCGGTGGCAGGGCGTGTTTAAGCGGGTTTCGCTGACCGGGTCCGGGGAGCTGTTCAGGGAGACGAAGGGGATCACCGATCCGATCCTCGAAGAGGAATCCCCGACCGCGTCGCCGTCTTCCGAGCCGGTGCGCCTGCACCAGCTGCCCCCGCGGGCGCTCGGGACGCCGCAGTACACCTACGGCCTGACCGAGGTCCAGGTCCAGACCCTGATCGACGCCCTGCAGAAGGTCAAGTACCCGCACACCCTGCGCTCGGTGCGCCCCAGCATGGAGGAGTTCGAGCGCCTGGAGGCGCTCAGGCAGGTCCTCCTGGACGGCCTCCGCTAGCCGGACGCGCCCTTCGACGGGTCGGGCTGCCCCTGGCCCTGCGCCCGGCGCGCCTTCTCGAAGCACGAGCGGCAGAGCCGCACCTGGGCGAGCGGGCCCGCCTCCGCGTAGACCCGGCGGCCGCAGTGGGTGCAGATGAACTCGCGGCGCCCCACGCTCAGCCCCCGGTCTCCGCGTGGACGAGCTCGACGACCCGCTGCATGTGCTCGACCGGCGTCTCGGGCAGCACTCCGTGGCCGAGGTTGAAGATGTGGCCCGGCCGGCCCGCGGCGGAGCGCAGGATCCGTCGGGCCCCCGCCTCGACCACCGGCCAGGGCGCGAGCAGCATCGCCGGATCCAGGTTGCCCTGGACGCCAGCGTCGAATCCGATCGATTGCCAGGCTGCTCCGAGATCCACCCGCCAGTCCAGACCGATGACCTCGCCGCCGGCCTCCCGCATCAGCGAGAGCATCCCGGCGGTGCCGGTCCCGAAGTGCACGGTCGGGACGCCCGCGGCGCGCAGCCCCTCGAAGATCGGGGCGGTAAACGGGAGCACGCGGGTGCGGTATTCGTCGGGCGCGAGCGCGCCCACCCAGCTGTCGAACAACTGCAGGACGTGGGCGCCGGCCCGGGCCTGGGCCAGCAGGTAGTCGAGCACCATCCGCTGGAGACGGCCGAGCAGCGCGTCCCAGAGCGCGGGCTCGCCAAGCATGATCGCCTTCGTCTTCAGGAAGTCCCGCGACGGCCGCCCCTCGATCAGGTAGCTCGCCAGGGTGAATGGCGCGCCGCTGAAGCCGATCACCGCGACCCCGGACGGCAGCTCCCGACGCAGGATGCGGATCGTGTCCATGACGAACGGGACCGCCTCGTCGGCGGGGGTCGCGAGCAGCGCATCGACGTCTGCCGCCGACCGGATCGGATGCTCGATCACCGGACCGATGCTTTCCACCAGGTCGAGCTTCACGCCGAGCCCGAAGGCCACCGGCAGCATGATGTCCGCGAACAGGACTGCGCCGTCGACGCCGAGACGCCGCACCGGCTGCAGGCTGACTTCGGCGCACAGCTCGGGCGTCTGGCAGATCTGGAAGATGCCGTACTCCTCCCGGATCGCACGGTATTCGGGCAGGGCCCGCCCTGCCTGCCGCATGAACCAGACGGGCGTGTGTTCGACCGGCTCGCGGCGCGCGGCGCGGGCAAGCAGGGGCGCCGTCCCGCTCGCCGGTTCGACCACCGCGGGCCGCCCCTGGGGCCGGCTCATCCGCGGCCTAGCAGGCTCACCTCGCGGGCCGGCTCCAGGCTGTTGGCCGGGGCCTGAGAGAGGCCGAGCGCCAGCTCGAGCGCGGCGCGCGGGGCCATCCGCACACAGGTGAAGATCGGCGTCTCCCGCTCCGTGTAGCGGCTGGCCTGCGATTCGCGCAGCTCCATCACGAGATCGAGGAAGGCCGCCGGCTCATCGCATTCGAACGCGACCACGAACTCCTGGTCGTCCAGCCCGAACGAGTACGCGGTGTTGATCTTGACCTGCGGGTAGCGGTGACCGATCGCGAAGTGCTCCACCATCATCGCCTTGCGGCGTTCATAGGGGAGCCGATACCACGACCGCTTCTTCCACATCGGATAGACGAACAGGTAGGCGGCCCCGGTCGGTTGCAGCTGGGTCCGCCGGCCCTCCTGGTCCGCGTGCCGGTGCCGTCCCAGGTAGGGCGAGGGCTTCATCATGGCGAGGAACGAGTGGGCGACCTCGAGCGAGGGACCGAGCCGCGTCGTCCGCCACTGGGACTGCGCCTGCTGGATGTCCTCCACCCGTTGAGCGGCCTGCCAGACGAGGAGATCGCAATCCCCACGCAGGCCAACCGTGCTGTAGGTCAGGAGGGTTCCGGTCTCGGCCGCCTGCTCGAGCAGGTCGGCCATCTCGGCCGCCGCCTCGGCCCGCTTCGCGTGGGGCCAGGCCAGCGCCTCCCGATCCACCTTCAAGAACGTGTACTTGACCGCCTGCCGTACCGCTGTTGCCATGGTCATCAGCGTATCAACTGGCGGCTAATCTGTTGGTTGTGCCCAGGCTTTCGATTCAGAAGATTCACGTGGGCGAGCGGGATGTCAACTGCTATGTCGTCACCTGCGCGCAGACCAGGGAGAGCATCGTCATCGACCCGGGCGACGACCCCGAGAAGATCCTCGTCCAGCTCGCGGGGCTGACGGTTCGCTGGATCTGCTTCACTCACGCCCATCCGGGGCATGTCGCGGCCAAGGAGGCCGTGAAAGCCGCCACCGGGGCCCCCACCGCGATGCACCTCGCCGATGCGACCGCCAACCTCAAGTCCGCCGACCGATATCTCACGGGTGGTGACCGGCTGCCATTCGGCCAGTTCGTCCTCGAGGTCTTATCGACGCCCGGCCACTCGCCCGGTGGCCTGTCCTACCTGGTGGGCAACCACCTGTTCACCGGCGACACGCTGCTCCAGGGCAAGATCGGCCGCGTCGACATCCCCGGGGCCAGCCCCCAGCAGCTCGTCCTCAGCTTGCACGGCCAGCTGCTCGGGCTCCCGGACAACACGGTCGTGTATCCGGGTCACGGTCCGAACACGACGATCGGATCCGAACGGTTGCACAATCCGTACCTGCGTCTGCGCTAGTGCCCCGCGTACAGCTCCTCGATCACTGACCGATATTTCTCGGCGATCACCTTGCGCTTGACCTTCATGGTCGGGGTCAGCTCATCGCCCACCAGGAAGCTCGAGCCGAGGATCTTCCATTTCTTGATCTGCTCGGGATGGGAAAGGCCCTGGTTCACGTCACGGATGGCGCCGTCGACCAGGCGCTGGACCGCGGGGTCGTCGGGGCCGCCGCGGACCGCCGGGAGGTCAGGGTCCAGGGTGATGAGGGCCGCGACGAACGGCCTCCCGTCGCCGAGGACGACCGCCTGGGCGATGCCGCGCTTGCCGTTCAGCCCGTTCTCGATCGCGCCCGGGGCGATGTATTTTCCGCCCGAGGTCTTGAACAGGTCCTTCTTGCGATCGGTGATGCGCAGGAAGCCATCCTCGTCGAGGGTGCCGATGTCGCCGGTCAGCAGAAAGCCGTCCGAGAACGCCTCCGCCGTTGCCTTCGGATCCTTGAAGTA
Source organism: Candidatus Limnocylindrales bacterium (assembly GCA_035632635.1). GTDB lineage: Bacteria > Chloroflexota > Dormibacteria > CF-121 > CF-121 > CF-120. The sequence continues at coordinate 42,088 of DASQGL010000109.1, forward strand.
ACCGGCGAAGACGCTCTCGCCCCTGATCAGGATCTCGCCGTCGGGCGCGATCTTGATCTCCACCCCCGGCAGGGGCGGACCGACGGTTCCAAACCGGGCGTGTCCCGGCCGGTTGACGGTGGCCGGCGCCGTGGTCTCGGTCAGCCCGTACCCTTCCAGGATCTCGATGCCGAGTCCGTAGAAGAAACGCAGGATGTCGGGCGAGATGGCGGCGGACCCGCTGATGCAGACGCGCGCGGCGTCCAGCCCGAGCGCCCTGCGGATGTTCCGAAAGACGAGCCGGTCGGCGAGCGCCCATTGCCAGGCGAGCAGGGCGGAGGGAGCAGACCCCTGCTCGTACGCCTGGGTGCGGAGCGCTCCCGCGCGCAGCGCGAAATCGCGGATCACGCGGCGCGGCCCCCTGACCTCATCCATCCGGCCGCGGACGCCGGCGTAGATCTTCTCCCACAGCCTCGGCACCGAGGTCATGTAGGTCGGGTGCACCTCTCTGGTCAGCACCATGACCTGGTCCACGCTCGGACAGAAGTAGACCTGGCAGCCGGTCTGGAGCTGGCGCAGGTGACTCACCACCCGTTCCAGGACGTGGGCCAGGGGCAGGTAGGAGAGCAGCCGATCGTTCTCTGACCCGGCGTGCGCGGCCATGGTCGCATTGACCGTCCAGGTGAGGTTGCGGTGGGTGAGGATGGCGGCCTTGGGCGTGCCGGTCGTCCCGGACGTGTAGATTAGGCTCGCCATGTCGTCGGGCTTGATCGCCTGCCAGCGCGCGCGCAGCAAACCAGGACGGCTGCGGGCATAGGCCTCCCCCGATCGCAGGTAGGCGTCCCAGCTGCGCAGCCACCCCTCCAGCTCGGCAGCCTGCCCTTCGAGCATGACGACCCGGTGCAGCGCCGGCAGCTCGGCGCGCATGCCGGCGAGCTGGTCGAACTGCGCCCGCCCCTCCACGATGGCGACCCGGGTCTCCGAGTGGGCCAGCAGGTACTGGACCTGGGCCGGGGCCAGCGTCGGATACACGGCGACGGTGACTGCCCCTACATGCGTGATCCCGAGGTCGGCGATCTGCCACTCTGGCCGGTTGGACGCCCAGATCGCGACCCGATCGCCCGCCGCGACCCCGTCCTCGAGCAGGGCGTTGCCCAAGCGGGCGACCGCGGCGGCGTAGTCCCGCCAGGAGATCGGCGCCCACCGGGAGCCGGCCCGAAACTGCAGGGCCGGCGCGTCGCCGCGCCGCGCCGCCGTCTGCTGGAAGAGCGCGGGCACGGTCAGCGGACCCTCCGCCGCCACCGTCTCCTGCGGCGCGAGCTGGGCCGTCATGCCGCCCCAACTATAGGATGCGCGACCGCCGCGGGGGCCATGGTCTCAGGCCGCCTCGAACGTATCCTGTATGCGTGGTGGTCGGAACCTGCGAACTCACCCTCCGCCTGCCGGAGAACCACAGCCTGAAGGGCAAGCGCCAGGTCAGCCGATCGCTCATCCAGCGCCTTCGCAACCGTTTCAACGTCTCGGTCGCCGAGGTCTGCGACCAGGACCACTGGCAGACGCTGAGCCTGGGCGTCTGCTACGTGAGCGACGATGCCCGGCATGCGAACGAGGTGCTGAGCAAGGTCATCGGCTTCGTCGGCGATCAAGACGGTAACGCGATCCTTGAACGGCACCGGATCGAGATCCTGAGGACATGAGCACCACCACCCCGCGGGGGACGCGCGACGACCTGGGCACGGTCGGAGAGGGACCGCTGGCCTCGATCCTGGCCGCGCTCGCCCGGGACGACCCGCAGGGCGTGGTCGCCGCCCTGGACGGCCAGCTTCACCACGGGCGCCCGGGAAGTCCGGCCGCGTTGCGTCAGCAGGTCGGCGAGCGGCTGGCCGTCGCGCTGGCGTCCCAGGGCGGCAGGATCACGCGCTGGATCGACGCCCTGTCCACGTCCCCCTCCCCCACCGGCCGGCAGGTCGCCTGCCTGCTGCTCGCCAACCGCTATGAGGCAGACCGCACCGGCGTCCTGAAGGCCGCCGAGGCGCTGGCGGATGACGCTCACTGGGAGGTTCGCGAGGCGGCCGGCGGCCTGCTCGGCACGTTGCTGGACCGGGATTTCGATCGCATCCTCCGTCGCTGCGAGACGCTGCGCTCGTCCCGTCTCGCCAACGTGCGCCGCGCCGTCGTGAGCGCCGCTCGCTACGCGGCCCGCCGCGACAAACCGGAGCGGGTGCCCGCCTTGCTCGATCTGCTCGAGCCGCTGCTCCACGACCCCGAGCCCTACGTTCGCCGCAACCTGGGCTCGTTCGCGGTGGGCGACGCCCTGCTGCGGGTCGACCCGAAGACGACGCTCCAGCGCCTGCGCGAATGGTCGCGCGACCGCGACCCCATCGTTCGCTGGAATGTCGCGATGGCCTTTTCGAGCGCCATCGGCTCCTTTCACTGGCCGGCCGCCGAAGCGATCCTCGAGCGTCTTGCCAAAGGGCCGGAACCGATCGTTCGGATGGCGGTCGCGAAGGCGATGAAGCGCTGCCGCCAGCGCTACACCGACGATGTCGAGGAGACGCGCCGGCGCTGGTTGCAGGACCGCGATCGGGCGGCAACCGCCCAGCTGGTGGGCCCGCCACGCAAGCGCTGACCGCGAGTCCGCACCTCCCGGCGTTTGCGTCGACGCTTCCCTTCTCGCTCGATCCCTTCCAGATCGAGGCCATCGACAGGCTCGAACACCACCAGGGCGTGCTCGTCTCGGCGCCCACGAGCTCGGGCAAGACGGTGATCGCCGACTACGCGATCTTCCGCGCGCTGCAGACGAACACGCGCGCCATCTACACGACTCCCCTGAAAGCACTGTCCAACCAGAAGTTCCACGACTACCAGCGACTGCACGGCGAGGCGCAGGTCGGGCTCGTCACCGGGGAGAACACGATCAATCCGGGGGCCCCGGTGGTGGTCATGACGACGGAAGTCCTGCGCAACCTGATCTACGAGGAGCCAGAGCGGCTCGGGCGGGTCAGCGTCGTGATCCTCGACGAGGTCCACTACATCGACGACTTTCCGCGTGGCGCCGTCTGGGAGGAGATCATCATCCAGGCACCGAGCCACATCAAGTTCGTCGGCCTCTCGGCCACGATCAGCAACGTCCGGGAGGTCGCCGAGTGGATGAGCGCGCAGCGCGGCACGATCCCTACCGTGGAGGTCCACAGGCGCCCGGTCGAGTTGCGGCTCTGGCTCGGGCTGCGCAACGAGTTCTATCCGCTGCTGGACCAGGCCGGCAGCCTGAACCGGGAGACGCTGGCCCGGACCCAGGCGGAATCGAGCGCCGACACCCGGCTCGCCCAATTGCGGCATGCGCCGGAAAACGATCTGCTGGGCGTGGTCGAGGCGCTGCGCCGGCGTGATTTCCTTCCCGCCATCTATTTCATCTTCTCCAGGCGCGGCTGCCGGGAAGCCCTGGCCCGGTGCGCTGCGCACGGCTTCGACCTCACCACCGCGGCCGAGAAGGCGGCCATCGACGCCGTCGTGCAACGACGGCTCGAGGCGGTGGAGGACCGCGACGAGGCGGCCCTGTACCTGCGCCTGCTCGAGGGCGACACACTCCGACGAGGTCTCGCCATGCACCACGCCGGTCTCCTGCCGTACCTGAAGGAGATGGTCGAGGAGCTGTTCCAGCGCGGGCTGGTCAAGGTGGTCTTCGCCACCGAGACGCTGTCGCTCGGCATCCACATGCCGGCGCGCGCAGTCGTGGTTTCGACCTTCACGAAATTCGACGGCCAGAACTTCACCCAGATCACGTCCGGAGAGCTGACCCAGCTCATGGGCCGGGCGGGACGCCGCGGCATCGATCCGATCGGACACGGAATCGTACTGAAGGAGTCGGAGGTCGAGATCGGAAGCATCTACGAGGCGGCTATCAGCATAGAGATGACGGTGGAGAGCAAGTTCGCCCCCACCTACAACATGGCACTGAACCTGCTCCGGTTCCACTCGCCAGAAGAGGTCGACCTCCTGATGGAGCGGTCGTTCGGCCAGTATCAGAAGCAACTCGCCCGCCAGGAAATGCACGACCGCCTCGCCATGCTGCGGCAGCACTACGACGATGCCTCGGCGATCCGCTACCAGCATCCCAACGAGCCCTGCACCGAGCGCACGATCGCGTCCTGGCTGCATGCGGAGGACGAGATGGCCTCCCTGCGGGTGAGGATCGGGCGCCTGAAGCGCGAGCACTGGGCACACCGACGCGGGCGTTCCCGCGGCGCTCGCTCGCGCGGCCTGCGCAGCGTGAGCACGAAAGCCGTCGACCAGTTGAAGGAGCAGCTGCGGGGCTGGCAGCATCGCCAGCACGAGCTGCCCTGCAAGACCTGCCCCTACCTGACCGAACACATCGCGCACCACCAGCATCTCCGGTCGCTGCAGCAGCAGGTCCGGGCGTCGGAGTTCGAGGTGCAGGAGAGCCAGGGCGAATACCGCCGACGCATGCGCGCCCTGCGCGCGGTGCTGGAGGAGCTCGGCTTCGTCGCCGACGCGACGCCGACCGACAAAGGCCTGCTCGCCTGTCGAATCTACGGCGAGAACAGCCTGGTTGTCACCCAGGCGATCGAGGACGGGTGGCTGGAGGAGCTCGGCCCGGCCGAGCTTGCGGCCGCGCTGGTGACGGTGACCGCCGAAGACCGCAATCGGGACCGCCCCCATCCGCGACAGCGTCCACCGACCGGGGCCGTCGCGCTGGCGATGAAGCGGTTGCGGGTGATCTGGTACCGGTTCTCCGCCCGGGAGAAGGACCACGGCGAGGAGAACCTGCGCCCGCTCTCGGGCGACTACGTGACCTTCGTCTACGACTGGTGTTCGGGGACGGCGCTGAGCGACCTGCAGCCGCCCCAGGGCGTCGAGCTGGGGGACGCGATCAAGGCGCTCAAAGGCCTGTACAGCGCGCTGCGGCAGATCGAATGGGCCGTCGCCGACCGGCCGGCGCTGCGGCATCTCGTCCGCCAGGCGCGCGAAAGCTGCGAGCGCGACCTGATCACGCGCGTCTGAGGCCGGGCGGCTGGGGAACCGCGGTCAGTCCCGTGTCTCTTCCTGAGCGAGCCGCTCGGAGATGCGAACCGCGCGCTCCGGGAAGTCGACGATGTCGTAGAAGCGCATGGGCTTGCGCAGGCGCTTCGCGATCCCCATCTGCACCTTCACGCCCAGGCTGAGCCGGCCGAAGATCCAGACCTCGTCACAGCGGGCCAGCAGGTTGTTGATCGCCTCGCGGACGAGCTGCTTGGGCACTGTATGCATCAGGTAGTAGTCGAACAGCATGAACGGGTTGATGGGCACGAACCCCTCGTCGAGCACGAACTTCGCGATGTGCATCCGCCAGTAGAAGTTACGGTTCGAGATGGCCGTGTACACGAGTCGCTTCGGATGCCGGAGCGTCTCCTCGAGCTGCTCCAGCGGCGAGGCTTCGGGACTGGGGGCGAAGATGGACGCCAGGATGTCATCGGCGGATTTGACGGACTGCGGGTCGGATCCGGGCACCACCTTGACGGGCGCCCCGGGCTGCCCTGGCTCGACCGCGTCCCCTTGAATCTCGTCCCCCATCGGTTGCCCCGAAGTTTACCCGGCCGGCTGGGGGCGCGCGACCGCTCGCAGATATGGCCGCAGGAGCCGGCGGAGCCGCCGAAGCGCGAGATCGGTCAGCTGCTGGTGCCTCGGGTCGTTCAACCACCGGCTGGCCCCCGACGGATGGGGCAGTGGCAGCAGCACGGGACCACCGCGGTAGCCTGCGGTCACGGGCTGCCCGTCCATGCTGAAGGCGCGGCCGACCAGCTCGGACAGCGCGCGGCCGGGCAGGAACCGCGCATGGGCGAGCCCGCCGACCAGGATGATCACGTCCGGCCGCAGCGTGGCCAGCTGGCGGTCCAGGTGGGAACGGCAGAGCGCGATCTCCGCCCCGCTCGGCCGGCGGTCACCCCCTCCCGGGCCGGTCGCCTTGCCGGGAAAGCATTTCGTGATCGACGTCATGTACACGTGCCGCCGGACGGTGTCCTCGGACGGGAATCCGGCCGCCTGCAGCCAGCGCATGAGCAGCTTCCCCGAACGCCCCTGGAACGGCAATCCCCGCTCCGCCTCGACCACTCCGGGCGCCTGCCCGATGAGCATGATCCGGTTGTCCGGGAAGCCGCTCATCACGGGCGCCGCCGCCTCGAGCAGACCGGCGTCGACGCACCGGGTGCACGATCGGATCTCACGATGAAGGCGATCGAGAGTGGACGGACTGACCATCGAGAGCACAGTGTCGCAGGCACCGATGGGACGGGGCGGCGAGGGACCCTGGTCCCGCCGATGTAGGGCCTGACGCCGGTCGGTGCGGATCGGGAAAGGGCGGAGACTCGTTGCCGGAGATGCCACTCGAGCCGTACAAGATCAAGGTCGTCGAGCCGATTCACCTGCGGCCGCGCCCGGCGCGCGAGCAGGCGCTCAGCGCCGCTCGGTACAACCTCTTCCGGCTGGCCTCGCGCGACGTGTACATCGACCTCCTGACCGATAGCGGGACCGGCGCCATGAGCGTCCAGCAGTGGTCGGCCCTGATGGGGGGCGACGAGGCCTATGCCGGGAGTGCGAGCTTCGATCAGCTGCGCGAGACCGTCCGGGAGATCATGGGCTTCGAGTACGTGGTGCCGGCGCACCAGGGACGCGGCGCCGAGCACATCCTGTTCACCGCCATGCTCCAGCCCGACCAGGTCGTGCTGAACAATCATCACTTCGACACCACGCGCGCGCACGTGGAGGCGCGCGGCGCCGTGGCCCAGGACCTGGGAGGGACCGGACACGACGACTTCGAACGCCCCGACCCGTTCAAGGGAGACATCGACCTCGATGCGCTCGATGCCTTCCTCACCCGATCGGCGTCGAACGTGGCCATGGTGATGCTCACCGTCACCGACAACACCTTTGGCGGCCAGCCGGTCTCACTCGCGAATATCCGTGGCACCAGTGCGCTGGCTCGACGCCACGGCGTCCCCTTCTTCATCGACGCCGCCCGATTCGCGGAGAACGCCTATTTCATCCAGCAGCGTGAGGCCGCCTGCCGCGGATGGAGCGTGGGTCGGATCGTCAGGGCGATGTTCGCCGAGGCGGACGGATGCACCATGAGCGGGAAGAAGGACGCGCTCGCGAACATCGGTGGCTTCGTCGCCCTGCGCGACCCCGAGCTCTATCGCAAGGTCAGCACCCAGGCCATCCTGTTCGAAGGCTTTCCCACCTACGGAGGCCTGGCCGGACGCGATCTGGGCGCCATGGCCCAGGGCTTGCGCGAGGCGCTCGAGGAGAGCTATCTCGAGCACCGTGTCGGCCAGGTCGCCTACCTGGGCGAGCGGCTCGTTCGCGCGGGCGTGCCGGTCATGCGACCCTTCGGCGGCCACGCGGTCTACGTCGAGGCCGCCCGGTTCCTGC
>DASQGL010000110.1:0-26749 GCA_035632635.1 Candidatus Limnocylindrales bacterium
GTACCAGAGTTGACGGCCCGTCTTGGCGTCCAGGGCGAACACCCCCGTGGCCGTGATGCCGTAGATCTTGCCATTCGCGATCGTCACGCCGTTTGGCCCGTAGTCCGGGGAGTTGAACAAGTGCGACCAGAGGACCTTTCCGGTTGCGTAGCTGACCGCCGTGACGTTCGAGGCGCCATCCTGGAGATAGGCAACGCCGTTGGCGAGCACTGGATTGGCAAAGTCTCGGCCATTTGCCCCGGCACCCTTCAACGGGATCGACCAGGCAACCGCTAACCTCGCGACGTTTGCCGAGGAGATCGTGGTGTGGGCTACGCGCGTGTTGTCCAGATCGCCATTCGGGGAGGGCCACTCGTTGGCGTAGTCGATGCCCTCGAGGGGCGCGCGCTGGCTCGACGACGCCACGCGCCCGGCTGCCGTTGCGCATCCGGTCCCGGTCGCCTGCGGTGCGCTACTGCATGCGGGAAGCACGATGAGCACGGCCGACATCACGAGGCCAATCCAGGTGCCCGGAGGGCGTTCCCTCACTGTTGCGAGCGTACCGCGTCAGGCGGGAGCGGGAAGCGGTTGGGGAACGGGTTGCTCACTCATCGCGGGCAGGGTGACCGTCACCTGCGTCCCGCGGGAGACCTCGCTGCGGACGTCGATCGTGCCCCGATGGGCCTCGACGATCCATTTCGCGATCGCGAGCCCGAGCCCGGTGCCGCCGCGTTCGCGGCTGCGGGCCTTGTCCGCCCGAAAGAAGCGCTCGAAGATGAAAGGCAGGTCGTGCGACGCGATCCCGCTGCCGGTGTCCTGCACGACGATCCGCGCGCGACCCCCGGCCCGTACGACGCTGACCGCGACCTCGCCGCCTGACGGCGTGTGCGCGATCGCGTTGTCGAGCAGGATGACGAGCAGCTGCCGGAGGCGGGCGGGGTCGGCCTCGACGAGCACCGGCTCGAGCTCGGTGCGCAGCGTCAGACCTCCCTCCTCGGCGAGCGGGGTGGTGTGGTCGATCAGCTCGCGGACGATGCGGTCGAGGTGAAGGGCTCGCGGTTCGAGGCGCAGCTGCCGCGCGTCGGCCAGCGCGAGCGTGGTCAGGTCGCCCACGATCGCGTTCAGCTGGTCGACCTCCTCGAGGATGTGCCGGGCGTAGGGATCCGCGGACTTCTCCGGCGCTCGCCGGATCCAGGCCTCCGCATTCGTCCGGATCAGGGTGAGGGGCGTCCGCAGCTCGTGGGAGGCGTCGGCCACGAACTCGCGCTGCTTGACGAAGGCGAGGCGAAGCGGGCGCAGCGACTTGTTGGCCATCAACAGCGCGGTCAACGCGCCCAGCAGCAGGGCGACGCCGGAGGCGATCGCGAGCTGGCGTTCGAGGTTGTTCAGGGTCTCGGACACCGCGCTCAGCGGCTTGGCCGCCTGGATGACGCCGATGATGTTGCCGGACTTGTCCTTGATCGGCTCGGTCAGCACCCGGAAGGTGTTGTTGGCGACGGTGAGGTCCTGCTGGGTGCGGGTGCCGAGCTTGGCGGCCTGGATGGGGAGCTGGCTCGGCTGGTAGTCGAGGCCCGCGGTCAGCGGGGAGTTCTCGACCACCGTGGGATCGCCGTTCTTGTTGGTCTGGATCACGAAGACGAAGGTGTCGGCGAGCGAGGGGTCGGCGGCCGGTCCGTAGGAGGCGAGGCTGCCGTTGCGGTTGGTGGTCAGCTGGGCGACCGTGTCGCGCGCCTTCTTCTGGAGGTCGGCGGAGACGCGGGCGTTGAGGGCCTCGGAGAGCGAGAAGTAGACGATCACGTTGAAGCAGGCGAGCACGAGCGCGAGCAGCAGGAAGTACCAGGCGGCCAGCCGCACGAGCGTCCCGCGGAAGAGCACCGGCGCCCTACCCCGAGAGACGGTAGCCCACGCCGTAGACGGTCTGGATCAGCTTGGGCGTCCGCCCTTCGTCGATCTTGTCGCGAAGGTACGAGATGTAGACGGCGACCCGGTTCGTGGTCCCCTCGAAGTTGTAGTCCCAGACGCGCTCCGCGATCTGGGCCTGGGTCAGGACCTGGTTGGGATGCCGCATGAGGAACTCGAGCAGGGCGAACTCGCGCGCGGTGAGCTCGACGACGACGTCGGCGCGCCGGACCTGGTGCGTCTTCAGGTCCATCACGAGGTCGGCAACCTGGAGCCGGGTCGAGTCGCTCTGGCGCTCCTCCCGCCGGACGACCGCGCGCAGGCGCGCGAGCAGCTCCTCGAAGGCAAACGGCTTGGGCAGGTAATCGTCCGCCCCGGCGTCGAGGCCGGCGACCCGGTCGTGGACCTGGCTGCGGGCGGTCAGCATGATCACCGGCGTCGTGATCTGGTTGCGGCGCAGCGAGCGGCAGACTTCCATGCCGTCCTTCTTCGGGATCATGAGGTCCAGGATGATGGCGTCGTAGCGAGCGGTCTCGGCAAGCTCCTCAGCCCGCTGGCCGTCGCCGGCGATGTCCACCGAGTAGCGCTCGTCCTCGAGCAGCTGCTTGAGGAGCGTGGACAGCTTCCGTTCGTCCTCGACGAGCAGAAGGTTCATGGGCTGTTGGCCTCCAGTCTACCGGGCGGACCGACCGGCGTCAGGATGGGCCGAGACTATCCGGAAATGGTTAGAAACCCGTTAGGGGCGGATCGGGGCGCGGGCCAGGCCGTGGGCGGGAGGGGCGAGGGCGGCGGGCGGCGGAGGGCGGCGGCGGGCGGCGAGCGGCGGGAGGGGCGAGGGCGGCGGGCGGGGGCGGGCGGGGGAGGGCGGGGGGCGGCGGCGGGCGGCGGGCGCGAGGGGCGGCGGAGGGCGGCGGGCGGCGGAGGCGGCGGGAGGCCGATGGGGCGCCCTGAAGCCGTCAGTTGACGGCGGCCTGGAAGCCCTCGGCGGGGAGCGGCGTGGTGGCCGGCAGCAGGTGGTTGCCCGAGATCCGGGCGCCGCTGCCCACGAAGCGCCCGAGACTGGCCCGGGCCCGACGGACGTTCCAACCGAGGACGTCGCAGTACTCCTCGAAGGCCGACCCGCGGAAGAAGGCCTCAGCCTCGGAGCGATAGGCCTCGACGCCGAGATCGGCGACCGCCTGCCAGATGACCCGGGTGAGGAGCGCCTGGACGGCCTCGAGGGGCACGTCCGCCGGCGCGGACGGTCGGATATCGGCAGTCAACCCCATTCCTCGTACCTCGTTGAGCGATCGGCTGCGCCTGCGCTGGCGCGCAGGTGATAGTGTCGCAGTTTAACAAGTGGTATCAATAATGTCAAGTTTGGCCGTGGCCGGGGTAGCCGAGCAGGCCGGCCCGCTTGGAGCGGGCGTCCAGCCAGGTCAGCCTGGTGGATGGCGGCAGCAGGCGCACGTGCGGGATCGCCTCGAGGTGCTCGGCGATCGGCCAGAGGTCCGCCTCGCTCGTCATCCAGCCGATCCGGTCGAAGCGGGCCAGGTTCACCGGTCGCCCGTAGCCGCGCAGCGTGCGCTCGCCCCGCAGGTTGAAGTAGTCCTCGAAGTACGACATGACGAGCTCGCGCAGCCCGCGGTAGACGGGCTCGCGATAGCGCAGGCCGACGAACTTGCTGGTGCCGACGGCGCCCCACCGGCCGCGGTCCTGGAAGGGCGCGATGACGTGGTCCTCGTCATGGACCGCGGTCAGGTCCATGATCAGGGGCGGCCGGCCATGGGCGCGGTGGACGGCGGCCGCGAAGACCGCGCCCTCGATGCAGTTTGCCGTGCGATCGCGAAGCACGCGGCGGGGCGAGCGCAAGGTCTCACCATCATCCTCCGTGTTGTAGGGGATGGCGTCGAGGTAAGCCTGGATCGCCGCGGGCGTCTTCAGGCGAGCGAGCGCCCGGCGCTCGCGAAGGGTCCAGCCGGTCAGGGGAGTGGAGTGCGGCTGAGAGGACTTGAACCTCCAAGCTCGGTGAGAGCACCAGGCCCTGAACCTGGCGTGTTTACCAATTTCACCACAGCCGCATGTCGTCGGATCTTAGATTTTCGCACATCTCCTCGAGCCAACACCTCAGCGTCCCGCTTCGATGTACCACTGGTCGACGTGAGCGAATCGCTGATCCGGCTCGATCGCCGGATCGATCTGCACGCCGTGGATTCGCGAGGAGATCGCGAACGTGTACGTCGGCGAATACAGATACACCGCAGGCACCTCCTCGGCAAACAGCTCCTGCAGGTCGGCGTAGGCCTTGGCGCGGGTCGGCAGGTCGAGACTCGCGCGCCCGTCCTCCAGGTCCTTGTCGATGAACACATTCCGGCGCATCGACACGAAGTTGAAGCCACCCGGATGGGCCTGCGTCGAATGCCAGAAGGGGAAGACGTCGGGATCCGGCCCGTTGTCGAAGGCAGTCAACGCCATCTGGAACGTTCGGGGGTTGAGCGCGTCGTGGATCAAGACCGCCGTCGGCTCCGGCTGCACGGTCACGTCCACCCCGACCTGGGCCAGCTGATCGGCGACCTGCTGCGCGACCGCACGGTATGGCGGCAGATCACTGGCGACCACCAGCTGGAACCCGAGCGTCGCTCCAGCGTGCATCCGGCTTCCGTCCGGCTGCCGCGCCCAGCCGGCGGCATCAAGGAGGTTGGCTGCCGCGGTTGGGTCGTAGGTGGGCGGACTGGCGGCCGCGTCGAACGCCCAGGTGATGGACTCGGGGATGGGCCCCACCGCCGGGCGGGCCTGGCCCTTCAAGACGTCGCGGATGATCGCCGTGCGGTCGATCGCCTTGGCGATCGCCTTCCTCACCTGCTTGTCCTGAAAGAGAGCGACGTCCGGTTTCAGGTTGAAGAGCAGCTCCGTGTACTGGTAGGTGCCGGTCGTATGCAGCACCACCTGGGGGTTGTGGGCCTCCCGGGTGATCGCGGACGCCCCCAGCCCGGCAAGACCGTCGATCTGGCCGCGGTCGAGCGCGTCGAGCGCGGCCGCCTGGGTTGGAAAGAAGCGAAGCACCACGGTGTCGATCCAGGGCCGCCGCCAGGTGAACGGGTTGCGCAGGAGGATGATGCGGTCGGACAGACGCTGGGAGATCTGAAATGGGCCGCTGCCCACCGGCTGCCCGGTGACGGCCGGTCCGGCCACCTCCCCCATCGCCTTGCCCGCGAGCAGGTGCGCGGGCACGATCTCGAGCTGGCCGAGGGTGGCCATGAAGCTGGCGTTCCGCCCGGGCAACGTGAACCGGACGTGCGTGGGGTCGAGCTCGGTCGCGACGATGTCCTTCCAGCTCGCGCTCAGGACCTGACCCGGGTAGTCCGGATTCTGGATCGTGCGAATGGTGAAGACGACGTCGCTGGCGGTCACGGCGCTCCCATCCGACCAGCGGGCGTTGGGCCGGAGCGTGAAGATGTAGCTGCGCTGGTCCTGGCTGATGTCCCAGCGCGAGCTCAGCAGTCCGGTGACCAGCCCTCGCGGGCCCACGCTGACCAGCGGCTCGAACAGCAGGGCGTCCGCATCATGGCCGTTCGCGTCCTGGTTGGGATAGAGCGGATTGAGGGCCAGCAGCGTGCCGACCATGCCCTCGGTGTAGGTCCCCCCCGAGCGCGCCGTCTCGGGAGCGGCCAGCACGACTCGCAGGAAGATCGTCAGCAGCGCCACCAGGGCGGCGAGGGGGAGGCCCACCGCGGCGGTGAGCAGCGCCCGCCGGATCAAGACCGAACGTACACGACCGAGATGATCACGAAGAGCACGACGAGCCCGATCGTCGTATAGAAGAGGTTCTTCTCGAGCCCGCGCTTGGTGCGGTAGCCCCCGCCGGAGTCTCCGCCTCCGCCGATCGTGCCACCCAGCCCGCTCGCCTTGGGAGTCTGCAGGAGCACACCCAGCATGACGAGGATGGCCAGGATCAACTCGACGACGCCCAGGAAGGTCTTCATAGGCCGGCTGCTCTTCGCGCCCGCGCGGAGCCGCCGCATTATATCAGCCGAATTGCGGGAGCGCGCCATTTGATGCCTTGACACATACACAAATCAGTGTTACTATGCTCCCTGTGAGCGGCCCGGCGCCTCGCCCAGTGTTGCCCCTCCTCCTCCTGGCGCTGCTGCTGGCTTCGTGTGCGTCGGGCCCACTCACGGCCGTGATCCGGCCGGCCGGTCCTCCCGCGGCGGTTGTGGGCGATCCCCAGCCGCTGCGGGTGGGGGCCGACACGCTGCTCCCGCTCCCCGAGGGCGCCGCCGCCTTCGCGGCCATCCGCACCCAGCTGCGTTCGGCCACGCGGACCCTCGAGCTCGAGCTGTACGAGTTCCAGCGCCAGGACCTCGCCGCGCTGGTCCTCGACGCCAAGGCGCGCGGCGTCCGGGTCACCGCGATCATCGACCCCTCGGAGCGGAGCAGTGCGGCGATCTGGGCGGCCCTGGCCCAGGGCGGGGTCGAGGTCATCCCTTTCCCGATCGAACCCCGGACCATCGACCACGTCAAACTCCTGATCGTCGATGGCGCCCGCGCCATCGTGGGCGGGATCAACTGGGGACGGTCGTCGCAGAACAATCGCGACTATGACATCCTCGCCTCGGGGCCGGTGGTGGCCAATCTCGACCGGGTCTTCCAGGCCGACCTGGCGCTGGCGGGCCGCCCGAGCGTGGTCCCGCCGGCTCAGCCGGACGGCGCCGTACAGGTCCTGGTGACGCGCCCCGGGACGGGCATCCGGGCCGCCCTGCTCCAGCTGATTGCGACGGCCCGCCAGACCATCGATGCCGAGCTCTTCGTCCTCTCGGACACCCTGGTGCTCGAGGCGTTGCGCGCTGCGGCGCAGCGCGGGGTACACGTCCGGGTGCTCCTCGAACCCGGACAGCCGCAGAACCCGGGCTCCCTGCGCGTGCTGCTGGCGGCCGGCGCCCAGGCCCACCTGTTCACCGACCAGCCGAATCAGCTGCTCCACGCGAAGCTCGGCATCTTCGACCGGGCTCGCGTGCTCTTCGGCAGCTGCAACTGGTCCCGCTCCGGATTCACGCGCAACCACGAGCTCGACGTGGAGATCGACGATTCCCGGATCGCGACCGCGTTCCTCGACCGGATGGAAAGCGACTGGGCAGCCGGCTGACCGGCTAGACCCCGCGGAGGTCGTCGCCCGTCATCTCGGGGGACGGCGGCAGCTCCAGCAGGGGCAGGAGCGTCGGCGCGACGTCGCCGAGCTTGCCGCCCTCCCGGAGCGACCCCAGCGACGGGGCGCCGGCCACGATCAACGGCACCGGGCTCGTGGTGTGGGCGGTGAGCGGCTTCCCGCTGGCGCGGTCCACCTTGAGCTCGGCATTCCCGTGGTCGGCTGTGATGGCGAGCACGCCCCCACGGTCGAGCGTTGCCTTGCCGAGCCGGCCGAGCATCGTGTCCACCACCTGGACCGCCTCCACGGTCGCCGGGAACACGCCCGTGTGCCCGACCATGTCCGGATTCGCGAAATTGACGACGATCAACCGATCGACTCCGGTCCTCAGACGATCGCAGACGGCATCGGCCACCCCGGCCGCACTCATCGCCGGCTGGAGGTCGTAGGTCGCGATCCTCGGTGAGGGGACCAGCAGGCGGTCCTCGCCGGGAAACGGGGTCTCCTGCCCGCCGTTGAAGAAATAGGTGACGTGCGCGTATTTCTCCGTTTCCGCGGTGTGGAACTGCCGGAAGCCCCGGGCCGCGATCACCTCGGCGAGGCACCCCTTCAGCGGCTCGTCCTTGAAGGCGACCTCGACCGGCAGTCCCTTCTCGTACTCGGTGAAGGTGACGAAATGGGCCAGGGTCGGCCGGGTCCGCCGCTCGAAGTGCGCCCACTCCGGATCGACGATCGCATGGGTCAGCTGCCGCGCCCGGTCCGGCCGGAAGTTGAAGAAGATGATGCTGTCCCCGTCCGCGATGGGCGGCGCCGGCGCCTGGCCCTGCGGCACGATGCGGGTCGGCGGGATGAACTCGTCGTTGACCTGCAGCGCGTACTGGCGCTCGATGAAGGCCACCGGATCGGCCGCGGTCGGGCCGGCCGCATCGACCACGACCCGGTAGGCGCGCTCCGTCCGATCCCATCGGCGGTCGCGATCCATGGCGAAATAGCGTCCGCTCACGCTGGCGATGCGTCCGGCGCCGATCGCGTCCATCTGCGTGACCAGGTCGCGCATGAATGCGGCGGCGCTGCGGGGCGGCTCGTCCCGGCCGTCCGTGAACGCATGGATGAAGACGCGGTCCAGGCCCTGCGCCCTCGCCATCCGCAGCAACGCATAGAGATGCTCGCTCGAGCTGTGCACCCCGCCTGGGGAGACGAGGCCGAGCAGGTGCAGCGCGTGGCCCCTGGACGCCGAGCGGATGGCCTCGAGCAGCACCGGGTTCTGTTGGAAGGAGCCGTCCTCGATGCTGAGGTTGATTCGGGTCAGGTCCTGGTAGACGATGCGGCCTGCACCGATATTCAGGTGCCCGACCTCGGAGTTGCCCTGCTGTCCGGGCGGCAGCCCGACCGGCTCGCCGGCGGCGGCGAGGATCGTATGCGGCCAGCGCTCCCAGAGGGCGTCCCAGTTCGGCTTGCGCGCGGCTGCGATCGCGTTCCCGAACGGATCGGGATTGTAGCCCCAGCCATCGATGACGACCAGGACGATGACCGGCGCGGCGGTCATCCCCGCGCCGGCGTCACTGCCTCGGCGGCGGCTCGCACGATCGCGGTGAACTGATCGGCGTCGAGGCTCGCGCCACCGACCAGGGCGCCGTCGATCTCGGGTTCCTGCATCAGACTGGCCGCGTTCGCCGCGGTCACGCTGCCGCCGTAGAGGATCCGCAGGGCCGCGGCCTGGTCTGAGGAGAACTTCGTCGCGACGATGCCGCGGATCAGGCCCATGATCTGACTCGCGTAGTCGGGCGTCGCGGCGCGCCCGGTGCCGATCGCCCAGACGGGCTCGTACGCGATGCTGACGCCGTTGAGCGCCTCCGGGTCGATGCCGCTGAGGCCCACCGACAGCTGGCGACTCACGACCTCTTCGGTGCGATGGGCTTCGTTCTCCTCGAGCGTCTCGCCGACGGCCAGGATCACGCGCAGGTGGTGGCCCAGGCTGGCGACGACCTTCTTGTTCACCATCTCATCCGTCTCGCCGAAGATGTGCCGGCGCTCGGAGTGCCCGATCAGGACGTACTCGCACCACCCGGCGAGCATGGCCGGCGAGATCTCGCCGGTGAAGGCGCCGCGGTCCTCCCAGGCCACGTTCTGCGCGCCGATGCGGATCCGGCTCGTCCGCAGGATGCTGGCGATCTCCCAGAGCATGATCGAGGGCGGCAGCAGCACGAGGTCGACGGCATCGGCGTACGGCTCGAGCGCCTCCCGGAGCCTCGAAGCGAGCTGAATTCCTTCCGGCACCGTGCCGTTCATCTTCCAGTTGCCGGCGACCAGCGGCTTACGCATGGGTCGCGTCGCGCGCATCGCGCAGGGCGGCGATTCCGGGGAGGATCTTGCCCTCCAGGAACTCCAGGGTCGCCCCACCGCCGGTCGAGATGAACGACATACGGTCTGCGATGCCGAGCTCATGCAGCGCGGCGACCAGGTCGCCCCCGCCGATGATCGTCTGTGCGTCACTGCCGGCCAGTCCCTGGGCCAGCGCCCGCGTGCCCTGGTCGAAGGGCGGGACCTCGTAGACGCCGAGCGGGCCGTTCCAGACGACGGCGGCGGCCCCGTCGCAGGCCCGAAGGAACTGCTCGACCGTCATCGGACCCACATCGAGGACCCGGTCATCAGGCGGCACGGCGCGGATGTCGACCGTGCGAGCCGAGACCCCCGGCTTCGCCTCGGCCGCCACCACCGCGTCAAGTGGCAGGAGCAGGGCCCGGTTTCGCCGCTCCGCCTCCGCGAGCAGCCCACGCGCCGTCTCCAGTTGATCGTCCTCGACCAGGGAGCGGCCCATCGGAATCCCCTTTGCCTTGAACAGCGTGCACGCCATCGCGCCGCCGAGGCACAGGCGATCGACCCGCTCGAGCAGGCTCTGCAGGACGCCCATCTTGGTCGAGATCTTGGATCCGCCGATGATCGCGACCAGCGGATGCGGTGGATCGCGCATGATCCGGCCCAGCACCGCGATCTCCCGTTCCATGAGCAGCCCGGCGTAGGCCGGCAGATACTGGGTGACGCCCACCGTGGAGGCATGGGCGCGGTGGGCGGTGCCAAAGGCGTCGTTGACGAACAGGTCGGCGAGTGAGGCGAGCTGCCGGGCGAAGGCTGGATCGTTGCGCGTCTCGCCCTTGTGAAAGCGAACGTTCTCCAGCATCAACACGTCCCCGTCACGCAGCTTCGCGACCGCCGCCTCGACCTCAGGACCCACACAGTCGCCGACGTGCCCCACCGGCACGCCGAGCAGCTCGCCGAGGCGGGATGCCAGCGGCGTGGTGCGCGCTGCCTCGTCCACCTGGCCGTCCGGCCGGCCGAGATGCGTGACGAGGATCACGCGGGCCTGCCGGGCGATCAGGTCCTTGATGGTCGGCAGCGCTTCCCGGATCCGGGTGTCATCGAGGATCCGGCCGTGCTCGAGCGGGACGTTGAAGTCGACCCGAACCAGGACCCGCTTGCCGGCCACGTCGACGTCCCGAATCGAGGCCTTGGGGGTGGCGCCGCCAGCGTTCGAGGAGGAGTTCAGTTCAGGCGGTCGCCCATGAACGCCGCCAGGTCGACGACCCGACACGAATAGCCCCACTCGTTGTCGTACCAGGCGAAGACCTTGCCCTGACGGTCCCCGACCACCATGGTCAGCTCCGCATCCACGATCGAGGAGTGGGAGTCGCCCTTGAAATCGCTCGAGACCAGCAGCTCGTCGGTGACCGCGAGAATGCCTTTCAGGTCGCTGGCGGCCGCCTCCCGCAAGGCCTCGTTGATCGTCTCGACCGACACCGCGTCGCGCGTCCGCACCGTCAGATCGACGAGGGACACATTCGGGGTGGGAACTCGAAGCGAGATGCCGTGGAACCGGCCCTTGAGCTCGGGCATCACCAGGGCCATCGCCTTGGCCGCCCCGGTGCTCGTCGGGATCATCGACAGCGCCGCCGCCCGCGCCCGGCGCAGGTCTCGGTGGGGCGCGTCAAGCAGCCGCTGATCACTCGTATACGAGTGGATCGTCGTCATCAGCCCGGCCTCGATGCCAAAGCTGTCGTGCAGCACCTTGGCCACCGGCGCCAGGCAGTTCGTGGTACAGGAGGCATTGCTCACCACGTGGTGCTGCTTCGGATCGTAGCGATCGCCGTTGACGCCGAGCACGAGCGTGATGTCCTCGTTCTTCGCGGGCGCCGAGATGATGACCTTCTTGGCCCCGCCTCGGTCGAGATGCACCCGAGCCTTGAGCGCGTCGGTGAACAGACCGGTCGACTCGACCACGATGTCCACCCCGAGATCCCGCCAGGGCAAGCTCGCGGGATCCTTCTCGGCAAAGACCTTGACCTTCTTGCCGTCGACGAGGAGCTGGTTCCCGTCGGCGCTGACGGCGCCGGCGTAATTCCCCAGGATGGAGTCGTACTTCAGGAGGTGCGCGAGGGTGGCCGGCTCGGTGATGTCGTTGACGGCGACGATCTCGATCGCCTGGTTGCCCTGCGCGGCGCGGAAGACATTGCGGCCGATCCGCCCGAATCCATTGACGCCAACCTTGACCGGCATGGCTTCCTCCTAAGAAATCGAGTTCAGTCTAGCAGCGACCCGCTCGCCTCCCGCCTCCCGCCTCGTTGGTTTCTGCATGAGGCGCCGCAACCGCCCGGCCATGGCGGATTTCGTCACGTGCGCGGCCGCGGCCAGTTCGCGCAGGCCCGCCTGCGGATGCGCAAGGCGCAGGTCGGCGGCCTGACGGAGGGCGGGCGCGAGGCTCGCCAGCTGCGGATCGGCCTGGTGCAATGCCCGGATGCGTTTGACCTGGTCGTGCGCCGACCGCAACCGCTTTTCGATGTTCGCGGTCTCGCTGTTGACGCGGCGATTGGCCTGGCTGCGCATCTCGCGCACGATCCGGTCGTGCTCGAAGCGCATGACCGCCCGGTTCGCGCCCATCAGGCCGAGGACCCGCCGAATCGCGTCGGCGCCCTTCAGGTACCAGACCGCGCGACCGCGCCGCATCACCGCCCGGGCCGGCAGGCCGAGGCGATCGAGATAGGGCCGCAGCTCCTCGAGGGACGGCGGGGCAAGCGCGAGCTCGAGATGGTAGCCGCCGACCGGCTCCCCGACCGTGCCCCGGGCGAGGAACGCGCCGCGGATGGCGGCACGGGCGCAGCAGACGTCAGCCGAGGCGCCGCTCTCAGACAGCGTCAGGCGCAGCCGGTAGGTGGGGCGGCGATCGGTCGGACCCTTGCCCAGGTGGTCGACCTGCGACCCGGTGGCCCGGGCCAGCTGGACGAGCTTGCGGGCGACCGCATTCCGGGGAATGCGGACCGTGATCGAGCCGGTCGCGCGGCGGCCGGTCGCGGCGGCGACGATCGCGTGCAGCTCGGCGTGCTGACAGCAGGGCCGGGCGGGTTGCAGACCGGCGAGCTCCGCTTTGACGTCATCGGCGAAGGAGGGGCGTGGCCGGGCCATCGGGCCTCCTCAGGGTAGCGATTCGCCGGGCGCGGCGACTCTATACTGGGGCGCGTGCTGGTCCACATCGGGATCGATCCGGTGCTCGTCACGATCGGCGGCCTGACGATCCACTGGTACGGCGTGATGGTCGCGCTCGGCCTCTACGCCGGGATTCAGGTTGCCCTGCGAGACGCGCCCCGGCGCGGCATCGACCGGGACAAGCTGCTGAACACGTCCTTGATCGCCGCCGTCCTCGGCGTCCTGGGCGGCCGCCTCTACTACGTCGTCCAGAACACCCCCCAGTTCTACCTCCAGCATCCGACCCAGATCCTCGCCGTCTGGCAGGGAGGGATGGCCTTCTACGGCGCGATCTTCGGCGGCGGCCTGGCGCTGCTGATCGGCTGCTGGCGCTACCGCATGAACTTCTGGAGCGTGGCCGACCTGGGCGCGCTCGGCCTTTGCATCGGCCAGGTCTTCGGTCGCATCGGCAACATCATCAACGGCGACATCGTCGGGTACCCGACCAACGGGAGCTGGGGATTCGTCTACACGAATCCCCACACGTTCGCCCCGCGGAACGTGGCCGTCCAGCCCGCCAACCTCTACGAGCTCCTGATCGCCCTCGGCCTCTTCATCCTCCTGTGGAGCGTCCGCAAGCGCATCCAGCCCGAAGGCATGCTCGCGATGATCTACGTCGTGCTCTACTCGATCTCGCAGTTCCTGATCTTCTTCCTGCGCGACAACATCATCCTGTTCCACGGGCTCAAGCAGGCGCAGCTGACCGCGATCGTCGTCACCATCATCACGATCCCCTTCATCCTCTATCTGCTGCGGCGGGGCCAGCGGCTCGAGCGCGGGGAATCGGAGCCGGCCCCGCCTCGCACGCCCGTCGGGGAAGCGACCGGCTAGGACGCCGGCGTGTAGCCCGACCAGCCGGCTCGGGGCGGACGCCGGCGCCGCACCGCCCGTGCGATCCACCCGCCTGGCCCGCGGCGGGCAGCGGACGGAGCCGGCGGCGGCTCCTCGCGAATGACCTGGTTGCACAGCTCCACGCACTGGTCGCAGATGTAGACCCCGGGACCCGCGACCAGCCGCTTCACCTGGTCCTGCCGTTTGCCACAGAACGAGCACCTCGCCACGGACCTGCGTGCCATGGGTCCATGATATGCCGGCCTTCCGGCGCCCGTCCCCGGATCAGAGCATCTCTTTGATCGCGACGGCGACCGGGCGGGTGATGCCCTTCACCGTCATCAGGTCCTCGACGCTCGCGCCGCGGAGGCTCTCGACGCTGCCAAAGGCGCGCAGCAGGGCCCGTTTGCGCACGGGGCCGAGCCCGGTCACGCCGTCCAGCGCCGAGGCGAAGGTGTCTCTCTTGCGCACGACCCGGTGGAAGGTGATGGCGAAGCGGTGGGCCTCGTCGCGGACCCGCTGCATCAGGAAGAGCGCGGGCGAGTCGAGCGGGAGGCGGATCGGATCCGAGTGGCCGGGCCGGAACAGCTCCTCCTGCTGCTTGGCGAGGCCGAAGGTGGGGATCGCGTCCAGCCCCAGGTCCTCGAGCACCGCTCTGGCGGCGGACAGCTGGCCCTTGCCGCCATCGATCAGCACCAGCTGCGGGGTCTGACTGAAGCTCGGCTCATCGGGAATGCCCTCCTCGACGCGCGCCCGGGTGAAGCGGCGGCGCAGGACTTCCTGCAGCATGGCGAAGTCGTTGGCGCCCTGGACGGACTTGATCCGGAAATGCCGGTAGTGGGCCGGCTTCGGCCGGCCATGCTCGAAGACGACCATGGATCCGACCGGGTGCTTCCCCTGGATGTTCGAGATGTCGTAGCACTCGATCCGCTGGGGGAGCACGGGGAGCATGAGCTGCTGCTGCAGATCCTGGAGCAGCGTCGCGGTCCGCTCCGCGTCGTAGTCGAGCTTGATCCGCAACGCCCGCATCGTCTCCTCGGCGTTCGCCGCGGCCTGGGCCAGGAGCTCCCGCTGCTTGCCGCGCTGGGGCACCCGGACCCGGACCCGGGTTCCCCGGCGCTCGCTCAGCCATTGCTCCATGACAGCGCCGTCCGGCAGGGGCCGGGGCACGAAGACCTCACGGGGAATGTGGGTGGCGCTCGTGTAGTACTGGGGCACGAACGCGTTGAGGACGTCGGCATCGGATTGCGCGGCGTCCAGCCCGGCAAGCTCGAAGTTCTCCGACCCGGACAGCTGACCTTCGCGAACGTTGAACACCTTGACCATCGCGTGCCCGTTGGCGCGAGCCAGGCCAAACAGGTCTTGATCGAGCTTGCCCAACGCCTGCATCTTCTGCCGCTGGGCCATGGTCTCGATCGCCTCGAGTCGGTCGCGGTAGCGGGCCGCGGCCTCGTACTGGAGCGCCTGCGCGGCCTCGGCCATCTGGCGGCGCAGCTGCTTGACCAGCTCGTCCGACCTGCCGTCGAGGAAGAGCGCGATCTGATCCAGCTGCCGGTGATACTCCTCGCGCGTCTGAAAGCCGGCGCAGGGCGCGCTGCAGAGCTTGAGGTGGTAGTAGAAGCACGGCCGGTGCAGCGCGAACTCGTGATCCGTGCAGGTCCGATAGGGCACCACCCGGCGCACCGTCTTCAGGGTGTTCCGCAGCGCCAGGGCGTTCGTGTAGGGACCCCAGTAGCGCGCCCCATCGGACCCCGGGCGTCGCACCATGTAGACGCGAGGGAAGTCCTCCTTGACCGGGAGCTTGAGGTAGAGGTAGTTCTTATCGTCGCGCAACCGGATGTTGAAGCGGGGACGGTAGCGCTTGATCAACGTGTTCTCGAGGACCAGGGCTTCCTTCTCGTTCGCGGTCGTGATCACCTCGAAGTCGAAGACGCGCTCGACCATGGCGCGGATGTGTTCGGGCAGGATGCTGCCGGCATGGAAGTAATTGGGCACGCGGTTGCGCAGGCTCAGCGCCTTGCCCACGTAGATCACCCGCGCCTGGAGGTCACGCATCAGGTAGACGCCCGGATCGTCCGGGAGCGCCTTCAGCCGCTCACGCAGGTACTCGGGACGCTCGAGGAGCGGCGACGCCTTGCTCGCCATCGACTTCAGTGTGCTACGCGGTGAGGAGCTCCCGGTCGAGAACCTGCTTCAGGTACTGGCCCGTGTAGGAGCGTGGATTGCGGATGATCTCCTCGGGCGTCCCGGCGGCGACCACCTGTCCGCCGCGATCGCCGCCTTCGGGCCCCAGGTCGATGATGTGGTCTGCCGTCTTCAGCACATCCAGGTTGTGCTCGATGACCACGACGGTGTTGCCGGCGTCGACCAGGCGGTGCAGGACGCTGAGCAGGCGCTCGATGTCCGCGAAATGGAGCCCGGTGGTCGGCTCGTCCAGGATATAGAAGGTCTTGCCGGTGTCCCGGCGGGACAGCTCCTCGGTCAGCTTGACCCGCTGCGCCTCGCCGCCGGACAGCTGCGTGGCCGGCTGGCCCAGCCGGATGTAGCCCAGGCCCACGTCGCACAGGGTGCGCAGCTTGCGCTGGACCCGGGGGATGTTCTCGAAGACTCCCAGCGCCTCCTCGACGCTCATGTCGAGCACGTCCGCGATGCTGTGGCCCTTGTAGCGCACCTCGAGCGCTTCCTTGTTGTACCGCTTTCCCTTGCAGACCTCGCACGGCACGTACACGTCGGGCAGGAAGTGCATCTCGATCTTGATGATCCCGTCGCCCTCGCAGGCCTCACACCGGCCGCCCTTGACGTTGAAACTGAAGCGGCCCGGCTGGTAGCCGCGCATCCGCGCTTCGGGCAGCTGGGCGAACAGTTCGCGGATGTAGGTGAAGACCCCCGTGTAGGTCGCCGGGTTCGATCGGGGCGTCCGGCCGATGGGCGACTGGTCGACGTTGATGACCTTGTCGATATGGCCGAGTCCGGTGATCTCGCGATGCGTCCCCGGGCGGTCCTTCGCCCGATAGAAGTACTGGGCGAGCCGCTTGTAGACGATGTCGCTGACGAGGGTGCTCTTGCCGGAGCCGGACACGCCGCTGACGCAGATGAGCTTCCCGAGCGGGAAGTAGACGTCGACCTCCTTCAGGTTGTTCTCGGTCGCGCCCCGCACGATCAGCATCGAGCCGTTGCCCTTGCGCCGTTTCGACGGCATCGGGATGGCGCGCTCGCCCCGCAGGAAGGCGGCGGTGGCCGACTCCTTGACCCGCAAGACCTCATCCAGCGTTCCCGCCGCGACGATCTTGCCCCCATGTTCCCCGGCACCCGGGCCGATGTCCACGATGTAGTCCGCGGTCCGGATGGTCTCCTCGTCGTGCTCGATCACGATCAGCGTGTTGCCGATGTCGCGCAGCGCCATCAGGGTGTTGATCAACTTGCGATTGTCCCGCTGATGCAACCCGATCGACGGCTCGTCCAGGATGTAGAGCACGCCCATCAGCTTGGAGCCGATCTGGGTCGCCAGCCGGATCCGCTGCGCCTCGCCGCCGGACAGGGAGTCGGCCGAGCGGGCCAGGGTCAGGTACTCGAGGCCGACGTCCACCAGGAACTGCAGGCGCTCGCGGATCTCCTTCAGGATGCCGCGCGCGATCATCATGTCGCGCTCGCCCAGCTTCAGGTCGGTGAACCACTGCTGCGCCCGGCTGATGGACAGGTCGCAGATCTCCATGATCGAGCGGTCGGCCACCGTCACCTTCAGGTACTCGGGCTTGAGCCGCTTGCCCCGGCAGGTGGGACACGGCTTGTGCGCCATCAGCCGCTCGATCTCGGCGCGGATGAACTCGGACTCGGTTTCCTTGTGCCGGCGCTCCAGGTTCGGGACGATGCCCTCGTAGGACGTCTCGTACCAGCGCTTCTGCCCCTGGCTGTTGTAGTACGAGATGCGCAGGGGATCGCCGTTGTTGCCGTACAGGATGATCTGCCGGTCCTTCTGGCTGAGCTTGCCGAACGGCTTGTCCAGCGGGATGCGATAGCGACGGGCGACCGTCTCCACCAGGTCGGTGTAGAAGTACGCCGAGCGGCCCCAGGTGCGGATCGCCCCGTCCTCGATCGAGCGGGACTTGTCGGGGATGACGAGATCGGGATCGACCTCCAGCGTGCTCCCCAGTCCCGTGCACGCGGGGCAGGCGCCGTGCGGGTTGTTGAAGGAGAAGTTGCGCGGCGCGGGCTCTTCCATCGAGAACCCGTCGTAGACGCAGGCGAAGCTCTGGCTGAAGAGCAGCTCCTCCCCTTTCCCGTCGGCCGGCACCACGAGCACGATCCCCCCCGACATCTTGGCGGCCGTCTCCACCGACTCGCGCAGGCGGCTCGTCCCCTCCGGATCGATGACGAGCCGGTCGATGTCGATCTCGATGTCGTGCTTCTTGTTCTTGTCGAGCGGGATCTTCTCGGTGAGCTCGTAGAAGTTGCCGTCCACCCGGGCGCGGCTGAAGCCGGCCTTGCGGGCGTCGACCAGGATGTCCTGGTGCTCCCCCTTGCGGGAGCGCACCACCGGGGCCATGATGCGCACCCGGGTCCCGCGGGGCAGCTCGAGGACACGGTCGGCGATCTGCTCGCTGGTCTGCCGCGAGATCACCCGGCCGCAGATCGGGCAGTGGGGCACGCCGATCCGGGCCCAGAGCAGCCGCATGTAGTCGTAGATCTCGGTCACCGTGCCCACGGTCGACCGGGGATTGTGGCTCGCTCCCTTCTGGTCGATCGAGATCGCCGGGGACAGGCCGTCGATCTGGTCCACGTCCGGCTTGTCCATCTGGCCCAGGAACTGGCGCGCATAGGAGGACAGCGACTCGACGTAGCGGCGCTGCCCCTCCGCGTAGATCGTGTCGAAGGCGAGCGACGACTTCCCCGACCCCGAGAGCCCGGTGAAGACGACCAGCTTGTCTCTGGGGATCGTCAGGTCGACGTCCTGGAGGTTGTGCTCCCGGGCGCCGCGGATCACGATGTGGGAATGCTGCGACCGCGGCCTCTTCGCCGCGTCGCTCCCGCGGGTTTCAGGCATGGACTCTCTTTCTTCCCCGGGAGCGCGACCGGGCAAACCCGGACTCGGCGGCGGCGGCCGGCGGCAGGGCTTCCCGGTACTCCATGGCGTCGCGGCGCAGGCCGACCAGCCGGTCCCGCAGCTCGGCGGCCCGCTCGAACTGCAGGTCGCG
Organism: Candidatus Limnocylindrales bacterium; assembly: GCA_035632635.1. Taxonomy (GTDB): domain Bacteria; phylum Chloroflexota; class Dormibacteria; order CF-121; family CF-121; genus CF-120. The sequence continues at coordinate 18,541 of DASQGL010000110.1, forward strand.
CGCCGCCTTCTTCATCTCACGCTCGAGATCCTTGATCAGGCGTTCGATCTCGTCGGGGGGCAGCCCGGAGGCGAGCGTCGCGATCGTCTCCTCGACGACCGCCTCCCGCTGCCGCTCCAGGTTGTAGACGGCCTTCACGATGGTCGCCGGGGTGATCCCGTGCTCGGCGTTGTAGGCCTCCTGGATCGAGCGGCGGCGGTTCGTTTCGTCGATGGCCTTCTGCATCGATCCGGTCACCGTGTCGCCGTACAGGATCACGTGCCCCTCGATGTTTCGGGCGGCGCGGCCGATCGTCTGGATCAGGGAGCGCGCGTCCCGGAGGTAGCTCTCCTTGTCCGCGTCGAGGATGGCGATGAAGGCGACTTCGGGCAGATCGAGCCCCTCGCGGAGCAGGTTGATGCCGACCAGCACGTCGAACGCGCCCAGCCGCAGGTCGCGGAGGATCTCGAGCCGTTCCAGCGTATCGATGTCCGAGTGGAGGTAGTTGACCTTGACGCCCATCTCGCGCAGGTAGTCGGTCAGGTCCTCGGCCATCTTCTTGGTCAGCACGGTGACCAGGGTCCGCTGCTTCTTGTCGACGCGCTTGCGGATCTCGGCGAGCAGGTCGTCGATCTGTCCCCGGGTGGGCCGGACCTCGACCGTGGGGTCGACCAGGCCGGTCGGGCGGATGATGACCTCGACGGTGCGCTCCGAGCGCTGCTCCTCGTAGGGGCCGGGGGTGGCCGAGACGTAGACGATCTGCTGCACCTTGCGCTCCCACTCGGCGAAGGTCAGCGGACGGTTGTCCAGGGCGGAGGGCAGGCGGAAGCCATAGTCGACGAGCGGGATCTTCCGGGACCGGTCGCCACCGTACATCCCGCCGATCTGGGGCACGGCGACGTGCGATTCGTCGACCACGATCAGCGTGTCCGGGGGCAGGAAATCCATCAAGGTGTACGGTTCCTGGCCCGGGCGGCGGCCGGTCAGATGGCGGGAGTAGTTCTCGATCCCGGCACAGCTCCCGGTTTCCCGCATCATCTCCAGGTCGAACAGGGTGCGCTGGCGCAGCCGCTGCGCTTCCAGGAGCTTGCCCTGGCTCTCGAACCACTGCACCCGCTCCTCGAGTTCCTCCCCGATCGCGTCGAGCGCCCGCAGCAGTTTCTGGCGCGGGGTCACGTAGTGGGTCGCGGGGAAGACCTGGAACTGGGGCACCTCGCCGATGATCTCGCCGGTCAGCGGATCGATCTGGAGGATGCGCTCGACCTCCTCGCCGTTGAACTGCACGCGGGTGGCGATCTGGTCATAGGCCGGCTGGACGTCCACCGTGTCGCCCCGCACGCGAAACCGGGACCGGCCGAAGTCGACGTCGTTGCGCTGGTACTGGAGGTTGGTCAGCTTGCGCAGGAAGATGTCCCGGCGGAAGGGCTCGCCGGCATGGACCTCCACCGACTCGCCGAGGTAGTCCTCGGGCGAGCCGACGCCGTAGATGCAGGAGACGCTCGCCACCACGATCACGTCGCGGCGGGTCAGCAGGGCGCGCGTCGCGGACTGGCGCAGCCGGTCGATCTCGTCATTTCGGGACGAGTCTTTCTCGATGTACGTGTCCGAGCGCGGGATGTACGCCTCGGGCTGGTAGTAGTCGTAGTAGCTGACGAAGTATTCGACCGCGTTGGTCGGGAAGAACTGCCGGAACTCCGAGCAGAGCTGGGCGGCCAGCGTCTTGTTGGGCGACATGACCAGCGTCGGCCGCTGGATCTCCTGGATCATCTGGGCGACGACGGCCGTCTTGCCCGACCCGGTGACTCCGAGCAGGACCTGGTGCTTCAGGCCGTCTTCGACGCCGGCGGCGAGCGTGCGGATCGCCTGTGGCTGTCCGCCGGCAGGCATGAAGGGAGCCTGAAAGGCAAACCTGGGCATGGCTCAATTGTAGGTGCGGGGGTCGGCTACGCCTTGACCAGGCGGCGGCGTTCCAGGAACGCGATCGCCCCGATCAGGATGGCCAGGCCGAGCAGCGCCCCGCCCAGTGCGTCGGCGAACCAGTGCCACCCCAGGTAGAGGACGGCATAGCCGATCAGGACGACGAGGAGGGCGAGCACGGGGCTCAGCCGCGAGGAGTCCTTTCCGAACAGCTCCCAGCGTTCGGCCAGATAGAGGATCAGCCCGTAGATGATCACGCTGCGCAGCACGTGCCCGCTGGGGAATGAATAGGGCGGCCCGCCGTGGGTCAGCTTGGGCAGGAAATCGGGCCACCGCTGCGCCGACAGCGGCGGGCCGACCTGATGGACCATCGTCTTCCCCAGCCATTCCATGCCGGTGGCCAGGACGACGATGACCGCGGGTCCGATCGCGAGCAGGCGCAGCCCCTTGAACAGGGCGAGGCCCACCAGCAGCGCCAGCGCCAGCGTCACCTCGATCCCGCCCAGGTAGGTGAGCAGCCCGAGGGCGGCGTCCTGCCCGGCGCTTCCCCGGTTCTGGAGATAGGTGAGGACGTGCCGGTCGAAGCCGCGGAAGGTGCCCAGCTGGACGAGCAGGGTGACGACCAGGGCGGCGGCCAGGAAGACCGCCGCGGTGATCAGGAGCCCCCGGTTGAAGGGAGGCCAGTGCGGCCGCCGCACGGCCAGCTCCTCCCGCAGCGGACGGTCCGCCGGCCGGTCTGCCGCCGCGCTGTTCAGCGCTGGCATCGGCGACAGTATACGGTGGTCCGGCCGCTGAGCCGCGTCGTGGACAGCGTCGTCCCACAGCGCAGGCAGGGCTCGCCACCCCGCCCGTAGACGAGCAGGTTCTCCTGGTTGCCGCCGGGCACCCCGAAGGCGTCCACGTAGTTGATAACGGAGGACCCCCGCGCGGAGATGCTCTTTCGCAGCACCTGCTGGATCGCCGAATACAGGGCGCCCCGTTCGCGCAGGGTCAACCGGTCGGTGCGCCGTCCCGGCCGAACCCCCGCGACAAAGCAGGCCTCGTCGGCGTAGATGTTGCCGACCCCGGCTAAAAACGACTGGTCGAGCAGGGCGGATTTGACCGGCCGCCGGCGCCCGCGGACCAGCCGGGAGAAATCGTCGGCGGTGAGCTCGGCGGCCAGCGGCTCCGGCCCCAGGCGGGGAAGCGCGCCGGCCAGCAGGAGTTCCGGTTCCGTCCCGAGCAGCAGTCGCCCGAACTGGCGCGGGTCGTCGAAACGCAGCTCCAGCCCGCTCTCCAGGCTCACCCGCAGGTGGGTGTGCGGGCGGGCCGGCTCCTCCGGCTCGAAGACCCGCAGGTGGCCCGTCATCCCCAGGTGCACGATCAGCCGTTCCTCGGCACGGTCCGGCAGGGGGCGATCGAGCGGCATGACGATGTACTTGCCCCGGCGTTCGACGCCTTCGATGCGGCGACCGGACAGCCGGTCGACGAAGGCGCGCCGCGACTTCGGGTAGCGGAGGACGCGACCCAGGACCGCCCGGTCCCGGGTCAGCTCGACCGACTGGATGCGCCGTCCCGCGAGCTGAGGCCGCAGGTCACGGACGACGGTCTCGACTTCGGGGAGCTCCGGCACCGGCGAGCCGGACTAGGCGCGGGCGGCGACCACGCGGACCCGCTCCATGTCCTGCCAGTTCTGGCCGACCTTGAGGTCAACCTGGAGCGGGACCTTCAGCGAGTACACGCCGGCCATCAGGTCGGGCACCACGTCGACGAGCCGGTCGCGCTCCTCGACCGGCATCTCGAAGACGAGTTCGTCGTGGACGGTCAGGATCATCCGGGTGCGCAGGTCGTGCTCCCGCAGGTAGCGATCCAGCTCGATCATGGCCAGCTTCATGATGTCGGCCGCCGATCCCTGGATCGGCATGTTGACCGCGATCCGCTCGGCCGCGCCCCGGAGCTGCCGGTTGGGCGAGCGAATGTCCTGGATGTAGCGGCGGCGGCGCAGAAGCGTCTCGACATAGCCCTGCTCGCGGGCCATCATCTTGATCCCTTCGAGGAATTCGCGAACGCGCCCGTACTTGCGGAAATAGGTCTCGATGAAGAGGCGCGCGTCCTCGGGGCTCATGCCGATGTCGCGCGCCAGGCCGAAGTCGGAGAGCCCATAGAGGATGCCGAAATTCACCACCTTGGCCATCCGCCGCTGGTTGGGCGTGACCTCGGACCGCGCCACGTTGAAGACCTCGGCTGCGGTCCGCGCGTGGATGTCCTCGCCCTGGGCGAACGACTCGAGCAGGAGCGGGTCCTCGGTCATGTGGGCCATGACCCGCAGCTCGATCTGGGAGTAGTCCGCGGAGAGCAGGAGATCACCCGGCCGGCTCGGGATGAACGCGCGGCGCACCCGCTGCCCGTAATCGGTCCGGATCGGGATGTTCTGCAGGTTCGGATCCGACGACGACAACCGCCCGGTCGCGGCCACCGTCTGGTTGAAGGACGTGTGCACCCGGTGCGTCTGCAGATCCACCAGGGCGGGCAGGGCGTCGACGTAGGTGCCCTTGAGCTTGCTCAGCTGCCGGTACTCCAGGATCTTCGCCACCACCGGGTGCTGATCGCGGAGCGCCTCGAGCACGGTCGCGTCCGTCGAGTAGCCGCTCTTCGTCTTCCGCCCGCCGGGCAGCGCGAGGTCCTCGAAGAGAAAGCGAGCCAGCTGGACCGGCGAGTTCACGTTGATGGGTCCGTGCGCGACGTCGGCGATCTCCTGGTCGAGCCGCTGCAGCTGCTCGTACAGCTCGCGCGACACCTGCTGCAGGTAGGGAACGTCGATGGCGACGCCCGCGAGCTCCATCTCGGCGAGGACCGGGACCAGCGGCATCTCCAGGTCGCGGAAGAGGGCGGCGTTCTGAAGGCGCTGCAGCTCGGACTGCAGGCGAGGGGCCAGCTCGAGGATGATGCGCATCCGGTCGCCGTAGAAGGCCGCGACCCGCGCCACCTCCACCTGCGTGCAGCTCATCGCCGTCTTGCCGCTGCCCAGCAGCGCCTCTTTGGCGTCGATCGCGCGGTGCAGGACGTCCGAGGCCAGCGCTTCCAGGCTCGGGGTGCGGATGCCGGAGTTCAGCAGGTAGGCCGCGACCAGCAGATCGCACTCGAGACCCTGGAGCCGCACGCCCTGGGCGCGCAGGGCCAGGTAGTCCGCCTTCTGGTTGAGGCCGGTCTTTTGCGGACGCTCCCCGGTGAGGACCGGCTGCAGCTGGTCCAGCACCGCGCGCAGGTCGAGGCATCGTTCCTGCTCGTGCGACGTCGGCAGATAGAAGACCTCGTCGTCCACGCCGAGGACGAAGCCGGCGATCCGCCCCTTGCGCGGCATCTCGTCGGCGAGCACGACCTGGAGGCCGATCCGGTCGGCAGAGGCCAGGCGGCGGACGAGCGCCGCGACCTCGGCCGGCTCGCGGAGGATGGAGACCACACCGCCGGCGACCGTCTCCAGCGCCAGCGTTGGCTGGGTGGCGCCGTTCCCCGGGTGAGGCGCGAGGATGGGGGGCGCCGACATCGTGCTGCTGTCGCGCCAGGTGGCCGGCACCCGGGCCGCCAGGCTGCGAAAGCCGAGATCGGCGAGCAGGGTGCGGGCGGCGTCCGGCCGGTAGTCTCTCGCGGATCCGTGGGCGAGGTCGAGGGTCACGTCGACGTCACGCACGATGGTCGCCATCTTTTTGCTCAGCAACGCCTGCTCGCCGAACTCCTCGAGCAGCTTGCGGACCTTCGGCGGGGACACCTCATGGCGGTGGGCGACCAGGTTCTCGACCGAGCCGAAGTCCTGGATCAGCTTGATCGCCGTCTTCTCGCCGACGCCCCGGATCCCCGGGATGTTGTCGGAGACGTCTCCGACCAGGCCCTTGAGGTCGACGGTCTGGATCGGCTCCAGGCCGTAGCGCTCGCGCACCCGCGCGGGCGTGTAGAGGATGGTCTCGGAGACGCCGCGCTTGCTGGTCAGCACGTCGGTGTCGTCGTTGACGAGCTGGAGCGCGTCGAGGTCGCCGGTCACGATCGTGCTGTGCAGCCCGCGCTCCCGCGCCTGGGTGACCAGGGTCCCGATCACGTCGTCCGCCTCCACCCCCTGGACCTCGTAGATCGGGATCCCGAACGCGCGCACGATCTCGCGCGTGATCGGGAACTGCGCGGTCAGCTCCGGCGGCGTGGGCCGTCGGGTGGCCTTGTACTGCGTGAGCTGCTGGTGGCGGAACGTCACGCCGCCCAGGTCGAAAGAGGCGAGCACGTAGTCCGGATGCTCCTGGAGGGCGAGCAGCAGCATCGAGGTGAAGCCGTAGGCGGCGTTCACGACGCGGCCGTCCCGGTCGGTCAACGACGGCAGCGCGAAGTAGGCGCGATACACGAGCGAGTGGCCGTCCAGCAGGAACAGGCGCTCGCGTTTCCCCTCAGTCACCGATCAATTCTAATGAGGAATTCCTCGAAAAACCCGATGGTAAGATAGGCTCGAAACAGCGCCATGGCCAAATTCGTGGAGATGCAGGTCGACAGCATCCGGGTCCACATGCCCAGTGGTCAGCACGTGGTGATCCTCAAGGAGAAGGAGACGGATCGCTACCTGCCCATCTGGATCGGGATCTACGAGGCCAACGCGATCGCGCTGAAGATCACCGGGATCACGCCCGAGCGCCCGATCACGCACGATCTGGTCGCCAGCATCCTGCAGACCGCCGACCTGCGACTGAAGAAGATCCACGTCACGGCGCTGTCGAACGAAGTCTTCTACGCGCGGCTCTTCCTGGGCGTCAATGGCAAGGAAGTCGAGGTCGATTCCCGGCCGAGCGACGCGATCGCGCTGGCGGTGCGGATGGCCTGTCCGATCCTCGTCGCCCAGGACGTGCTCGACAAGGCGGGCGTCTTCCCCGAAAAGGAAGAGGAAGAAGAGGAGAAGCTCTCGGTCTTCAAGGAGCTGATCAACAGCATGGACCTCCCCGACCTGGAGGGCCCACCCCCGCCCGAGAAGAGCTAGCGCAGCTCGATCGGCACCGCGGCGACCAGCAGGACGCCCGAGCCGTCCGGAATCGTCCAGGTCGCGGACAGCGTGTACGTGCCCGGGCCGGCAGGCAGGCGCAGGGTCGACAGCGCAACCGTCTCGCTGAAGACCGTCGTGCCGTCGGACATGACGACGCCGGCCGGCGCGGGCAGGACGGCGCCGACCCCGTTGCGCTGGAGGCTCAGCTGGAGCCCGGCCTGTCCTTCGTCGGTGGTCGGCTGTGGCGACCCCCGCAGGATGACCTGGAGCATGACCGTCCCGGTGCGGGGATAGCCGGCCGAATCCGTGCCCAGCTGGAGCCGGCGGGTGGCGTTCGCGGGATCCGCCACCTCCGCGGCCCGGTGCGGGTACCCTGTCACGCTGCCCTTCGTGGCCAGGTCCTGGTTCGCGCCTGAGCCCGCCGCCGGGACGGCTGCCCGGTACTGGCTTTCGGGTCCCCCCTGCGCCAGCCCCGCGCTGAGGCCGCTCGCCGCGTTGCCCGCGCCCCCGCGCGGAAGGTGTCCGAGCGAGACGCCGACCACGACGACCAGGAGCGCGGCCGCCGCGGCGCCACCGGCCCACCCGAAGACGGCCGGAACCCGGCGGGGCTGCTCCCGCTGGGCCGGGATCGTGAACGGACGCGGCGGGGCCTCGACCGGCAGTTCCTGGATCGCGGTGACCGTCTGCCGCACGGCCTCGAGGCGGCGCCGGCAGGTCTCGCACGACTCGAGGTGCGCCTCCAGCTCCTGGCGGGCCGTCCCGGTCAGCTCGTGATCCACGTAGGCGGACAGCTCCTCCAGTTCCGGTTCAGGCATCATGGGACTCCGCCTGGTGGGCATGCGACCCGAAGATCTCCGGGTAGAGGAGCAGCCGTTCCTGGACGTGGGCGCGGGCCCGCGCGATCCGGGACTTCACCGTTCCCAGGGGCACCCGCAGCACCGCGGCGATCTCCTCGTAGGCCATCCCGTTGACGTCCCGCAGGACGAGCGCCACGCGATGGTCGTGGTCGAGCGCCTGGATGCTCGCCCGCACCAGCCGCGAGCGTTCGCGGGCCTCCGCGCGCTCCTCCGGGTCGGGCAGGGCGGCTCCGAGCGCGACCACCTTCTCGCCCTGCTCCTCGTCGGGCATCGCCCCGATCCGCTTGCCGCGGCGGAAGTGGTCGTAACAGAGGTTGACCGCGATCTGGAACAGCCACGGTTTGAAGGGGGCGCTCTTCAGCGTGCGCAGCTTCTCCCAGGCACGCAGGAACGCCTCCTGCGCGACGTCGGCCGCGTCCTCCGGCCGGCCGATCATGCGCAGCGCCATGTTGTAGAGCGGGACCTG
>DASQGL010000111.1:0-3259 GCA_035632635.1 Candidatus Limnocylindrales bacterium
TTAGCGCCAGGTGTTCAACCTGGACTGGCGACGCGTGGCCGGCCTGGCCGCGCTGGTGGCCCCGATCCTGATGTGGTCCGAGTTCCTCGGCATGGGACTCTCGCGCCACGGCTACAACCTCCTCACGCGCCCTTTCAGCGATCTGGCCACGAGGGGAACGCAGAACGCGACGCTGTTCGACCTCGGTTTCTTCCTGATACCGGGAATCCTGACGATCGTGCTCGGCCTCGGGATGGGCCTCTCGATCCGCGGCGGCCAGGCCTGGCGCGCGGGCGCGGCGATGATCGTCGGCTCGGGCGTTTTCCTCTTCGCCACCGGCATCTTCCAGCAGGACCCCACATCGTTCGTCGCCGGAATCCTCCATGGGACGATGGCGCAGATTTGCTTCGCCCTGGCCAGCGTCGCCCCGCTCGTCCTTTTCGCGGGTTCGGCGGACCACGCCCACCTCGCGCCTCCCCGGCGGCTGTGGATGCTCGCCGGCGTGGCTTCGTTCGCGATCGAAGGGCTCGCCATCGCCCTGCGCCCTGTCATGCACTACCCGGACGGCTTTTTCCAGCGGCCGTTCACCCTGGTTCTGACGCTGTGGTTCGTGTCGACCGGCATCTGGCTGCTCAGGTCACGCGACAGCCGGCGCGTACTCGAGGCGCAGCCGGCTTAGCCCGCCAGCAGCCTGGTCGCGTTGCCTGCGTAGACGGCCGCCAGGTCGGCCTCCGCCAGACCCGCCGACTCCAGGTCGTGGATCGTCGCCGTGACCGCATCCGGCGGCCCGAGGGGCATGTCGGTCCCGAAGAGGACGTGATCCGGGCCGAAGAAGTCGAGCACGCATCGCACCGCGTGGGGCGCGCCGAAAAGGGCGGTGTCGGCGTAGAAGCGGCGGAAGTAATCGAGGGGGGGCGACGGTAGAACGTCCTTGACCTGCCGGTATCCCGGGCCCATACCCAGCCGCGCCGAGAAGTGCGGCACCATGCCTCCGCCGTGGTGCGCGATGAGGCGCAACCGCGGATGCCGCTCCATCGCGCCGGAGTAAACGAGCCTCGACAGGGCGGCCGCCGTCTCGTACGGCCAGCCGATCGACCACCAGAGCCCGTAGTCGGACCTGCTCTCGGATGGGTAGTCCGGCCAGCTCGCGGTGCGCGTGGGGTGCAGCCAGATCGCGCGGTCGAGGTCTTCGATGCGCGACAGGATCGGTTCGAAGCGCGGGTCGTCGAGCGGAACTCCATCGACGTTGGTGTAAACGAGCACCCCGAGCGCGCCGAGGTCCTTGACCGAGCGCTCGATCTCCAGCAGCGATTCGTCCGTGCCGTTCAGAGGCAGCGCGGCGGCAAAGCCGGCGAACCGAGAAGGATGGTTCGCGACCAGCTCCGCCATCTCGTCGTTGGCGAGCCGCGCGAGCTCGGCCGCCACAGCGGGCGGTCCGACCTCCTCTAGCGGCGGTACCGCGAGCACTAGCACCTGCCGGTAGTCGCCGAATTCCTCGATCTTCCGCCATCGGGCGTCGAGGTCTGTCAGCACCGGGTCGAACTCGAAGACCCCCTCGCGGTAGTAGCGAAGCTGGTCGGCGCTGATCGCGCTCTCGAGGTGTTTTTGCAGCCTTTTCAGATATCGAGGCGGAAGGATGTGGGCGAAGGCGTCGATCTTGCGCATCGGGTCAAGTTTGCCAGCTGCGCCGGCGCATCCTGGGCGAGCACCGGTCGCTCCTAGCCTTTGAAGGGCGAGGGCGCTCCCGGAGGTAGGTAGGGCGCGGGGTCGACCGGCTTCTGGTTGATCCGGAGCTCGAAGTGCAGGTGGGGCCCGGTCGAGTTACCCGTCGAGCCTTCCATCCCGATCGGCTGGCCCTGCGTCACTGCCTGACCGACCTTGACCAGCGCGGCCGCAAGGTGTCCGTAAAGCGTGTCGAGGCCACCGGTGTGCGCGATGACGACGTAGTTGCCGTACCCGCTGCTGGTGGCTCCGACCAGCGCCACCACGCCGTCGTCGGCGGCGTAGACGGGTGAGCCGAAGGGCTCGACCAGGTCGATGCCGGTGTGGAAATGGGGATAGCCGCCGTAGGGGGGCTCGAGCGCGAGCTGGCTCGGGCCGAACGGCTGCGAGATCTGCGCCGCCGGCTCAGGCCAGATGAAGCGGTACTTGACCGAGTGACCGGGGCTCGTCGGAATCTGGCCGACGTTGTTCGACTGCGACCACAGCTGGACCTGCGTCCACACCGACTGCATGGCCGCGGCGATGATCGCATCCTGCTGCTGCTGCAGCATGTCGGCGACCGCCTGCGCCAGCTGAGCCGACTGCACGTTGAGCCGGGCCAGCTCGCCCTGGGTCTGCCAGATCTTGACCGTCAGCTGGTCCATCGACGCCTGCTGCTGAGCCTGCAGGACCCGGAGCTGCGCCAGCTCGGAGTCGAGCTGGTCGCGCTGCTTGACCTGCTCGTCGCGGGCGGCCTGCTCCTTCTTTCTTTCCTCCTGAAGAGCGACCAGGTCCCGGGCCAGCGAGGCTTTGAGCTCGGTCGCGCGGGTGCCGGCAACGTTCAGATCGGCGATCCGTGTCAGCAGGTCGCTGAGGCTGCGGGCTTCGCCGAGCACCACCAGCACCGAGGTGGGCGCGACGTAGATCGCGCGGGCGAGCTCCCGGAGCTGGGACCGCTCGGCATCGATCCGGGTCGCCAGGATCGCCTCGCGCCGTTGGGCGTCCGCGATCTGGGCTTCCAGCGCGGCGATCTTGTCCTCGACGGCGGCGATCTGCCCCCGCACGACCGCCTGCTGAGCCGCGTTGTCCTGCAGCGACTGCCGCAGCTGGTCCTGCGCCGCCATGGCGTCGGCGAGGTTGCTGCCCAGCTGCGCGCGGACCTGATCGATGAGCGCCTGCTGCTGCACCGGGTCGGGCGGGGTGGCGTCGGCGCTGGCGCCTGACTGGTCGCCGCAGAGCACCAGAAAGGCCAGGGTGAGCGTGAGCAGGAAGGCTTTCACGACTCCAGGTGCCGCCGCAGGCTCACCAGCGACGAGCCGGAACCGAGTCCGAGGCCGGTGCCGAAGACAATCAGCGCCGCCAGAGCCGCCACGGTTACGTCGACGCCCGGCACGAACTGCGTGAACGTCGCCGACCCCGCATGGATCCCGGCGAAAGCAAGCCCGAACGTGAGCGTGCCGGCCACCGCGCCGGCGATCGCGCCGGTGATCGCGCCCTCGACGACGAACGGCCCGCGGACCATCCAGCGAGGAGCGCCGACGAGCTGCATGATCGCGACCTCGTCACGGCGGCTGTAGAT
>DASQGL010000112.1:0-13532 GCA_035632635.1 Candidatus Limnocylindrales bacterium
GTACGACTCAGTGGAGCCTGGAACGCAGGATCTCGCGGGTGCGGGTCTGGCTCGGGTCCTCGAACATCGCCGTCGGGGGCCCTTCCTCGACGATCCGCCCTTTGTCCATGACGATCAGGCGGTCCGCCGCGCTCCGGGCGAAGCCGAGCTCGTGGGTGACGATCACCATCGTCATCCCCTCGGCGGCCAGGCTGGACATCAGCTGCAGGACCTCGCCCACCATCTCCGGATCGAGGGCCGAGGTCGGCTCGTCGAACAGGATCACGTCGGGCTGCATGGCGAGCGCCCGGGCGATCGCCACCCGCTGCTTCTGCCCGCCCGACAGGGTCCGCGGGTGGGCGCTCGCGAACTTCTCCAGCCCGATCCGCTTGAGCAGCGCCATGCCCCGTTCGCGCGCCTCCTGCACCGGGACGTGAAGCACGTGGCGCGGGCCGAGGCAGACGTTTTCGAGGGCGGTCAGGTGGGGGAAGAGCTCGAAGTGCTGGAAGACCATGGCGATGTGGCTGCGATACTCGCCGAGGTTGATGCGCCGACCGGGTCCGCCCTGCCGCGGCCACTCGCCGACCAGCTGGCCGTGAAACCGGAGCAGGCCCCGGCTGGGCTCGATGAGCAGGTTGAGGCATCGGAGGAGGGTCGTCTTCCCGGAGCCGTTGGGCCCGCAGATGCAGACGGTCTCGCCCTTGGTGATCGTGAAGTCGACCCCCTCGAGGATCGACGCCGGTCCGAAGTTCTTGTAGACGTTGTGCGCCTCGAGGACGTCTTCCTTTTCCACGTGTATTCCTTCGAACCGGACGTCGACCGTCATGTCGGTTGCTGGCATGCCATTCTACGGCGGCCTTCCGCTATCGCCTCACGCACACAGCTCGGCCGGGGACTGGAGCTGATCGTCCTCGGTCGTGGTCAGGCCGACCGCCTGGAGCGCCTTCAGCCAGTCGCCCGTCTGGTGCATCTTGGCCAGGTGGGCGTTCATCGCGTCGGCCAGCGCCTTGTTGTCGCACTTCACGAAGTTGTAGTCGTGGGTGGCGAGGACGGAATCCGGCATCCCGAAGTCGCCCGAGTTGATCAGGTGGGCGGTGACGTTGGTCGAATTGGCGAGGGTGGGATCGCGGAGCGCCACGCTCGCGTTGACGTATCCCTGGACCTGGCCGTTGAGCAGCGCGGTCTCGACCGAGGCGGCGTCCGGGAAGAGGACGGCGTTCGCGCCGAAGGCCTTCTGCAGGTAGGGGGCCCAGACGAAGCCCAGGATGGTGGCGATCTTCTTGCCGCTCATGCTGTCGGGGCCGGTGTAGTTGAACGACTTGAGCGTGATCACCGACGCCTTCTCGGCCAGGAAGGGGTACGTGTACCAGACGTGCTGGGCGCGGGCGGCCGTGTAGTAGTAGTAGGTGCCCACGTCGACCTTGGCCTGTTCGACGTCCAGGATGACCGAGGCGAAGGTGGTCTGGACGACCTTGACCTTGAGCCCCTGCGCCTGGGCGAAGGAGTTCAGCCAGGAGCCTTCCAGCCCGCCGAGCGTGCCGTCGGCGCTGACCGTGATCACGGGCGGACCCGATCCGTAGGTGGCCACCGTCAGGTACCCGGGGTTGACCAGCTTGTAGTTCGGCGGACTCGCGCTCGACCCTCCGGTCGCCGCCCCGCTGCCGCACGACGTGAGAATCAGAACCCCGACCAGGGCTACGACGCCGCGAACGACCCGGTTGCGTTTCCCCGGGTGTTGTGTCCCGCTCATTGGTCTTTGTGAACCCTCCTTGTTCTGAATGACGAGTCGCTGAGATCCAGGTCGCCGCCGGGGGAGTCGCTAGGCATAGGCACGCACCCGTCGCTCCAACCGGGCCACCAGCCGGGTCAGGGGAAGGGTGACCACGATGTAGAGGCCGATCACGATGGCCGCGACCGCCACCAGCCGGCCGGTGGTCTGCATCACGGTCTGCCCGCGGTAGAGGATTTCGGGCGCCCCCACCGCCGCGGCCAGGGTGGCGGTCTTGAGCAGGCCCACGAACGAGTTCAGGAGCGGGGGGACGACGAAGGGAATCGTCTGCGGGATGATGACGAGCCGCATCACCTTGAGCGGCGACAGGCCCAGGCTGAGGCCGGCCTCCCGCTGGGTCGCCGGGACCGTCATGAAGCCGGCACGGTAGTACTCGGCGCTGAAGGCGGCGTCGGTGACGCCGAGCGCCAGGATCGCCGCGATCAGGGGCGGCACGTCCACCCCGAGCGCGCCGATGCCGAAGTAGAGGAGGTAGAGGACGACCAGCTGGGGGATCGACCGCAGGACCGTGACCAGCACGCTGATCGGGATCACCGCGGCCCGCATCCCGCGATCGCGGGCCACCGCGAACAGCATGCCCAGCAGCGCCGAGACCGCCCAGGCGCCGACCGCGATCTGGACGGTGACCATCGCCCCGGTCAGCAGGTCGGCCAGGATCTCCGAGAAGGTCATGGCGCCCGCTACACCCGCGCGTCCGCCACGGGCTGAAGGGCGACCGCGCCGGTCCGGGCGCGCACGCCGAACTGGGAGCCGAGCATCGCCTCGAGCCGCTTCGACACGTACGAGAGGGGCGCGATCAGCACGAAGTAGAGCGCGCCGAGCACGGTGTAGACCTGCAGGGGGAGGAAGGTGTCGGAGACGAGGATGGTCGCCGTCTGGGTGACCTCGTTGACCGCGATCAGCGACGCGAGCGAGCTGTCCTTGAGGGTCGCGATCAGCGCGTTGACCGTGCTGGGGATGGCCGGCAGCAGCGCCTGGGGCAGGACCACGAGGCGGACGGTCGCGGGCCAGCTCAACCCCAGGCTGAGCGCCGCTTCCCACTGGCTGCCCGGGATCGACTGCAACGCCCCGCGGTAGACCTCGGCCATGTAGGACGACTCGCTGAGGGTGAGCGCGAGCACGGCCAGCCAGAACGACGAGACGCCCAGCTTGCTGGCGTAGGGTCCCAGCCCGAAGTAGACGAAGATGAGGAGCGCGAGCAGCGGGATGCTCCGGAAGATGTCGGCGTAGAGGCGCGCCGTGCCGCGCAGCCAGCGCCAGGGGCTGATGCTGGCCGTGGCGAGCAGGCCCGACCAGATCACGGCGAGCACGCCGGTGGCGGCCGTCAGCCCGATGGTGACGACGAGGCCGCCGGCCAGGATCGCGAGCCAGCCGGGCAGGTCAGTCATCGGTGAAGACCTTCAGCGCGTCGCGCATCTTCCTCCTGCGCCGCAGTGCCGACTTCGAACTCGACTGGCCAGCCCCCTTCGGTCGCGTCCGTGGCCAATTGTGTACGAGAGTGTACCCTCGCCTCCAGGGTCTGTCAATCGGCTTCTGAGGCGGCCGCCGGTCCGGCTATTGACGCCACCCGCGGGCCGCAGTATCTTTTTGCACACGATTGTCGACAACAGGCAGGACGGCGACCGTCGAAGCGCCGTCCGCACTTCCTGAGGAGGGAGACATGCCGAGTCTTGAGCTGGAGGTCGACGGAGTCACGGCCCGGTTCGCGCTCCGGGACGACCTGGCCCCCCAGACCGTTCGCGCGCTGGTCGCGTCGCTGCCGGTGGAGACCACCCTGCGCCATTGCCGGTGGTCGGGCGACGCCTGTTTCGCCGAGATCGCCCGCGGTCCGATCCTGGAGATCTCCGCCCTGGAGTCGGGCGTCACCTCGATCTATCCGGGCACGCTGGTGCTCCGCCCGGCCAACGCGATCGCCCCGACCGCCGAGATCCTGATCGCCTATGGCGACGCCGAGTACCGCTGGCCGACGAGCCGGATGTACGTCACCCCGGTGGGGGAGGTGCAGGGCGATCCGAGTGCGCTCTTCAAGGTGCTGGCCAAGACCTCGAGCGCCGGGCAGACGACGGTCCGGCTGGCGGCCCTGAAGGAGGCCGTGGCATGAGCCGCCGGATCAAGATCCAGCTCGACGGCGTCAGCGGCTCGGGCTACCTCCACGAGGAGGCGGCGCCCACCACGGCGGCCCGCTTCTGGGCGGCGCTCCCCATCGAGGGGACGCTGCGCCACGTGCGCTGGAGCGGCGACGCCGGCTACATCCTGGCCTCGGAGCTCGCCGATGAGTCGATCCCGATCGAGCACGCCGTCTCCTTCTATCCGCCGGGGTCGATCGCCTTCCGCCCGGAGCACGGGGAGATCGCCTTCTGCTACGGGCAGGCGCAGGCCCGGGATCACATGCAGCCCGCCGGCCGCGCCTCGCATCTGGCCACCCTCGACCGCAACGTCGAGGCGCTGCTCGAGGCCGTCGCCTCGACCCGCCGCCAGGGCGGCAAGCCGATTAGGATCGAACGGGAGGAGGCGAAATGAAGGAGATCGCCATCGAAGTCGACGGTGTCGTCGGCCTGGCGGAGCTGCTCGAATCGAACGCGCCCAAAGCCGCCGCCGCGTTCTGGGCGAGCCTGCCCATCGCCACCACCCTCACCCACACGCAATGGTCGGGGCGGGCCTGCGGGTTCAGCCTGGACGGCGGCGCGCTGCAGAAGGTGGGCCTCGAGCATCCGGTCTGCTCGCTCTACCCGGGCACCCTCGGGGTGCATCCCGAGCGGGGCGAGGCGCTCCTGAGCTACGGTCCGAGCGAATACCGATCGGAGCTGGGCCCCGAGTACCTGACCCGGGTGGCGCGCGTCACCGGCAACCGCGAGGCGCTGCTGGCCGTGCTGTCCCGGATGCACGATGAAGGGGACAAGCGGATCACCCTGCGCCGGAACTCCGGCTAGGCCGGTGGGCATCAGCCTGTGGCCGGGCGGTGAGGGAGGCGTGACCCCCTGACCGCGCGCACCGACTTCGACGTCGTCGTGGTGGGGGCCGGCAACGCCGGCCTCTGCGCCGCGCTGGCCGCCAGCGAGGAGGGCGCGCGCGTGCTGCTGCTCGAGCGTGCTCCCCAGGAGTCGCGGGGCGGGAACTCGTTCTTCACCGGCGGGCTCGTCCGCTTCCCCTACCGGGGGATCGACGACCTGCGCCAGCTCGTGCCCGAGCTGGGCGACCGTGAGGCCGGATCGGTCGACGTGGGCGAGTACAGCCGGGAGGCCTTCTTCGAGGACATGGCGCGCATCACCGAGTACCAGGCGGATCCCGACCTGGTCACCGTCCTGGTCGATCGCGCCTTCGAGACGATGACCTGGCTGCGCGCGCGCGGCGTCCGCTTCGCGCTCGCGCTCTCGCGGCAGGCCTTCAAGTCGGGTGAGAAATTCCGCTTCTGGGGCGGCGCGCCGGTGGAATTCGTGGGGGGAGGCGCCGGCCTGGTGGAGCGCCTCTTCGACGAGATCGGGCGGCGGGAGATCGAGGTCTGGTACGGGGCGCGGGCGCGCCAGCTGGTGACGGACGACGAGGACCGCGTGACCGCCATCCGCGTGCGGCACGCCGGCGAGACCCAGGTGGTCCGGACGCGCGCCGTCGTGCTCGCCTCGGGTGGCTTCGAGGCCAACGCGGAGATGCGGGCGCGATACCTGGGCCCGGACTGGGACCTGGTCAAGGTCCGCGGCACCGAGTTCAACACCGGTGACGGGATCACGATGGCGATGAACATCGGCGCCCAGCCCTTCGGGCACTGGAGCGGATGCCACGCGGTCGCCTGGGACGTGAACGCGCCGGCCACCGGGGATCGCCGAGTGGGCGAGTCCTTCCAGAAGCATTCCTATCCGCTCGGCATCGTGGTCAACCGGCTGGGCGCGCGCTTCATCGACGAGGGCGCCGACTTCCGCAACTACACCTACGCGAAGTACGGCAAGGAGATCCTCAAGCAGCCCGGCATGGTGGCCTTTCAGATCTTCGACGCGAAGGTCACCCACATGCTCCGTGACGAATACCGGATCCGCGAGGTCACGAAGGTCGTGGCCGACACGCTCGAGGAGCTGGCCAGGGGCCTCGACATCTGGCCGGAGGGCTTTACCAAGACCGTGCGGGACTACAACGCCGCGGTCATGGATCGGCCCTTCGACCCCAGCATCAAGGACGGCAAGGGCACGGTCGGCCTGACCCCGCCCAAGTCCAACTGGGCGCTGCCCATCGACACCCCGCCCTTCAGCGGCTATGCGGTCGCCTGCGGGATCACGTTCACCTTCGGGGGCGTGCGGATCGATCCCGACGCCCGGGTGCTGGACACGGACGGGCAGCCGATCCGCTCGCTGTTCGCCGCCGGCGAGATGGTCGGCGGCCTCTTCTACCACAACTACCCGGGCGGGACCGGGCTCACCTCGGGGGCCGTCTTCGGCCGCCTCGCCGGGCGGAATGCGGCGCGGGCCGCCCTCGTCCGGGTCAATCCGGAGCGCCCGCCATCCGCGGCTCAGGCTGCGGCGGGCGGGATAGAATGAACAAAACATCGGCTGGGGGCGCAGCGGTGCCAACTCGACGACGGGAGCGACCCGCAACCACGATCGCCGGATCGAGTGGCACCCTGCCGACCGGCCGCCGCGAGGCGAGCCTCCGCGCCGCCTACGAACGCCATGCCGGCAACGGCTCCAACGCGGACGCGGTCTACCAGGCGCTCGTCGACGAGATCGTGTCCGGGGCGCTGGCGCAGGGCTGGCACCTGGTCGAGGAGCACCTCGCGGCCCTCTTCGACGTCAGCCGCACGCCGGTGCGCGAAGCGCTCATGCGGCTGGAGAACGAGCACCTGGCCGAACGCGATCGGCGCCGCGGCCTGGTGGTCGGCTACGTCACCGGCCAGCAGATCATCGACGTCTACGTGATTCGCGAGGCGCTCGACGGGATCGCGGCCTCGCTCGCCGCCCGCTACGGATCGCCGATCGACATCGCCGAACTCGAACACATCAACGAGCTGATGGCCCGGGCGGCGAAGGCGAAGGAGTTCACCCGGATGGCCCAGCTCAACATCGAGTTCCACGCCGTGCTCGCCCGGGCCAGCCGCAACCAGATGCTGCAGCGGTTCGTGCACGACATCCACCGCTGGGTGCAGCGGGTGCCGGCGACCACGCTGGCCGAGCCGGGCCGGGGGACGGAGGCGATCGCCGAGCACCAGCGCCTGATCGACGCGCTCAAGGCGAACGACGCCACCCTGGCGGAGCAGGCGGCGCGGACGCACATCCGCGACGCGCTGGCGATCCGGATGCGGATCCAGGCACGCATGACGCCGCGCGTGGCCGAGACCGCCCTGACCAGCAAGCGCGGCGCCTGAGCCGCGCGCCGTTAGGGACGGCGGGCGCTCCCGGGCCCGAACCGGGCGGTTCGGGTCCGCGTTGACAGTCCCCTGAGCGTTGTGTACGATTGCGTACGACGAAATGCACTGGCCCCACGGGGAAGGGGCCGGTCACTGCCGGGACAGCCCGGGTGGGACGGCTTCGCGGATCAGGAGGAGCTCATGAAATTCATCGAGATCGACCTCGACGGGCATGTCGCGCGCGCACGCCTCAACGAGGAGGCCGCGCCCAAGACGACCAGCGCCATCTGGGAGGCGCTGCCCTTCGAGGGACGGGCGGTGCACGCCCAGGTGTCGGGCGAGATGTTCCGCATGCTCGAGGCGACCCCCGTCGGCGACCTCCCGGTGGAGAACGCCGCCTTCTTCCAGTACCCCGGCATGCTCGTCTACTACCCGCCGATCAAGGAGATCGCGTTCTGCGTCGGCAAGGCGCTCTTCGCCGCGCCCCAGGGCATCTTCGGGCTGACCCCCCTCGCCGAGATCGAGGGTGACGTCAGCGCCTGGGGCAAGGTCGGCGACGACCTCCAGTACACCGGCACCAAGCCGATCCGCTTCCGCAAGGCCGCCGACCAGACGACCCCGTTCCGCTACCCGGCGCTGTCCGGTCGCAAGATCGAGGTCGACTTCGACGGCACCGTGGTCACCGCGACCCTGCTGGAGCAGGCGAACGCGGCGGCCGCGGCGGCCTTCGCCAGGGCGCTCCCGCTGCAGGGCCGCGCCTCCAACTCGACCTGGGCGGGCGGCATGACGCAGCTCACGGCCGACTCGCTGTCCGGGCTGGACGCCGCCGCGCTCGGCGGCGGGACCACCTTCCACTGGCCGGGCTACATCTACGTCGATCCGCGGGATCGCAGCCTGCGGCTGTGCTACGGCGACGCCCAGGAGAACGTGCAGGGCGTGCCGGTGCCGCTCGTCCCGGTCGCCCGCATGGACGGGGACATCAGCGGCTTCCGGCAGAAGGCGAAATCGCAGCTGCTCGAGGGGGCCAAGCCGATGACGATCCGGCTCGCTTCGGGCAAGGCGCAGGCGCCCGTGGCCGCGGCTTCCCGCGCGAATCAGTGAGACGCGGATGAGTCCGGTGGAGGCGCCGGTGCAGGTTCGCCGGTACCAGATGTACATCGGCGGCGAGTGGCGGGACGCCGAATCGGGGCAGACCATGGACTCGGTCAACCCGTTCACCGGGGAGACCTGGGCGACCGTGCCGCTGGCCTCGAGTGGCGACGTCGATCGCGCCGTGCGGGCGGGCCGGGAGGCGTTTGTGACCTGGCGCAAGACGCTGGGCAAGGACCGGGGCAAGGCGCTGCGGCGCCTGGCGGATCAGATCGCGGCCCACGCGCAGGAACTGGCCGCCGTGGAGACCCGCGACAACGGCAAGCTGCTCCGGGAGATGCTGGGCCAGGTCCAGGGGCTCCCCGACTACTACACCTACTGGGCCGGCTGGGCCGATAAGATCCAGGGCTCCGTCGTCCCCCTGGACAAGCCCAACATCTTCCATTACATCGTGCGCGAGCCGATCGGGGTGATCGCGGCGATCACGCCCTGGAACTCCCCGCTGCTGCTGCTGACCTGGAAGGTCGCGCCCGCGCTGGCGACCGGCAACGTCGTGGTCGCCAAGCCGTCGGAGCAGGCCTCCGCCTCGACCCTCGAGTTCGCCAAGCTGGTGGAGGCGGCCGGCTTCCCACCCGGCACCTTCAACGTGGTGACCGGGCCGGGCCGTCCCACGGCCGAAAGCCTGGTCAGCCACCCCGGCGTGGGCAAGATCGCGTTCACCGGCGGCGGCCCGACGGCACGCGCGGTCGCCCGGGCGGCAGCCGAGAACCTGGTCCCGGTCTCCCTCGAGCTGGGCGGCAAGTCCCCACAGATCGTCTTCGAGGACGCCGACCTGGACAACGCGGTCAAGGGCGTGATGGCGGGCATCTTCGCCGCCTCGGGGCAGACCTGCATCGCCGGATCGCGCCTGCTGGTGCAGGAGTCGATCGCCAACGAGCTGGTCGACCGGCTGTCGGCGCGGGCGAAGATGATCAAGCTCGGTGATCCCGCCGACGCGCAGACGGAGATGGGGCCGGTCTGCTTCCCCGCCCAGCTGGAGAAGATCAAGCACTACGTGGAGGTCGCGAAGCAGGAGGGCGGCACGGTCGCCACCGGGGGCAAGCAGCCTGCCGGCCAGGCGGCGCTGTCCAGGGGATACTTCTTCGAACCCACCATCATCACCGGGGTGCGCAACGACATGACGATCGCGCGCGAGGAGGTGTTCGGCCCGGTGCTCGCCGTGATCCCGTTCAAGGACGAGGCCGAGGCCGTCCGCCTGGCCAACGACTCGAGCTACGGTTTGGCGGCCGGGGTCTGGACGAAAGACGTGAGCCGCGCCCATCGCATGGCCCAGAACCTCGAGACCGGGATCGTCTGGATCAACACCTATCGGGCCGCCTCCTACGCCGCGCCCTGGGGCGGGTACAAGCAGAGCGGCTACGGACGTGAATCGAGCCCCGAGGCGATCACCGAATACACCCAGGTGAAGAGCGTCTGGATCGAGACGGTCGGTGAGATCGCGGATCCGTTCGTGGTCCGCTGAGGTCGCGGAAGAAGAGGGAAAGGCTTTTTTATGACCGTGAAGTTCAGCACCGGGCTCCCCAACTGCCGGGAGGGCCGGCAGAACCCGATCGGCGCCGTGACCCCGGCATGGCTGCGCACCGTGACCACCGAGGCCGAGCGCCTCGGCTACTACTCGATCTGGCTCAACGAGTTCCTGCAGACGGAACCCGGGGTCGCCCTGAAGTACGATCAGCCGCCCAGCTACTACGATCCGCTGGTGACGATCGGGCACCTCGCGGCGCTCACCAAACGGATCCGGTTCGTGACCAGCACCATCGTGCTGCCGCACCACCACCCGATCCTGCTCAACCGGCAGGTCGCCACCCTCGACGCGCTGTCCAACGGCCGGCTGACCCTGGGCATCGGCCTGGGCGGGTCGGCCGACGAGTTCCGGAGCCTTCGGGGCGACCTGGGCTCGCCGAATCGGGGCCAGATGATGGACGAGTTCGTCGATGCGCTGCGCGCGCTGTGGACCCAGCGCCGTGCCTCCTTCAGCGGCCAGTACGTGAAGTTCGAGAACGTCGAAGCCCATCCCCAACCGGTCCAGGATCCGCTGCCCATCTTCATGGCGGGCGAGGTCGAAGGCGTCTTCCGGCGGCTGGCCCGTTCGGGCCAGGGCTGGATCGACTACGGCTTTCACCCGGAGCCGCTCAAGGAGAAGGTGGCGCAGGTCCGGCGCTACGTCCGGGAAGCGCGCGGGGCCGACGCCCCGATGGAGATCACGCGGCAGTTCTACGTCAGCCTGGGTCAGACTCGGAGCGAGGCCGAAGCAAACCGGGCCGCCTCGGTGCCGGCCGGCAACCCCGTGCCCCCGCCGCCGCCGCCCGCCCATCCGATGGAGCCCGTCCTGGTCGGGACCCCGGCCGAGCTCTCGGCCCGCCTGCGCGAGTACGTGGACGCCGGGGTCACCGAGATCTGCGCCATCTTCTATTCGCCCGACGCCGCCGGCGCGGTCCGGCAGATGGAACTGTTCGCGCGTGAGGTCATGCCGGCGGTGGGCGCGGTGAGCGCAACGCCGTCCGCGTGACGCCGAGAGCCGTGTCGGCGCCCGCCGAGACCCTCCTCCTGCTTGGCGGCGCCCCGGCTCGCGGATCGGGCGGGGTGCTCGAGGTGATCGACCCCTATCGCCGCGAGGTCGTCGCCCACGTCTCACGGGCCGGCCTGGACGACCTGGACCGCGCGGTCGGCCTGGCGCGAAGCGGGCAGAAGGCCGTGGCCGCGCTGCCGGTTCACGCGCGCGCCGCCATCCTGGAGCGCGCCGCCGCGATCGTGTCCGAGCGCCGTGAGGCGCTGGCGACCGAGGTCAGCCGCCAGGTGGGGAAAGCGTTCAAGGACACCTTCCGGGAGGCGGGCCGGGTGGCGGAGACGCTGCGCGCGTCGGCCGACGCGGCCCGGCACCTGCACGGGGATGGGCTGACGGCGGACGCCATGTCGGGCGGGGAGAAGCTGATCGCGCTGGAGCTGCGGGTCCCGGTCGGCGTGGTGGGCGCGATCACCCCCTACAATTCGCCGCTCAACCTGGTCGCCCACAAGCTGGGACCGGCGCTGGCCGCGGGCAACGCGATCATCCTCAAACCCGCCTCCAAGGCGCCGCTTTCGGCCCTGTCGCTGGCCGGGATCCTGGTCGAAGCGGGCATGCCCGCGCCGGCGATCAGCATCCTGCCGGGCGGCCCCGACCTGGGCACCGCGCTGGTCGCGCACGCCGGGGTCGACTTCGTGACCCTGACCGGGAGCCGTCGGGCCGGCGAGCAGGTCCGCGATGCCGCGGGGCTGAAGCGCGTCACGCTCGAGCTGGGCGGGAACTCGGCGACCCTCGTCCACCATGACGCCGACGTCGTCAAGGCGGCCGCGGCGCTCAGCTGGGGCGCCTTCGCGAATGCCGGGCAGAGCTGCAACTCCGCCCAGCGCATCTTCGTCCACGCGGCGATCTTCGATGCCTTCGCCGCGGAGCTGGCCCGGCGCGCCGCCGCGCTGGTGGTCGGCGATCCCCTGGACCCGAAATCGGACCTGGGCACCATGGTCGACGAGGGCGAGGCCCGGCGGGTCGAGTCCTGGGTCCGCGACGCGGTGGCGGCCGGCGGCCGCCTGCTCTGCGGCGGCCTGCGCACGGGGGCCGCCTACCAGCCGACCGTGCTGCAGGACGTGCCCGAACAGCAGCCGGTCAACTGCGAAGAGGTCTTCGGCCCGGTGGCCGTGCTCACCCGATACGACGACGTCGAGACGGCGCTGGCGTCGGCCAACAACACCCCGTACGGCCTGGTCGGCGCGGTGTTCACCCGCTCGCTGCCGCTGGCGATGATGGTCGGACGCCGGCTCGAGGCGGGCGTGGTCAACGTCAACCGGCCTCCCAACTACCGGCTCGATCACCTCCCCTACGGCGGGGTGAAGGCAAGCGGTCTCGGTCGCGAAGGCCCTCGGTACGCCGTCGAGGAGATGACGGAACGGCGCATGATCTTGATTGACGCGGAGGCGTGAACACATGTTGAGACTCGGGTATAAGGCGTCGGCGGAGCAGTTTGGTCCCCGCGAGCTGCTGGAGTTCGCGGTCGAGGCCGAGGCGCAGGGCTTCGACAGCGTCGTGGTCAGCGATCACTACCAGCCGTGGCGCCACACGGATGGGCACGCGCCCTATTCCTTCGCCTGGCTGGCCGCGCTCGGCGAGCGGACGAAACGGGTCGAGCTCGGCACCAGCGTGGTCACGCCCACGTTCCGCTATCACCCGGCGATCGTGGCCCAGGCGGTCGCGACCATCGGCTGCCTCAACCCGGGGCGGGTGATGCTCGGCGTCGGGACCGGCGAGTCCATGAACGAGGTCCCGGTCCTGGACATCGAATGGCCGGAGTTCAAGGAACGCTTCGCCCGTCTCAAGGAGGCGATCGACCTGATGCGCCGGCTCTGGACCGAAGACTTCGTCACCTTCCAGGGCCAGTACTACCGGACCCGCAATGCCACCGTCTACGATCGGCCGTCGGAGCCGGTGAAGCTCTACGTGGCGGCCTCAGGGCAGGTCGCGGCCCGGCTCGCCGGGCGCGTGGCCGACGGGTTCATCTGTACCTCGGGCAAGGGGATGGACCTCTACTCGCAAACCCTGCTGCCGGCGGTGGCCGAGGGCGCCGCCCAGGCGAATCGCGACCCGGCGGGCATCGAGAAGATGATCGAGATGAAGGTGTCCTTCGATACGGACCGCGACCGCGCCCTCAAGGACACGCGGATCTGGGCCGCGCTGGCGCTGCCGGCCGAGGCCAAGGTCGGGATCGAGGACCCGCGCGAGATGGAGCGCCGGGCGGCCGAGGTGGCCGACCAGGCGCACCGCCGCTGGCTGGTGTCGAACGACCCGGAGGAGCACCTCGAGCAGTTGCGCCCGTACCTCGAGCTTGGCTTCACCCACCTCGTCTTCCACGCGCCCGGTCCCGACCAGGTCCGCTTCCTTCGCCTCTACGGGAAGGAGGTGCTGCCGCGCCTGCGCGAGCGGTGGGGGAGCGGGGCCACGGCCGCGGCGCCGGCATCGAGCCGGAGCTAGGGTGAGGATCGATGGCTCACCCGCTCAGGTCGGAGACGGTTCGCGGCCCGGGCAGGGTGGCGGTTACCGTCGAGTTCCACGCGGACGGGTCGGTCGTGGTCCGGGTCCCCGGCTCCTGGGTGGCGGAGAGCGGCGGTCGCCCCGGCGGGGATGAGGCGACCATCCGGCTGACGGCCGGCCCGATCGGCGGCGGCCCCAGCCCCGGCCGCGGCATCACCGAGGGCTGGCGACACCGGGTCTGATCTCGGTCGGCGCCTGCGATGACGGTCGTCCCCGACCGCTGC
>DASQGL010000113.1:0-2487 GCA_035632635.1 Candidatus Limnocylindrales bacterium
CCCGGCCCGTCTGCGCGCACGGGAGGGGACCTGCGGCTCCCCGGCCGCGCCGCGGCGCCCCGCGGCACCCTGGCGCGTGACTCAGCGAAAGGCGACGTCTGTTTCCAGCTGGCCGATGACCTCGGCGCGGATCGCCCGGACGTCTCGCTCGCGGGCGCCGGCGAAATTCCGGAAGGGGCGGTCGAGCCCGGTGCGGCCATGGATCACCCACGCGCCGCCCTGGGCGAAGGCCATCAGGTTCGCCTCGTAGCGGCCCCCCATGGCCCGCCAGGCGAGCGTCCAGCGCGGCGGGAGCGTCTCGTACGTGATCCGGCCGGTGCCCTCCAGCCGGTCCCGGTTGACCTGCTCCATGACCTCGCGGACGATGCGATCCAGCTCGGTCAGGATCTCGGTGAGGCGCTCGCGGTAGTTCTCGATCCGGCCGTGCAGCTGGAAGTCCGACGCGGTCACTGACATCGCGCTAGATGATACCGCGCGAGGTGACCGCGATCGCCTCACGCGCGCGGCTCCAGGCCGGGCCGTGCCAGGTCCACGTCTGCCCGATCATCGCCAGAGCACGGCGCGCGCCGGCGCCCCGTCGCAATCGCGCCAGCGGACCGGGGCGGCGGCCAGCTGGTAGCGTCCGGGTGGGACCCGGAACAGATCCAACCCTTCCAGGATCGGGATGCCCGCTCCGAGCAGACGGCGGTGAGTCGGACCGCCCGGCACGTGGAAGCCTTCGATCGACAGGTAGTCGATGCCGACCAGCCGCACGCCGCGCGCCACGAGCCAGTCGGCGCCGTCCGGGGCGAGGTAGACGAAATCGCTCCGAAAGGGCCGGACCGGATGCCACAGGCGCGAGTTGCGCGTGCGCAGCAGCAACCGCTGCGTCCCCCCGGGGATGCGCGCCGCCTCCAGCGCCGCGGCGTCGACGACCTCGCGCACGCGCCGCAGGTCGGCGACCCACACGGGGCCGAAGAAGCGGGAGAGGTCCACCCGATCGACCCCGATGCCGCCCCGCAGGAAATGCACCGGGGCGTCGACGTGTGTCCCGGTGTGCGAGCCCAGGCAGACCTCGCTCAGGTTGACGCCGTCGCGGGCGAGGGTGAGCGTTCGGCGAACGCGGACCCGCGGGTTGCCGCGGTAGACGGGCATCCCCGGATGCACGGCCAGGCTGATGTCGATGACGCGGGTCATGCCTGTGCCCGCGCCAGGAGGGCGAGCCGCGGCACCGGCGGGACCAGGAACGGTCCGGTGGCGATGCGCCGGATGGCGCCGAAGCCGGCCGCCTCCAGGGCGGCGCGCATGGTCGCCTCGGAGCGCAGCACGAAGGCGGGTGGCAGGCCGGTCCACCGCGCGCTCCAGAAGAGGGGCGCCGACCGGGGACTGCGGGCGAACTCCCAGAGCAGAAAGCGACCGCCCGGCCGCAGCACGCGCCGCACCTCGCGGAACGTGCGCGCGAGCGCCGCGTCGTCGAGGTGCTTGAGGACGTGTGAGGTGATGACCACGTCGAACGTGCCCGGATCGAAGGGCAGCCGATCGGCACCGGCCGTCTCCAGCCTGATGCGCCCCTCCATCCCGGCGCGCTTGATCTCGGTCCGGCCGAGCGCGATCAAATCGGGCGAGATGTCCAGGCCCACCGGCGGGTGCGTGAACGCGGTCCGCTCGCTGAGCGCGATCAGCAGGTTGCCGATCCCGCACCCCAGGTCGAGCACGCGGTCGTGGGCGCTGATCGAGGCGGCCTCGAGGATCCTCCGGTAGGGCGTGTTGATCACCCACAGCCCCCGCCGCGAGAACAGGTAACGCATCCCGATGCCGCGCAGGCCGCGCGTGAACCACTCGCCGTAGCGCGTGCCGACTTCTTCCGGATCGATGCGGTCGGTCACCACCCGGCGCTCGCGAGCCAGGCCACCACCTCGACGCCCGCGGCCACGGCCACGATCCAGCGCGACACCATCCCTGAGACCAAGGCTACGCTTGCACCGGCCCCGCACAGAAGGACCAGGAGCGCCATGACCGTCTCGACCCGGGCGGTCGAGGCGGCGAGGACCACCGTTCCCAGCAGCAGCGCGGCGGCGCACACCCGGATGCCCCGCACCGGCCCGAGCGTCACGGCCAGCGTCCGCACCCCCGCCCGCGCGTCCACCGCCACGTCTTCGAGCGCGTCCGCGAGGTGAATCGCGACCGCGAGCGGGGCCCCGGCGAGCACGGTCAGCGCGATCGGCGGCCCGAACGAGACGGTCTCCCGCACCCACACCAGGAGCAGCGGAAATGCGATCGCGAAGGGCAGGAAGCTGAGCGGTGTCGGCTTGAACCAGAGGTCGTAGGCGTAGCCCGCCAGGAGCCCCGCGATCAGCAGGAGCGTGGCGCCGGGCGCGGATGACGCGAGCAGCGCGGCGGCGACCGTCGCCTGCGCCGTGGCCCTGCGCGTGCCGCTCGCCTACCCGGGCTTCCTGCTGACCCGGATCGCGATCCCGATGCTGCTGGTTCAGACCTCGATCTCGGTCC
>DASQGL010000114.1:0-9700 GCA_035632635.1 Candidatus Limnocylindrales bacterium
AAGGACCGGTGGTATTTGCGCCCCCGAGTCCGCTCGGGGTCGCCACCCACGGACTTGGCCCACTGCCATTCGTGGAGGAAGAGCCGGGCCGGTCGCCTGCTGCCTGGAGACGGCGAAGGCCCTGGCCCGCTAGCCGCAACAGATGAGCCTGCTTGAGAGCCCGGAGGTGGAGAACCGATCGCTGGCAGTCTATGAGGCGCTGGCATGAACCGCGCCTATGAGCGGGTACAAGCCGACCCGACCGCCTGAAACTGAAACGGGTGGCGGAGCTGATCGATCCGATCGCGGAGCAGGCCCGCAAGGACCCCGCCCCACAACCGGTGCACTCCTACTGTGGATGCATGTCGTCGATCGTCAGCCCGAGCGCCTGCGCCAGCAGGAACCAGAACTCGCGCTCGCGAGCCCGGCGGTCGCTGGCCGGCTGCATCCGCACGAACTGGCAGCCGTTGGCGGACGCGTTGGCCGTGAGGATCAGGCGGGCGCTGCCGACGAACTCGAGGTGCCACTGCACGCCGTTGTCGGGCGGGCAGGTCACCCCGATGTCGGGCGGGATCGGCGGCTCGGCCAGCAGCGCGGCGTAGATCGGCCGCACCAGGCTCGGGTCGACGAAGGTTCGGTTCAGCGGCGGGAGCGCCGTGGAGCCGGGCATGCGGACGACGGTGAGGCGGGTCGGGGCCGCCGACGACCCCGGGTCGGGAACCGGATCGTGCAGGGCGCGGATGCGCGCCCGGGCCAGCTCGACCAGGCTGAGCGGCGTCGCCGAGGCGGACGGCGAGGGCGGGAGCGTGGAGCCGGGGCCCACCGGCAGGTCGCAGCCGCTCAGCAGGAGCAAGGCCAACCCCAGCAGCGCGAGTCGACGGCCGGAACGCGCCTTGTCCACCCGCTTACTTGAGCAGCAGGGCGCGCATCCGCCAGCCCGCGATCGTCAGCCCGATCGCGGCGAGCACGACCAGGTAGGCCACGTCGACGACGAGTCCCGGCCCGAGCGCGCCGGTCGTCAGGCCGCGAATCAGGTCGACGCCGTGGTAGAGCGGCGTGGCTTCGATCACGACCTGCAGCGGCGCCGGGTACAGGCTGATCGGCGTGAAGGTCGCGGAGAACAGGAAGAGGGGGAGGAGGATGAGCTGCACGAGATCGAAGTCCTGCCAGGTGCGGACGAAGGTGGTGGTCGCCGTCCCGATGCTCGCGAACGTGAAGCCGAGCAGCATGGCCGCGGGTAGGGCCAGGATCGCCGAGGGCGAGGCGTTCAGGCCGAGGGCCGTCATCACCACCAGGAATCCGATCGCGTAGACCGATCCGCGCGCTACCGCCCAGCCGATCTCGCCCAGCGCCACGTCGCCGACGCCCATCGGCGTGGTCAGCGCCGCGTCGAAGATCTTCATGTGCTTCAGCTTGAAGAAGAAGTTGAACGACGTCTCGTAGACCGCGCCGTTCATCGCCGACGACGCCATCAGGGCCGGCGCCACGAAGACCGCGTAGCGCAGGGTCTGGCCACCCGGGACGTGGATGGCGGGCACGAGGGACCCGACGCCGTAGCCGATGCCGAGCAGGTAGAGGAGCGGCTCGAAGAACCCGGAGAAGATGATGATCCAGTGCCGGCGATAGTGGATGAGGTTGCGCTCGATGATGTGGGCCGCGCGGAAGCCGACTGGCAGGGGGAGGGCGCGCAGGCCCTGGAGGACCGCCATCAGACGGTCAGCCGCCGCTCGAAATTGCGCCGGCCGATGACGAAGCCGACCGCGGCGTAGGCGACCAGCACGGCGAGGTGTCCGAGCGCGGCCGGCGGCGCCATGGGGGTGGCCAGCGTCACCGCTCGGGTCAGCGCGACGCCGTGCGCCAGCGGGGTCAGCCAGGCGATCGCCTGGAAGACCGCGGGCAGGTTCGTGATGGGGAAGAAGGTGCCGGCGAGCAGGAACAGCGGGATTACGACGAAGCGGTTCAGCGCGGCGAAGCCGGAGTCGTTGCGCTGGTTCGAGCTGTAGGCCATGAACGCGCCGCCGAAGGCGAGCCCGGTCAGGACGGCGATCGGGATCGCCAGGATGCCCGCCGGCGTGTGCACGACCCGGAAGGCCACCATGACCGTGAAGAACGTAGTCGTGACGATCAGGAGGCGCACGCAGATCCAGCTCAGCTCGCCGATGAAGACCTCGGCCACCCGGACCGGGGTCGCCAGGATGGATTCGTAGATCTTGTCCCACATCAGCTTGGCCAGGATCGGATACATCGTTTCCAGCGCGGCGGTCTGCATGGCGGTCGCGGCCAGCAGCCCGGGCGCCAGGTAGTCGAGGTAGGGATACCCCGCGACCAGGCGGTGCTGCCCGTGGCTGATCAGGCTCCCCAGCCCGAGCCCCATCGCCGCCAGGAAGAGGATGGGCGAGACGAAGGAGACGATGATCGACCCGCGCCAGGTGCGCCGGTAGTTGAGCGCGTTGCGCTCCAGGACGACGCCGGCGCGGGCCAGGTTCACTCGACCAGGCTCCGGCCGGTGAGGCGGAGGAAGACGTCTTCCAGCGTGCTCCGGCGGATCAACGAGCTGATCGGTTGGAGGCCACGCTGGTGGACGCCGGCGATCGCCGCCTCCCCGTCGCCGGTGTAGAGCAGCACCCGGTCGGGCAGGACCTCGACGCGATCGGCCAGTCCTTCGAGGCGACCGTCGAGCTGCGGCTGCCCATCGGCCGGGAATCTCAGCTCGAGCACCTCGCGCGTCGAATAGCGATCGATCAGCTCCCGCGGCGAGCCGTGGGCGACGATCTTGCCCTTGTCCATCACGACCAGCCGGTCGCATAGTTGCTCGGCCTCGTCCATGTAGTGCGTGGTCAGGACCAGCGTGACGCCGCGCCGCTTCAGCCGGTAGAGGCGGTCCCAGACGAGGTGACGGGCCTGCGGATCGAGCCCGGTGGTCGGCTCGTCGAGCAGGAGCAGGTCGGGCTCGTTGACCAGCCCGCGGGCGATCACCAGCCGGCGCTTCATGCCCCCGGAGAGGGGCTCGACCTCGTCCTTGGCGCGTTCCGAGAGCTGCACGAACTCGAGCAGCTCGTCCGCGCGGCGGCGAGCCTCGGCCGCCGAGAGGTCGAAGAAGCGCCCGTAGATAAAGAGGTTGTCGCGGACCGTGATCTCCAGGTCCAGGCTGTCCGCCTGCGGCACGACGCCGAGCCGGGCCCGAATGCGGGGCCCATCGGTCGCCGGGTCCAGGCCGAACACGCGCAGCGTCCCGGCCGTCACTGGCGACACGCTCCCGATCATGCGCATGGTCGACGTCTTCCCGGCGCCGTTGGGGCCGAGAAACCCGAAAGCCTCGCCCGCCGCGACGTCGAAATCGATGCCGTCGACGGCGACGAAGTCGCCGAAGCGCTTGACGAGACCGCGGGCGTGGATCAGCGCCGGGCTGGGGGCAGTCGACACGCCCTCATGCTACCCGCGACGGCGCGCCCGTCAGGCGTCAGGCGGCCTTGGGAAGCTGAGTCTTCTGCGCGCTGCGCCGGTGTGTGGCGAGGTAGGTCATGACGGCGATGTAGGCGGCCCCGGCCACGACGGCGGCGCCAACCGCCAGCCAGACTCCGTACACGGCGGTGAAATCGCCCATCTCATTCACCTCCTCCGCCGTATGGCTCGTGCGGCTCTGCCTGCAGTGTCGGCCCGCCCGGGAAGCTCCGCCAGCGTCTTTCGCCCCCTCGTCTGAAGGACTGATGCGGGCGGCCGCCGTTCGCCTGCTGTCGCCGGCCGGCCCCAGCGCCACTAGAATCTGCGTCGGTGTCACAGCAGCGGCGGCGCATCGTCTCAGCCGCCACGCTGATCCTGGGCGTCTTCGTCCTGAGCCGGATCCTCGGCTACGCTCGCGACCTCGTCATCGCGAATACGTTCGGCACCTCCCAGCACCTCGACGACTACCAGGTCGCCTTCCGGGTCCCGGACCTCCTCTTCAACCTCCTCCTCGCCGGGGCGATCAGCTCCGCCTTCATCCCCGTGCTCTCCGAGCACCTCGCGCTGGGCGAGACCCATCGCGCCCGGGAGATCGCCGAACGGGTCCTCAACTCGGGGATCCTGATCCTGACCGCCGGCGCGGTGCTGCTCTGGCTGGGGGCGCCCCTCTTCGTCAACCTGACCGCCTACGGCTACGGCCCGGCCGACCACGACCTGATCGTCAAGCTGACCCGGATCCTTCTGCTCCAGCCGATCTTCCTGGGTGCCGGGGGGCTGGTGGTCGGCATCCTGTCCGCTCACCAGCGCTTCCTCGGGCAGTCGCCGGCCGCGCTCGTCTACAACCTCTCGATCATCACGGCCGCGGCCGTCTTCGCGCCGCGGGTCGGGGTGGAGGCGCTGGCCTGGGGCGTCGTCGTGGGCGCCGTCCTGTTCCTGGCCGTGCAGCTGCCCTCCCTCTGGCGCACCGGCTGGCGGCCGCACGCCGCGCTCGGCTGGAACGACCCGGGCGTGCGCAAGGTCGGACGGCTGATGTTCCCGATCGCGCTCGGGCTGGCGGCGGCCCAGATCAACCTCTTCGTCGACACCACGCTCGCGACCTCGCTGCCGCATGGCCGGGTCGCGGCCTTGAAATACGCCGACACGATCGCCCAGGTCCCGCTCGGCACCTTCTCGTCGGCGCTCGCCTACGTCCTCTTCCCGTTCCTCTCGCGGGATGCGGCGCTCAACGCGATCGAGCGGCTGCGCGACCGGCTGCTGCTGTCGTTGCGGCTCAACATCTTCATGCTGGTGCCCTCCGCGTTCGCGCTCGCGGTCTTCGGCCTGCCGATCGTCGCCATCCTCTTCCAGCGCGGCCACTTCGACCAGTCCTCGACGCGCGAGACCGCGGTCGCGCTCGTCTTCTTCAGCCTCGGCCTCGTCTCCCAGGCGGCGACCGCCCTGCTGGTCCGCGGGTTCTACGCGCTGCAGGACGTGATCACGCCGCTCAAGATCTCGGCGCTGGTGATCGCGGTCAACCTGATGACCAACGTCTTCCTGGTCCGCCTGCTCGCCCAGGGCGGCCTGGCGCTGGGGACGTCCATCGCCGCCACGCTGAACGCGATCCTGCTCGGCCGGTTGCTCCTGCCGCGGCTCGGCAGCCCGCGGCTGAACGCCGTCGCCCTGAGCTTCACGCGCGCCGTCATCGGCTCGCTGCCCATGGTGCTCACGGCGGGCGGGGTCTACCTCCTGATCGCGGGCTTCACGTTCGGCGGCAGCCTGCGCCACGTCGCCGCGGGCGCCGCGGCCATCGTCGTGGGCGCCGCCACCTACCTGCTGGTGGAACGGGCGCTCGGCAGCGCCGAGCTTCCGGTGCTCCTTTCGGTGATCCGGCGCCGCTAGGATGGGGCGAGTGAACCCGGTTGCGTCGGCGCGCCTCACGCTCGCGCTCTCCACCGGAAAGCTGGCCGGCCGCACCGTGCGCCTGCTCCGGATCGGCGGCGGCACCAGCCTGCCGGGGATGGTGGCGCGGCGGATCGACCCCCTCGTGCTGCGCAAGGTGATCGGGCGGACGCGCGCGGCCAAGCTCGTGGTCACCGGCAGCAACGGCAAGACGACCACCTGCCGGATGATCGCGGCGATCGCCACCGCGGCCGGCAAGGGCGTGGTGCAGAACCGGACCGGGTCCAATCTGCTCCAGGGCGTGACCTCGGTCGCGGTCACCGGCGCCAACCTGTTCGGGGAGATGCAGGCGGACGTCCTCCTCTTCGAGATCGACGAGGCGACCATGTCCGCCGCCGCCGCCGAGATCCGCCCCGGCGTCGTGATCGTGACCAACATCTTTCGCGATCAGCTCGATCGCTTCGGCGAGCTCTACGCGGTCGCCGGCGCGCTCGAGCGGGCGATCACCGCGCTGCCGCCCAGCGCGACCGCGATCCTGAACGGCGACGACCCGCTGGTCGCGAGCTTCGCCCCGGACGCCGCCTGCCGCCGGATCTATTTCGGCATGCAGACGCAGGACGTGGGCACCGAGGTGCCGGAGCACGCGGCCGACACCATCCGCTGCGTGCGCTGCCAGCACGACCTCGTCTACACCAAGGTCTACATCTCGCACCTCGGCGACTTCCGCTGTCCGAGCTGCGGCTACGCGCGGCCGCGGCTGGACGTCGCGGTGACCGCGGTCACGCCCGGCGCCCAGGGCAGCGCGGTCACGCTCGCGACGCCCGACGGCGAGCTGCGCTTCGACGTGGGCCTCCCCGGGCTGCACAACGTCTACAACGCGGCGGCCGCGGTGGCGGCGACCCGCGCGCTCGGGCTGGCGCCGGCCGGCATCCCCTCCGCGATGGCGTCGCTGCGCCCCGCCTTCGGCCGGCTGGAGACGATCGCGGCCGGCGACAAGCAGGTCGTGCTCGGCTTCGTCAAGAACCCGATCTCCTACAACACCACGTTGCGCACCATCCTGCAGCGCCCGGGTCCGAAGGCGATCCTGGCCGTCCACAGCAACACGGTGGTGGACGGCGAGGACTTCGCCTGGCTCTGGGACGTCGACCTGGAGGAGGCCGCCGCCCAGGTCCCCTGGGTGGTCGCCGGCGGGACCAAGGCGGACGAAGTCGCGATGCGATTCAAGTACGCCGGAATCCCGGAAGCGCGGATCACGGTGGAGCGCGAGCTCACCCCGGCGCTCGACGCGGCGCTGACCCGCACCCCGCCGGGCGGGACGCTCTACATCCTGTCCGGGTACACGCCCACCCGCGAGCTGCGCCGGATCATGGAAAGTCGCGGCTGGGTCAAGCCGTTCTGGGAGGACTGAGGAGCATGCCAGACAGCGCGCGCACGATTCGGATCGGACACCTGTATCCGGCGCTTCTGAGCGTGGCCGGCGACCGCGGCAATCTCTTCGCCATCCAGCGGCGCAGCGAGTGGCGCGGCATCGCGACCGAGGTCACCGAGATCGGCGTGGGGCAGACGCCGGACTTCACCCAGTTCGACCTGATCCTCTTCCACGGCGGGCAGGACAAGGAGATGGACGTGGCGGCCCGCGACCTCCAGCCCAAGGCCGCCGGCATCCGGGCGGCCGTCGAGTCGGACGTCGTCGTGCTCGCGGTCTGCGCCGGCTACCAGCTGCTCGGCCACTACTACCAGCCCTCGAAGGGGCCCCGGCTCGAGGGCATCGGGGCGCTCGACATCACGACCCAGGGCGGCCCGACCCGGTTCATGAACCACATCGCGATCGAGTGCCGCTTTGCGGACGGGGCGCCACAGACCCTGGTCGGCTTCGAGAACCACAGCGGGCGCACCTTTCGGGGCGAGGGCGTCGCGCCGCTCGGCACCGTGCTGGCGGGCGGCGGCAACAACGGCGAGGACGGGACCGAGGGCGCGATCTACCGCCAGGTCTACTGCACCTACATGCACGGGCCGGTCCTGCCCAAGAACCCGTGGTTCACGGACCACCTGATCCGGCAGGCGCTGCGCCACCGCTACGGCGGCGCGCCCCAGCTCGAGCCGCTCTCGAATTCCCCCGAGGACGGCGCGCACGCGGCGGCCCTGCAGCTGGCCATGCGGATGAAAGGGAAGATGACGGCGCTGGACGCCGCGACCTGGCGTTAGGCGCTGCCCGCGCCCGGCGCCTCCCGGTCCAGGCGGGCGCTGATCCGGATCAGCTCCGACTTGGAGCGGACGCCCAGCTTGACGTAGGCATGGGCGAGATGGGTCTCGACCGTGCGCTCGCCGATGAAGAGCCGCTCGCCGATCTCGCGTGCCGTGTAGCCCTGCGCCGCCAGGCGGGCGACGTCGCCTTCCCGGCGGGTCAGGCCGCGGCCCTGGAACGGGCGGCCCGGGCGCTGGGCGAGCTGGCCGGCGAAGGCGGTGGCGTAGAGCCGCAGCAGGAGCGCGGTCACGGCATAGGTGAGGACCTCGGCGCCGACCGTGAACCAGACGACCACCCCGGTCACCCCGGTCAGGATCAGGAAGAGGAGGCCGGTTAAGGCCACCAGCAGCGCCACCCGGTCGGACGCCAGCCAGACGGCGGTCAGGATCGGGATCAGGGTCAGGATGCCGACCACGACCGGCCGGGGCTCGACCAGGTCGCCGTAGAAGAGGGCCGCCTGGACCATCAGGCAGAGCGCGGCGAAGGGCAGCTCCTTGCGGGTGTGGGCGAGCGCCAGCGGCCGCGGAAGCAGGCGGGAGAGGCGGTCCATCAGTACGGATTTTCGCTTATCCGTACGAATTTCGGGGGCCAGTACGGAGGGCGGATCGGGTTGCAATGACTAGCCTCAAGGCATGCGCATGCCGCTTGGCGTTCACGCCGGCTGGATCGTGGCGCCGCTGATGGTCTTGGTGGTGCTCGGGTATCTGTGGGTGGTCTCCCGCATCCTGCGCAATCCCAGCGATTTCCCCGCGCCGCGGCGAGTCCGCGTGCGGACGGACCGCGCCTTCGAGTCCCTCTATGCGCTGTTCGGCATTGCCTCGCGGGATGCCGCCGACTGGCCCAGTCGCCAGTGGGAGGCGAACCGGGAGGAGGACGTGCAGCTCAAGCGGTTCCGTCTCCGCCAACGCGGCCGGCGCGTCTCGACTCGCTGACCCCCTCCCTGGCAGGCCCGGGTGTGCTGCTCTTGCCCGGGCCTGCTCCCCCTTCCAGGCCAGCCCTGGCTGAAGAGGGAGGTCCCGGCTAGCCGAGAGGCGGAAGGCGGCGAGTGCCCGCCCGGGATACGGTTAGGGCGCCGGATCCACCGTATTCACAAGGAGCGTTTCCCCATGGGTGTGCTCGCCGATCTTTCGAAAGACATCGAGGCGCTGGTCGCGAAGGCGGGCCAGTTCGTGGTCCGCGTCGACGCGCGGCGCGGCCGCGCCGGGACGGGCATCGTCTGGGACAAGGACCTCGTCCTGACCGCGAACCACGTGGTCGAGCAGGAGGAGGACATCGCGGTCGTGGTCGACGAGAAGAGCCTGAAGGCCTCCCTGGTCGGGCGTGATCCCGCGACCGATCTCGCCCTGCTCCGGGTCCCCGGGCTGCCGCTCACCCCGGCGCCGCGGGCCCGGGTCGCCGACCTCAAGGCCGGCCAGATCGTGCTGGCCGTGGGGCGGTCCGGCGGGCTCAAGGCGACCTTCGGCACCATCAGCTCGATCTCCTCGTCGCCGCGCGGCTGGCGGGGGAGCGAGATCGAGCACCTGATCCAGACCAACGCCCCGCTCTACCCGGGATTCTCCGGCGGCCCGCTGGTCGACGTCGACGCCCGCGTGGTGGGCATGAACAGCTGGGTCTTCGGTCGCGGCGACGGGCGCGCGATCGCGATGGACGTCGCCGAGCGCGTGGTCGCGAGCCTGCTCTCGGGCGGCCGGGTCAAGCGGCCCTACCTCGGGATCGGGACGCAGCCGGTGCCGCTGCCCGAGGCGGTCAAGGCGAAGGCGAACCAGGAGAGCGGGCTGCTGATCCTGGCGGTCGAGCCGAAGAGCCCCGCCGACCAGGCCGGCCTCATGCAGGGCGACACGCTGATCGGGATCGACGGGACCTCGACCACCGACCTCGACGCCCTCTTCAACGGGTTGCGCAAGCTCCAGGTCGGCGCCACCCAGAAGCTGCGCCTGATCCGTGCCGGCGAGCTGAAGGAGCTGCCGATCACGATCGGCGAGCAGAGCCGCTAGGTCTCGAACGCGGACGCGGGGAGTCGTGCGCTCCCCGCGTTTTCCTGCCGGGAGCCCGGCCGTAGAATGGCCTCGCGCCGGGATGACGGAATAGGTAGACGTTGGCGACTTAAAATCGCCTGCCCGTAAGGGCGTCAGGGTTCGAGTCCCTGTCCCGGCACTC
>DASQGL010000115.1:0-2754 GCA_035632635.1 Candidatus Limnocylindrales bacterium
GCTGACCTGCCTGGTCCTGGCGGTCGAGGTGGTCGGAGGCCTGCTCTCCCACTCCCTCGCCGTCCTGTCCGACGCCGGTCACATCCTGACCGACGTCGTCGCCCTCGGGCTGGCCTGGTTCGCCCTTCGCCAGTCGGTCAAGCCGGCGGATCTGCGCCACACCTACGGCCATCACCGCTCCGGCATCCTGGCGGCCATGGCGAACGGCGCCTTGCTGGTGGTGATCGTGGTCGCCATCATCGTCGGCGCGGTGCAGCGCTTCCTCCACCCGCAGCCCGTCCAGGGCGCGATCGTCTTCGGGACGGCGCTGATCGCGATCGCGATCAATGCCTATCTGGGCGTGAGCCTCAGCCAGCGGACCGCGAGCCTCAATGTGCGGGCGGCGCGTCTCCACGTGCTCAGCGACCTGGCCGGCTCGGTCGGGGTCGCGGTGGCCGGGCTCGTGATCCTCGCGACCGGCTGGCTTCCCGCCGACGCGATCATTTCCCTCGGGATCGCGGCGCTGATCGCGTGGGGCGCCGGGCGGCTGGTCCTCGAGACCATTCACATCCTCCTTGAGGGCACCCCCGAGGGCGTCGATCTGACCGCGGTGCGCGCGCGCATCGCGGGCATGATCGGCGTCGACTCGGTCCACGACCTGCACGTCTGGATGCTGGCGCCCGAGCAGGTCGCGCTCAGCTGCCACGTGGTCGTCCCGGAGGCGAAGCTGTCCGATGGCGAGCACCTGGTCCGCGAGCTCGAGCTCGCGCTCTGCGGCGAATTCGGGGTCGGGCACACGACGATCCAGCTCGAAGCCTGTCACCCGTGCCAGGGCGAGACCGACCACGCGCTGGGCGAGCACACCCACCCCCACGGGGCCAGCGGCCGCGCCGGCTGATCAGGCCGCTCGTTATCCCGGGCGGTCCTCGATCCACCGGATGTACCGCTCGGCGGATCGCGCGATGGCGGCCGGACCGTCCTGATCAGTGACCCGGTCCCACCAGCCGCCATAGATCCGATCGAACCGATACGGTTCGATCGCGCGCACGATCTGCCGCACCATCCCAGGCGGCAGCGGGATGGAATTCGGGTAGCTCCGCATGAAGGTGACGAACCGCACGTCCGCCGCCACCGTGATCGTGTCCCCGGTCAGCAGCGCCCCGCGACTCTCGGCTCCCGCCGCCCAGTGCAGCACCGCGCTGCCCTCGAAATGCCCGCCGCACTGGATCAGCGTGATCCCGGGGAGCGGCTCGACCGATCCTTCCCATGGACGCACGGCGGGATCCGGCCGCATCATCCATTCCCGGTCGGCCGTCGGAATGTAGATCGGCGCGCCGCCAAACGCCTGGCTCCACTCGACGCAGACGCCGTAGAAATGCGGGTGCGACATTGCGATCCCGGAGATCCCACCCCGCCTCCGAACAGCCTCCACCCCGGCCGCATCGATCAGCCCCAGGCAGTCCCACAGGAAGTTGCCCGCCGGCGTCTGGACCAGCAGCGCGCGCTGTCCGATGCCGACCGGCGGATCGGCGCCGATGCCGGTCAGCCCGGGCTCCAGGTCCCGGATCTCGATCCGGTGCTCCCGCTGCAGCTCCTCGAGCGTCGCCCACTGCTGACCTTTCCGGGGCACGTACTGGCGCTCGTCCTCGCAGATGGCGCAGGTCGCGGGCGGCTGCGCGCTCGACGCGTGCTGGACGCCGCAGGTGCGGCAGACATAGGCCGGCATCCGGTTAGCCTACGGAACCGGGATCCGCCCGGGTCGGTCCGCCCTCAGTTGGCCAGCGGCAGGGCCAGGCTGAAGGTGCTCCCCTTGCCCGGCGTGGAGTGGAAATGGATGTCTCCGCCGTGCAGCAGTGCCATCTCGCGGGAGAGGTAGAGGCCGAGCCCGGTGCCCGGGATGTTGTCGTGGCCCTTCCCGGTGATCCGGGCGAACCGCCGGAACAGCGTGGGCTGGTCCTCCGGCGCGATGCCGACCCCGTGATCGATGACGTCGACCAGCGCCTGGTGGTCGATGGTGCGGACCCGGCACAGGATCGGCCCGCCGTCCGGCGAGTACTTCACCGCGTTGCTCAGCAGGTTGTCGAGCACGAGCTGCACCCGGTCGGAGTCGATCGACACCCGCACGTCGCAGTCACCGGGCTCGAACCCGATCGGCATGGTCCGGCCGGGGGACAGGTTGGCCGTCATCACCGCCTGCCGCGCCACGTCCCGCAGGTCCCGGACGTCGCGACGCAGGACGATCGAGCCCTGGTCGATCCGGGCAGCCTCGAGCATGTGCGAGATCAGCCGGTTCATCTCGTCCGCCTTGGCGCGCAGCGGCGCAATCGCCCGCTGCAGCCCGGGGCCGATCTGCCCGAACGTCCCGTCCTCGATCAGGGACAGGTATCCGGTGATGATGGTCAGCGGGCTGCGCAGCTCGTGCGCGGCCAGGTTCAGGAAGTCGGCCTTGGCGCGCTCGGACTCCTGCAGCCGCTGCTCGGCCTCCCGCCGCTTGGTCATGTCGCGGGTGACCTTGGCGAAGCCGACCAGCTCCCCTGACTCGTCGCGGAGCGCGGTGATGACCACGTTGGCCCAGAACTGGCTGCCGTCCTTCCGAAGCCGCCATCCTTCGATCTCGATCCGCCCGTCGCGGGCGGCCACCTCCAGCTCCCAGTCCGGCTTGCGGGCCGCCCGGTCGGCCTGGCCGTAGAAGATCGAGAAATGGCGGCCGATGATCTCGTCGGCGGTGTATCCCTTCAGCCGCTCGGCGGCGACCGTCCAGGTGGCGATGTGGCC
>DASQGL010000116.1:0-8488 GCA_035632635.1 Candidatus Limnocylindrales bacterium
GTGAACGGGCTCGGCATGGTGGTGCCCGGCAGGTTCGCGGTCAGCACGGTCATCGCCTTCTGATGGCTCAGCGTGTAGGTCTGCGGGAACGCCTGCCAGAGCTGGTCGCCGCCGGCCAGCGCCGCCGCGTCCGCCGCGCTCTGGATCTGCCGCCGGTCGACGAACAGCAGGCCGCCGTCGAGGGCGAGCATCAGGATCGCCGAGAGGACGAGCGCGCTCGCAGCCACCAGCACGATCGCCTGCCCGGACTGACGCCGCCGCCTGCGCCCGGGCATCAATACTCCGTCGTCATGGTGCTGGTGAACGACATGACGAAGGACACGTTCAGGATCGGGGTGAGCGGCTGGTAGTAGTAGTGCAGCGTCACCGACAGCGGGTAGCGTCCCTGCGGGGCGGGGTTCACCGCCACGCACCCGCCGCCCGCCGCGGCGGCCGCCTGGCCCCGCGGGGCGTTGATCGTCGACGCGGTCGGGGGCGGGCTCGCCGGCGCCGTCACCCAGATGAGTCCGGTGTTCGGCGGCGGCGTGGGAGGATCGCTGGGCTGATTGTTCGGGCAGGCGGCGGCGCTCAGCCGCGCGCCCACCGCCAGCTTCTGGACCGCGGCGATCACGCCGGCATTGGTGGGATTGCCGGGTCCGGTCACGATCGCGCTCCGCGTTCCCTCGCGGACGGCGTCGGACAGGGTCACGTACAGGTAGGCGGCGCGCCCCATGTCGATCGTGGTGATCAGGATCGCGATCAGCAGGGGGGCGATCATGGCCATCTCGACCAGCGATTGGCCGCGGTGCCGGCGCGGCATCACCCGGCCCCCTGGACGTTCATGAGCGTGCTCGCCACGATGTGCAGGCTGCCGCTCTGCCCGCCGATGAAGTCGCTCAGCATGGGCGTGATCGGCGTCGCGTTGAAGAGCACGGTGACCCGGATGGTGCTCAGCGCGGGCCCGGTGCTGGACTCGTTGCCGTCGAAGCAGATGTAGACCCACCCGGTGTTGGGGGTGCTCGGGTAATAGATGTCGCCGTAGGGCGCGGCCCCCGGCAGGCAGTGCGAGGGGCTGGCGGTCGGGGTGGAGAGCGCCCCGGCCGCCTGGAGATCGCTGGCCTCGCTGCGCACGACGCTCAGCACCTGGGCATAGGTGTCATTGGGGTTCGAGGCGAGCGCCGGATCGAAGGCGACGCCCTGCCGGGCCCCTTCCCGGGCGGCATTGGTCACCTCGACCGCGTAGTAGAAGAGGCGGCCAAGGTCCGCGCTGCCCAGCACGAGCAGCATCAGCAGCGGGAACAGGAGCGCGGTTTCGGCCAGGGCCTGGCCCCGTGCGCGCATGCGTCGAGGACGGCGGCCAGCCACGTTCACCAGCATGGCGCCTTCCCGTGGGGCCGGAGTCCGACTGTTGGGCCCATTCTGCCCGCCATACGAACACAAAAACGTAACGGTGAACGTTATCTTCGACACCCGGAGAACCCGGAGTGAGGCGCAGCCTCGGGCCAGCACAGACGCGGCCCGCCGCTTTACAAAGCAAGGATCTGCCCAGTTACATGGGACAGGCGTCTGAACGGGACCCGAATTCGGGCTGAAGGTCGTGCGGCGGGTCCGTCGAGCAGGCCCGAGGGTGCGCCGAACCAAGGCTCTCCGGTCGTCGGGGGCGTCAGTCCCCGGTCAGCTGTCTGGAGGGCGCGAGCCGGTCTTCCTTGCCCATGAGCGGCAGATAGAGGCTGAGCAGGAGGGCGCTCAACCCGATGGCGAAGGCGGCCAGCACGATCGGGACGCCGGGGTCCTTGTTCACGGTCAGGTCGGTGTACTGGCGGAGCGCGGTGAAGGTGAGGCGATCCCCGTCGGGGGTCACCACGGAGTCGCCGATCCGCAGGGCCCCGCGCCAGCGCAGGTCGAGACCCGTGGTGTCGAGGGAGAACACGTTCTGGGCCGCGTCGAGGTGCAGGTTGCCGCGATACAGGCGGACCAGCAGCAACGGCAGGGTCGGCGCCGGGCCGCCGGGCGCGATCGCGTCGCCGCGCAGCACCGGGTCCGGCATGAAGATGGCGCTCACCGCCAGCTGCTGGTTCCCGGGTCCCGCCGACGGCGCCTTGATCACGCCGTTGGCGAGCGTCGGGTCGCCGGTGAAGATGGTCGCCCCGTCGGCGACCGTGCGCCCGTCGGGCGTCTGGATGCGCAGCACGGGCGCCCAGCCGTAGCCCGCCTGGTAGATCTTGACCCCGCCGTAGTCCAGGTAGTGGTTGACCCGGATGTCGCGGCTCTCCACCAGCCGGCCGCCGTCGTAGATCTGCACCCGCGAGACGAAATCGCGCGGCTGGGTGTTCGGCCAGTAGCTGACCTGGAACCGATCGACCTTGACCTGGAAGCCGGCGTGCGGGCCGGTGAAGCGACCCTCGGTCAGGTTGTCGTAGTTCGCCCGCGCTTCGGTGAACGTATCCCCCTCCACCACGGCGGCGTTCCCCACGAACCCGGCCCCCTTGCCGTAGACGACCCCGACCAGCAGGATGAAGAAGCTGGCGTGGAAGACGATCGACGCCACCTCGGCCCAGAACGCGCGAGTCCGCTGGACCCTGACCCGGCCGCGACGCCAGGCGGCGGGCACCCGGATGAACATGCTCGCCCCGATCGAGACGTACATCAGGGTCGCGGTGATGATGAACGGCCAGGAGCTGAAGACGTCGAACAGTCCCAGCCGCGCGAACCACGGCGCGGTGAACGGGTGGCGCAGGACGTAGCCCATGACGCCCTGCGGGTTCTGGGGGATCTGCGGCAGCAGCGTGCCGATCGTCGCCAGCGCCGCCAGGATGACGAGCAGGATGATCGCGGTCCGCATCTTGCGCAGCTCCGACCAGGCGCGGCGGAGCGCGCGCAACGGCGTGATCCGGCGGCGGGGGTGAGTGGGCGGCCGGACGTCGACCTCGTCCCGGACGCGCGCCCCAACGCTCATGTCAGAAGAATCGCAGACCGGCCGCCGCCCGCGCCCAGTCGAAGACCACGGTGGGCAGGATGCCGAGGACGACCGTGGCCAGGGCGGCCACCAGCAGCACCGCGCCCATGGTCCGCGTGACCGGCACGCGCACCGGCTGGGCGGCCTCCT
This sequence comes from Candidatus Limnocylindrales bacterium, assembly GCA_035632635.1. Lineage (GTDB taxonomy): Bacteria > Chloroflexota > Dormibacteria > CF-121 > CF-121 > CF-120. Next base: position 3,086 of record DASQGL010000116.1, read on the forward strand.
CAGGCGCGGTCAGCATGACGACGACCACGCGCAGGTAGTAGTAGAAGGAGATCACCGTGGTCACGATCGCGACGCCCAGGGGCGCCCACAGCCCGGCCTCAACCAGCGGCCGGAAGACGAACAGCTTGGCGAAGAAGCCGACGGTCGGCGGGATGCCGGCCAGCGAGAGCATGAAGACGGTCATGGTGGCGGCCAGCAGCGGCCGGCGGTAGAACAGCCCGGTCCAGGCGCCCAGCTCCGCCCCGCCCTCGCCCTCTTTCGCCTCGACCGCGGTGACCACCGCGAAGGCGCCGAAGTTCATCACGGCGTAGGCGGCGACGTAGAAGAGAGTGGCGCTCAGCCCCTCCTGCGTCCCGGGCAGGATGCCGAGCAGGATGTACCCGGCCTGCGCGATCCCCGAGTAGGCGAGCAGCCGCTTCAGGTTCGTCTGCGTGATCGCGACGAAGTTCCCGATGCCCAGCGAGAAGATGGCGATGCCCGCCAGGGGGACGTACCAGTCCGCGTGGATCGAGGGGAAGGTGGCGATGAAGACCCGGCCGACCGCGGCGAAGGCGGCCGCCTTGGTCGCCACCGACATGAAGGTCGTGACCACGGTCGGCGACCCCTGGTAGACGTCCGGCGTCCACATGTGGAAGGGCGCCGCCGACGCTTTGAACGCCAGCCCGACCGCCAGGAAGGCGACCCCGATCAGCAGCAGGGCGCTCGCGCCGGAGGCCGTCACCGGGCCCAGGCTCCCCACGCCCGCGACCGACTGGGCGATCCCGCGCAGGGTGGTGCTGCCGGTCGCCCCGTAGATCAGCGCCATGCCGTACAGGAGGAAGCCGCTGGCGAAGCCGCCCAGCAGCAGGTACTTCATGGCGGCCTCCTGCGACCGCAGGTTGCGCCGGGCGAAGCCGGCCATCACGTAGAGGGCGATCGAGAGCAGCTCGATGCCGAGGAAGATCGTCATCAGGCTGGTGGCGGCCGCCAGCAGCAGCATCCCGGCGGTCGCCCCGAGCAGCAGGACGTAGTACTCGCCATAGTCGAGGGCCTGCGCCCGCAAGACGCGCGGCGAGATCAGGACGGTCGCGATCGCGGTCCCGAGCAGGATCACGTTGAAGAAGGCGGCGTAGCTGTCCCCGGCCACGGTGCCGGAAAAGGCCTCGCGGTGCTGCCCCCAGAGCGGGATGGTCGCGACCAGCGCGCCGAGCAACCCGAGCACCGACACCGCGGCCAGCCAGCGGCGCCGGGTGGGCGGCACGATCAGCTCGAGGATCAGCACCACGATCATGGTCGTGACCACGACGATCTCGGGCAGGATCGCACCGTAGTCGACGCCCACGCCGGAGAGGTCGATCACAGGCGCAGCACCGCCGATCACAGGCGCAGCACCGCCCGCACGGCGCCCTCCACCGCCGCCGGGAAGAAGGAGGGGATCACGCCGAAGACGACGATGAGCGCGAGCAGCGGCGCCAGCACGCCCACGTCCAGACCCCGCATGTCGGCGAACGCGGGCGGCCGAACGGGCACGCCTTCAAAGGCGCCCTGGAACATGCGCAGGACGTACCAGGCGGCCAGCACGACCGCGATCCCGGCGCCCACCGCGAGCGGCAGGAAGGCCGACCAGGCGCCCAGCATGATGAAGAACTCGCCCACGAATCCGTTGAGACCGGGCAGGCCCAGGGCGGCCAGCGCGACCACGAAGAAGAGCCCGGCGAACACCGGCGCCTGTTTCGCGAGTCCCGACAGCTCCGGTCGCAGGCGTGTCCCCGCCCGGCGTTCGATCATGGCCACGATGATGAAGAGCGCCGCGATGATGACCCCGTGGTTGATCATCTGGATCAGGGCGCCCTCCACGCCGAGCAGGTTCTGCGAGAAGATGCCGAGGCCGATGAAGCCGAGATGACTCATCGAGGCGTAGGCCACGAGCAGCTTGAGGTCCGTCTGCACCAGCGCCATGAAGGCGCCGTACAGGATCCCGATCGTGGCCAGCACGGCGAGCGGCGGCCCCCAGGCCTTGGCTCCGGCCGGGAACAGCCCCAGGTTGAACCGGATCAATCCATAGGCGCCCAGCTTGGAGACGAGACCCGCAAACACGATCAGCGCCGGCGTGGGCGTGGCCGGATAGGCGATCGGCAGCCAGCTGTGCAGCGGGAAGATCGGCATCTTCACCGCGAACGCGAGCGCGAAGCCGAGGAACATCCAGCCCTGGGCGACGGCGCCGGCCGGGTGCTGCACCAGCACCGTCCAGTCGAAGGTCAGCTGGCCGGTCTGGGCGGCGTTGAGCGCCGCCACCGCCAGGATGGCGACCAGCATGGCGAAGCTGCCGATCACCGTGTAGATCAGGAACGTGAAGGCCGCGAAGATGCGGCGCCCCTCCCCCCAGACGCCGATCAGGAAGTAGAGCGGGACCAGCATCGCTTCCCAGAACACATAGAAGAGGATGAGGTCGAGCGCGAGCAGGACGCCCATGGTGGCCGTCTCGAGCACGAGCAGGAGCAGGACGAACTGCTTCAGCCGCGGGGTGCGCGGATCGACCACCAGCATCGCGAGCACCGAGAGCAGGGCGTTGAGGCCGAGCAGGAAGACGCTCAGCCCGTCGATCCCCAGGTGATAGCCGATCCCGATGCTGGGGATCCACTGATGGACCTCCTCGAGCTGGAAGCGCGGGCCGGGCCCGCCGTGCTGGAAGCCGCCCAGGATGAGGAGCGTGACGATCAGCGTCAGGGAGGCGGTCAGGATGCCGAGCTGCCGGATCACCCGGCGCGCTTCGGCGGGCGCGATCAGGACCAGCCCCGCGCCGACCAGCGGGATGATCAGGAGCAAGGTCAGCCAGGGCACGCCCGCCGGCAGCGTGTACCAGCTCACGTCGCGCTCCGGGCGGTCAGCAGCACCCAGGCGAGATAGCCGGCGATCACGCCGGCGCCGCCCAGCATCCACAACGCATACCGCCGCACGCGTCCGTTCTCATAGGTCCGCCAGTCCCCCGCCGCGAGCTGGACGAATCCGGCCAGCCCGGCCGCCAGGCCATCCAGGACGCGCGGCTCGAAGACCCCGTTGAGGAAGTTCGCGAGCGCGTAGCCGGGGCGGACGAAGAGGCGATCATACAGCTCGTCGACGTAGTACTTGTTCCAGAGCAGCGCATGGATCGGGCGCAGCCGAGCCTGGATCGCGGGCACGCGCTCCGGCCGGCGCACGTACAGCTGGTAGGCGGTCACGAAGCCGACCAGCGCCACCACGACCGCGGTCGCGCCGATGCCGATCTGGGTGCCGGCCCCGATCTGCCGCGCCTCGCCGAAGACCGGGTTGAGGAAGGTCCCGACCGCGAAATAGCCGCCGATCACGCTGAACACGGCCAGGATCATGATCGGGATGGTCTGGACGCGGGGCGCCTCGTGCAGGTGGCGCTTGTCATCGGGCAGCCATTCCCAACCGAAGGCGATGAAGAACAACCGGAACATGTAGAAGGCGGTCAGCCCGGCGGTGATCAGGGCGAGGACGCCGAGCGCGACCGTCAGCGTGTTGGTGCCGGTCAGCGCGGAGCGGATGATCTCGTCCTTGCTCCAGAACCCGGCCAGCAGCGGGGCGCCGCTGATCGAGAGCGTGCCGGTCAGGAAGCACCAGAAGGTGATCGGCAGCCCGCGGCGGAGGAAGCCCATGTGGCGGATGTCCTGGTCGTCGTGGAAGGCGTGGATGACGTTGCCGGCGGCCAAAAAGAGCAGGGCTTTGAAGAAGGCATGCGTCATGAAGTGGAACATCCCGGCCGCGTAGGCGCCGATCCCGACGGCGAGGAACATGTAGCCGATCTGGCTCATGGTCGAGTAGGCGAGCACCCGCTTGATGTCGACCTGCACCATGCCGATGGTGGCGGCGAAGAAGGCGGTGACCGCGCCGATCACGGCGACGACGGCGGCGGCGGTCGGAGCCCAGTCGTAGAGCAGGTGCATGCGCGCCACGAGATAGACGCCGGCCGTGACCATGGTGGCGGCGTGGATCAGGGCGGAGACCGGGGTCGGGCCCTCCATCGCGTCCGGCAACCACGTGTGCAGGGGCAGCTGCGCCGACTTCGCGACCGCCCCGACCAGCAGCAGCAGGCAGATCGCGGTGATCACGCCGCCGCCTTTAGGCAGCTGGTGCAGGCGCGCGAAGACCGAGCCGTAGTCGAGCGCCCGCAGGTTCAGGAAGACGAGGAAGGCGCCGAAGACCATCCCGACGTCGCCGATCACGTTCATGACGAACGCCTTGCGGGCGGCCAGCACCGCGGACATCCGCTCGTACCAGAAGCCGATCAGCAGGTAGGAGCTGAGCCCGACGCCGCCCCATCCCACGATCAGCCAGACGAAGTTGCCGGACATGACCAGGAGCAGCATCGAGAGGACGAACAGGTTCATCTCGGCGAAGAACCGCCCGTAGCCGGGATCCTCGGCCATGTAGCCGATCGAGTAGACGTGGATCAGGAAGCCGACCCCGGTGATCACGAGCATCATCAGCGTCGACAGCGGGTCGATGTAGAGGTTGAAGGGAACCTGGAAGTCGCCGCTCGCCCACCAGGTCCAGTACGACTGGTCGAGGCGGGCGCCGCCCAGCACCTGGCCGAAGATGACCAGCGTCACGAGGAAGGCCAGCCCCACGCTGCCCGCGCCGATCCAGCCCTTGAGCGGCCGGGGCAGCCAGCGGCCGAGCAGGGCGTTGAGCAGGAAGCCGAGGAGCGGCAGGATGAGGACGAGCGGCGCCAGCGTGCTCACGCGGTCGTCACTCCTTCATCAGGTCGAGCTCGTCGACGTCCATGTCGCGCCCGGCCCGGTAGACCTGGACGATGATGGCGATGCCGACCACGACCTCGGCCGCGGCCACCGTGATCACGAGGAAGGCGAAGGCGACGCCGTCCAGCGAGTTCAGGTACCGGCTCAGAGCGGCGAAGGCCAGGTTGACGGCGTTCAGCATCAGCTCGATGCACATGAAGATGACCAGGGGGTTGCGCCGGACGAGCACCCCGACCGCGCCCATCGTGAACAGGACGCCCGACAGCCAGAGGAAGACGTAGGCGGGAACCGGCATCAGCGGGTCACCGCTGCTTCCGCATGGCGAGATACACGGCGCCCACCGCCGCCACCAGCAGCAGGACCGAGGTCACCTCGACCGGCAGCAGGAACGTCGTGTAGAGCGCGGTGCCGGTCGTCTGCACGTTGCCCGCGTGGTTGATGACGTCGGGCGTGTACGGGCCGGGTTGTCCGGTCAGGCTGCGGTTCGCGAGCAGGGCGACCAGCAGCCCGGCGAAGATGACGCCGAAGAGCACGCCGAAGGCCCACTCGGTGCGCGTCCGGCCCACCGTCAGGTCGATCGCCGGGTTGAGCAGGGCGATGATGAAGACGAAGAGCACCATGACCGCGCCGGCGTAGACGATGATCTGGGCGGCGAACAGGA
>DASQGL010000117.1:0-29836 GCA_035632635.1 Candidatus Limnocylindrales bacterium
GCCGTCCGTGCGATGGAAGTGGAAGCTCGCCGACCGGCCCTTGTGAGGCGAGCGCTGGTGCAGGCGGGCCATGGTCATCACGACCTCGCCGAGCGTCCCCTCGAGATGCCGGGTCGGGATCGGTCGGCGGCGACCGATGGCGGGCGAGAGATCGTAGCCGTGGATGACGTACTCGTTGATCCGCCTGGCGCGGACGGTGGTGAGCGGCGCCTCACCGAACGGCATGGTGATCACCGTCGTGGGCGCCCGTTGCACGGCGTCCTCGAGCGCCGCCACCAGCTGTTCCGAGTCGCGCCGCGACGCCTCGGCGAGCCGCGACGGCTCCCAGGCCGTCATCAGCTGCATGCGCCGCTGGCGATCGGCGAAATCGGCCGGGAGGTCCTGCCCCTGGCGATCCCCGCCGAGCGCATCGAGGATGAGGCCGCGCACCAGCTGATCCCCGGTTGCCACGTGAGCGACGACATGCGCGGCGGTCCAGCCGGCGCACAGCGATGGCTTCGTCCACCCCTCGGCCGGGATGGCGTCGACCCCTTCGAGGTACCAGTCACGCGCGGCGGCGAGATGGCCTTCGGCGTGATCCACGCCGCAAGCTTACCGATCGCGGCCTTGGGGCGCGTGCCCCACGATCAGCGTCATGAGCCCCAGCGCCCAGCGGTCGACAGACTGGATCTCGATGCCCGCCGCTCGTATCACGTCTTCGGTTCGCGCGTTGATGCGGTCGTGTATCCCTCGGCTGAAAAGCGCGTTGAGCAGGTCCTGGAGGATCGCGACCCAGGGGCGGTCACTGCGCACATGTTCCAGGAACGTCATCGGCGCTCCCGGCTTGGCCACCCGGATCGCTTCGCGCAGGGCACGGGCTGGATCAGGGATCGTGCAGAGGCAGAGGTTGAAAGCGACCGAGTCGAATTCGTGATCGTCGAAGTCGAGCCGTTGCGCGTCCATCTCGTGCAGGTCGCCATCACGACCGAGCTCGCTGAGCCGGCGACGCGCGATCGCGAGCATGCCCGGGCTGACGTCGATCCCGGTCACGCGCACCTCCGCGGGGTAGAGCGCAAGCGTCACGCCGGCCCCGATCCCGACCTCGAGCAGGTGGCCGCGTGCGTAGCCCGCCGCCTGCTGCCGCTTCTTGAGAAGCAGCCAGCGCGAAAGCCGCCCTCCGTCGATGGCGGCATAGCGCGCGGCCGCGCGGTCGTAGAGGCTGCGGATCGCGGCCAGCTCGTCATCTCCCGACGCGCCCTCCTTCACGCAGACGTCAGTCTAGGCGAGCCGGAACCGCGAGGCGGGATCCCGTGTAATAAGGCCGGATGCGCGTCATCATGCCGGTCCTGGTGCTCGTGGTGCTGACCTCCGGATGCGGGCAGGCCGCTTCCACGCCAGGGAGCAGCCAGCCCGGCCCCGGTGCGCCGATCGAGCCGGTCGCGGCTCTCCTGGCCAGGCCGGTGAAGCTGCCGGCCGTTGCTCCAACCGCCGGCTGCCCGGTCACGCCGGTCACGAACCCCGCGGTCGGCGTCGCGGATCCCCGGGGGCGCGGACCCTTCTATCTTGGCGGTCCCATGCCCCAGGGCGCCTTCCCCTGGAACAAGACCGTGTACATCGTGACCAGCGCCCCGGCTACGGGGCCCATCCTCTTCCGCGGCGGACGGATCGATGGAACCGGCCGGCTGCAGTTCAGCGGCAACCCCGCTCATCCCGCTGATCCCGGCGAGCTCCTCGAATCGCAGGGCGGCGCCAGCGCGCGTTTCTACGATCAGGCTCTCGAGAACGAAGGCGGCGGGGCGCTGTACCTGTACCCGTCGACCAAAGGATGCTATGCCATCCAGGTCGATGCCTCCAGTTTCGAGGACGTGATCGTCGTTCGAGCCGGCTGATCCCTCGAGTCCTCGGCGGCCCGGCCAGGCCATCGCTCCGGGCCGCTGGTCCCGATGGGATGGGGACGCGCGGCCCAGGACGGACCAACCGCTCCGGGCTAGGCTGGTTTCGGAGGTGGTTGGGCATGATCAGCCCAAAGCTTCGCGTCTCGATCGTCAGCCTCGAGCTATTCCTCGCCGCGAGCACCATCGCGGGGGCTGTGGTGGTGGTGCCGACGTTGCCGGTGAGCTGGATCACGTGGGGCCCGTTTGCCGACTACACGATCCCCGCGCTGGCGCTCGGGGTCCTGGTCGGAGGCGGCTCGCTCCTGGCGCTGGCGGCGAGCCTGCGCCGCCATCCGCTGGCCGGCCCGGCGGCTGTCGCCGCCGGCGGGATGATCGCGATCTTCGAGGTCGTCGAGATGGCGGTGATCGGTCCGGTCTTCATGACCATGCCGTCACAGCCAGCCGGCTGGCTGCAGCTCTTCTACTTCTTCTACGGGCTCGTGCTGGCCTCCCTCGGCCTTCGGTTGTGGATCACCGAGACGCCGCGCGAGACGTGGACGGGGCGGTTGCGCCACACGTTCTCGGTCTGAGTCACTCCTCGGCGGCTGCCGGCGCGAGTGCCGCGACCAGCGCGAGGTCGCCGGCCCTGACCGATGCGGGGTCGAACTTGCGCACGTTGGCCGCCATCTTCGTGAGCGCCTCCGCCATCGACATCGGGGGCGGCGCATCCTTCTTGCGGGTCGGCGGCGTCCAGCGCACCGGGTTGATGCGGGCGACCACGACGGCGCGCAGGTAGGGGCTCTTCATGCCGCGGTCCTGCATGGTCTTGACGTGCGCCGCCACCCGGTCGTCGATATCCATCAGGCGGACGGCCCATTGCTCACGCTGACGCAGGGCTGCGGGCACGGTGCTGTCGAGGAAACGATCGACTTTGCGCAGGACGGGTTGGTAAGAGGACCCGGCAAATCGTCCGCGTTCGGCATAGGCGCAGCCGAGCGTGAGGAAGATAGGGGACTCGAAGGTGACGGCATGCTCGGATTCCTTGGAGCGGGGCTGATCCTTCGCGATGGTCCGGGCCATCCGGATCACCTCGAGGCTGCGGTCGCGCAGATTGTGTGCCTTCTCGGTGTTGAGCGCGAGGATGCGGTAAGCGAGCTGCGCGTCCGGCACCAGGAGCACGGTGATGGCGCGCATGCCGAGCCGCCGCGCAGCCTCGAGGCGATGGCGTCCGTTTGGCGACCAGAATCCCGTGGGTCCACAAACGGCGATCACCGGATCCAGGAAGAGGCCGGCGGCCCCGATGGCATCGGCGAGTCGGCCCGCGTGGATCTTCGAGAGATCGCGCTGGAACGGCGTTGCCTCGACGCGCTTGAGCGGCAGCGACGCGAGCACGAGCGGGGTGCCGGCAAACGGATCCCGATAGGCGCTGAGCACCGCGCCGCCGTGCTGTTCGACGCTCGCAACCAGTGAGGCGACCTCCCGGGCGCCGAGCTCGATCGCCGCGTCCTTCGGCTCCGGGCCTCGAGCCGCAGCCGGTTTGCGGGACCGGCGTGCAGCGGGTCTTTGATTCGGCTTCCGCGGGGCTCTCGCGGCGGGCATGCCGCTAGACTACCCGGAGCCATGAACGATCCGGGCCGGGTGCGATCGTGATCGCCGCCCGCTCGTTCTGGCGTGCGATCGCCTGACCGCGGTCACGGAACGCGCCGGGAGGCCAGGCGTTCCAGGAGCGCGGCCTTGACCTGCGGCCTCGAGCCGTAGACCAGGAAGAAGAGCGCTTCCCGCGCGAGCCGCTGCGGATGCTGGTCGAGCAGGACCGAGCGGCTGCCCGTCGACACCATGAGCCGGCCCGAGGCGCGCAGGGCGAACTCCGCCGCCCCGGCCCGGGCCTGCGCCATCGCGCCGAAATCCTGGGCGGCCATGGCCTGATCCAGCGCGGCCCGGTGACCCGCGAGTTCGTCCTCCATCGGGCCGGGTCCGAGCAGCGCACAGCAACGGGACGCCACGCCCAGGATCATGGCGGCGTGAACCCGGATGGTCCCTGGGTTCGGAAGGGACCACTGGCTCGGCGGCACGACGTCGACGATGCGGTCGCTGTGGACCAGATGCTCCTGGAAGCGTAGGCGGACCGTCGCGCTGGCCTGGATGGCGACGAGGTCCAGGCGTTCGACGCGCAGCGTGGGCCCCTCGGTCGCGTCGACGAACGACCAGACGACGTTGTCGTCAGGGTCACGTGCCGCGGCGTGGATGACATCGATGCGCTCCCACCCGCTGACCCACGGCGCGATCCCATCGAGGATGACACCGCCGGGTACCGGCCGGGCCGTGAGCTGCGAAGGTCCCGGGATGAGTCCGGTCAGGGCGACGCCGGCTCGGCACGCTCCGCGGCCCAGGTCCAGAAGCCATCGGTCCTTGATGCCGGTGCGGGTACTGGCGGCGGCTGCGCGAACCGCGCCCAGGTGCTGCACCCACACGAAGGTGGTGGTGAGGCACGCCCCGGCCAGGATCTCGATGACGGCGCACAGCGTTTCGAAATCGGCTCCCAGTCCGCCCGCATCGACGGGACCTGGCAGGCCGTAGAAGCCGGACGCGGCCAATGTGTCCAGCTGCGTGACCGGGACGATGGCGGCCCGATCCGTCGCGATCGCTGCCGGATAGAGGACCTCCTCGGCGATCCGCTGGGCGGCCGCCAGGATCTCTTCAGGGGTCACTCGAGCCCAACCTGGATCACGCGGTCTGCCGCATTCTACCGCGCGTGCGCGCCGGCCTCTTACTCGAGGATGTCGCGGCGCCAGGTCAGGCTGATGGCGAGGGCAAGGAAGGCGACCGCCCACGCCGCAATCACGAGCAGGGCGTGGGTTGCGGTCACCGGAACCAGCGGCGACGCGAATGCGACGCCGGCCCGGTGGTCCGTCTCGAGAACACGCTGCAGCACGTTGAGGTTGGGCCCGAGCATGTAGGCGCTGATCTCCGCGAAGAAATGCTGATGAGTCAGGCGTTCGAGGAGCAAGAGCACGATGGTCCCGAAATTGTCCGCCGGGAAGAAGGCGAGGGCGGCGCCCAGACCGAAGGCGAGGGAGCGGCCAAGGACCGCCACGGCCGTCGCCAGCAGAATGTTGACCACGACGCTGATCAGCCCGATCAGCAAGTTGAGCTCGAGGTTGTGCCAGGCCGTCCCAGGGAGGGCGGCGATCGGATGGAACGTTCCCGCCGATGAGACGACGAATGCGTACACGGCGGCGGTCGTGGCTGCCACGAATACCGCGAAGAGGACGGTGCCGGCCGCGGTCAATGTGACGAGTTTGGCCCCGAGCAGGGTGACGCGGCCGAGCCCTCGGGCGAGGAGGACGCGAATGGTGCCACTGCTGTACTCCATCGCCGTCAGCCGTGCGGTCACGATGAGGAGGAAGATGCCGGCACCGGCGTCGAAAACCGATAGGAACACGTTGAGCACGAGGTAGAAGAACGCCCGCGGGTCCTGCCGCAGCTGATCCCTGCTGTCCGGGGCCGATACCATCGCGGCCACGACGATCAGGAACAACAGGACGCCGATCCCGAGCATGACCCACGTCGACCGCTGGCGTGTCAATTTCAGGATCTCGCCCCGGACAGTCCCGGCAAAGCGGGGGTGCGGCGGCCGGCGAACCAGGGCCCGTTCGGGGACCGGCGCCGCGCGCGTGACCACGCTCAATTGGCGCCTCCGGTGAGCTCGAGGAAGATCTCCTCGAGAGTCTGCTGGCGGGGTGCCAGGCTATCCGGCCAGAAACCGTTCTGGACCAGGAACTGCACGAGCTCGCGACCGCGGCCACTCGGCGACGGGGTGATCAGGCCGCCGGCACGGGTCCGGGCGGTTCGGCCCCAGGGCTGGGTGCGCAGCAGGCGAAGCGCGTCGTCGGCCCGGTCGAGCAGGATGGTGAACTCGCCGTGACTGGCCAGCAGGGCCGCCACGGGGGCCTGGCGCACGAGCCGCCCCTGGTTGATGATCGCGACGCGATCACAGATTTGCTGAACTTCGGCGAGCACGTGGCTGGAGATGAAGACGGTCTTGCCTTCGCGCGCCTGGCGGCGGAGCAGGTCACGCATCTCGACGATCCCCGCGGGATCGAGACCGTTGGCCGGCTCGTCCAGGATCAGCAGGTCGGGATCGTAGAGGAGCGCGGCGGCGACCCCGAGGCGTTGCTTCATGCCGAGTGAGTAGGTGGCGACCCGATCACGCTGCCGTCCCGTCAAACCGACGGTCTCGAGGACCTCGTCCAGGCGGCGGGGGCTGAGGCCGCCGAGTGGCGCGGCAAACGCCCGCAGGTTGTCGCGGCCCGACATGTAGGCGTAGAGCGCGGGCGATTCGACCAGGGCGCCGACCCGGGGGAGCACGTCCGCGCCCTGGCGCGACACATCGTGTCCCAGGACCGCGACCCGCCCGGAGGTCGGCGCGATCAGCCCCAGGGCCATTCGGATGGTCGTCGTCTTGCCGGCACCATTGGGCCCGAGGAAGCCGAAGATCTCCCCGCGCTCTACCGCCAGGTTGAGGTGATCGACTGCGACCCGGGTTCCATAAGCCTTGGAGAGGTCAAGGGTTTGCAGGACGGTGTCCATGGGCTCCGCTATCCAAGCACCGCCGAGTGTCAGAATTGTGACGCGACGCGGCTATGCATCGCGGCCGCGCAGAAGGGACACCCGGAAGGGTCGGAGCTCGCCGCGGGCGTAGCCTCGGGCAATCGTCGGATCCTCGTTCATGATGCGCCGAGCCGCCGCCTCATCCGGCGCTTCGAAGATCGCGATGCCGGTGTTGATGGCGCCGAGCGTAGGCCCGACGAGGATGATCACACCCTCGCGCAAAAGCTGCTTCAGGCGCTCGAAGTGGAGGCCCCAGACTTCTTTTTCCTCGGCCGTCATCGTGGCGGCGAAGTTCTCGCGGGATGGATGAATGAAATAGATCCACTCAGCCATGAGCCGGCCTTACCCGCCCGTCCTGACCCCCGCGGCGACCAGCTCATCGAGGATGCGGTCGAGTGCTGCGACCGCGAGCGACAGGTGACCTTCCTTGCGATCGAGGTGGACGCGCGCCGTGGGGATATGGCGCGCCAGCCATTCACCGTGCGCAAAGGGGACCATCCGGTCCTCGCCGCCCTGCCAGATGGAAACCGGACGGCTGATCGCCGCCAGATCGAAACCCCAGGTGCGGGTGAAGGCGAGATCATCGTCCCTCCACCCCGCGACGCCGGCGGCGACGGATCGGCGAAAGGTGGCCGCCAGGTACTCGGCGAACTCGCCGGTCACGGCTGCCTGGTCGACCGGAGAGACCAGACCACCGAGCGAGGCGGCGACGTCCTGTGCCTCCACGGCGGCGAGGACCTTGGCCTGATCCTCGAGCCAGGGGACGAGTGCCGCCTGGCCTTCGAGCGCCAGCGAGAACTCCTCGACGTTCTCCGGGCCCATCCCGTCCAGCCAGTCGATGCCCTCCGCCGGATACGGCGCGACGCCGGCGATCGTGGCGGCCGCCCGGCATCGCTCGGGGAGCAGGGCGGCACAGGCCAGCGCGTGGGGCCCGCCACCCGACCAGCCGATCGTCACGAACTCGGTCGCCCCGAGCCCGTCCAGGATCGCCGCGGTATCGGCCGCGGCATTGGCGACGGACCGGCCTGGTTGGGGCGTCGATGCCGCGTAACCGGGCCGCGAGTAGGTCACGGTGCGCAGGCCTCGCTCGCGCGCCAGCTTCACCAGCGGCGGATACAGCATCGCCGCGGTCGGCGTCCCGCTGTGGAAGAGGAGCGGGAGACCGTTCGCAGGCTCGTCGGACAGGACTTCGAGGTCGCGTCCGTCATGGAGCCGCATAAGGGGTCCGCTCGTCCTGACTGCCAATGCGGGTCAATGATATTCCGAACCGCTAGGCTTGCTGGATGAGCGAGCTGCCCGAATACGTCCTGCGGAATCGCGCGCAATGGAACCGTTGGGCCGTCGACTACGAGGAGCCTGGCCGGCGCAACTGGGCGAAGGACGAGCCGACCTGGGGGATCTGGGGTGTCCCGCAGTCGGTGCTGCCGATGCTGCCCGACGACCTCCGGGGACTGGACGCGGTCGAGCTGGGCTGCGGCACCGGCTACGTGTCGGCCTGGATGGCCCGGCGTGGCGCGCGACCGGTCGGAATCGACAACTCGCCCGCCCAACTGGAGAATGCCCGACGATTCCAGAAGGAGTTCGGGCTCGAGTTCCCGCTGATCCTCGGCAGCGCGGAGTCGGTGCCGCGTCCGGACGCGAGCTTCGATCTTGCCATCTCGGAGTACGGCGCCAGCATCTGGTGCGATCCCTACCGCTGGGTCCCGGAGGCCGCCCGCCTCCTGCGGCCCGGGGGCCGCCTGATCTTTCTCGTCAACTCGCCGCTGCTCATGCTGTGCATGCCGGATGCCGATGACGCTCTGGCGACCGAGCGGTTGCTGCGGCCCTATTTCGGGATGCACCGCATGGAGTGGCCCGAGCTCGCGGAGGATGAATCAGTCGAGTTTCACCTGCCGCACGGCGCCATGCTGGCCCTGCTCCGGCGATCGGGATTCGACGTCGAGGAGCTGATCGAGGTGCAGCCGCCCGAGGGATCTCGGACCAGCTTTCCGCTCGCGACGCTCGACTGGGCCCGGAAATGGCCAACCGAGGAGGTCTGGAAGGCCCGAAAGCTCGACAGGCAGGACGATCGGCTCAGGGCGTGATGGTCGGCGGCGTGATCGTGACCGGCTCGTTGTAGTTGTGCAGGTTGACCTCGGCATGCGCGGTGACGTGGACCGTGGAGCCCGCCGGGATCGTCAGGCCGGACGTCGATGAGCCCAGCGTCGCGGCGAGCTGGCTCGCATCAGCCGTGACGTCGGTGTCGTAGGTCAGGCGGCGCACCAGGTGATCACCGCTTCCGGTCCAGACATCGGCGGTCACGCTGGCGTTCTGCAACAGGCCCTGGATGGCGGTCAGCGCCTGCGGATTCTTCGGCGTGTTAGCGCTCGTCAGCTGGGCGAAAAGCCTCACCAGGTCTGGCACGATCTGGTAATGGTCCACGGCGACGCCATCGAGGGTGGAGGGCTGGCCCGTCACCTCGGTGACTGACTTCGCGGTGTCGAGGAGGGCCTGATAGGCGGAGCCGGACTTCGCCGTTTCGGACGCCCCGCCCGCGGGCCGCCGGACGGCCTCCCACTTCGCGGTCATCGGGTTCTTGTAATAGAGCTGGCCGCCGTCGGCGATCACTTCAGTATTGATCGTGAGGCCGCCGAGGCTGGCCGTGATGGTGGCGTCCACCTGGTCGGGTCTCCTGGCTGCTCCGGTGAGCTTGAAGGTGACGGTCATCGTGCTGCTGATGACCGAGCCAAGCGAGCCCTGGGTGCCGGCTGCCGCCCGCAGCTGATCGACCAGCGCCTGAGGCAGGGTTAGGGTCGCCGTCCCATTCGCGTCGAAGCGCGCCGACTGCACCGTGGCCATCGCCGTGCCGGTTGCCGTCAGGCTCTGCTGGGGCGTTTCCGACTGGGCCGCAGCCGGCGCTGCCGTGCCGGCACAGGCCGACAGGAGGCCAAGTCCGAGCAGGGCGACCGGGGCAAAGTAGGTGCGTTTCATGCCTTTGATGAGTATGCACCGCCGAAGCCGGGAATGTGACGTTTCGACATGAAGCCGCGATACATTCCGCCTAAGCTTCGCCCTGATGGACGAGGCCCTTCGGGCGCTGCGCGACCCTCGGACGTACCGACGCATCCTCTATCTCGTGCTCGCATTCCCGCTCGGCACCCTGTACTTCATCATCATCGTGACCGGGGTCAGCACGGGAATGGCCCTGTCCATCGTCGTGGGCGGGGTCTTCGTGCTTGCGATCACCATGCTGACCTGGCTTGCTCTGGCGCGAATGGAACGTGCGCTGGCGGTCGGCCTGCTCGGCGCGAAGATCCGGCCGTTTTCGCTGCCGGATCCGCCGGGGCAGCCATTCTGGATGGGTATCCGCAACCGGCTCACCGACGCGGTCACCTGGAAGAGCCTCGCCTTTCTGCTGGCGGAATTCCCCTTCGGCATCCTCAGTTTCACCGCCGTCGTCACCCTCCTGTCCATCTCGGTGGCACTCACCCTGGTGCCGGTGGTCTACCTCGTCGCCCTCGCCATTCCATCGGCGAACATCCAGATCACCCTGGGATTCGGCTCGCTGCTCACCGGCCCCTCGTTCGGCAGGGGCTTCCTGCTCACGCTGCTGCTGAGCGCCGTCGGGATCGGCTTGACCGTGGTGTCGCTCTGGCTGTTGAGCGGCCTCGGCTGGTTATGGGCGCGCTTCGCCGAGGCGATGCTCGGCGTCAGCGAAACGCGCCTGCAGCTGGCCGCCGCGCAGGCGGAGGCGCGCACGCAGCAGGCCCGGGCGGAGCAGTCGGACCACAGCCGGCGGGAGCTAATCGTGAACGCGTCGCACGAGCTGCGCACCCCGGTGGCCAGCATCAGCGCGCACGTCGAGTCGCTTCTCAAACCGGACCGGCCGCTGGATGAGGAGACGCGCAAATACCTCTCGGTGGTCGCAGCCGAAACGGAACGGCTGGGCTCGCTGGTGGAAGACGTGCTGGCGCTCGCCCGAGCGGACGCCGACGAGCTGCATCTGGACATCCAGCCGGTCGACGTGCCCGCGATCGTCGACCAGGTCTGCGAGGCGCTGGCGCCTTTGGCACGGCGGGAGCGGAATCTGAGCCTCGTTCACTCGAGCGCGCCTTCGCTGCCCCGTGCCCTCGCCGATCGCGACCGCCTGGCGCAGGTCCTGACCAACCTCGTCCGGAACGCGGTCAACCACACGCCCGACGGTGGCATCATCTCGGTGGTCTCGGAAGCCAACGGGGAGCAGGTGCAGGTCATCGTGTCTGACACCGGCATCGGGATCGCCGCCCAGGACCTGTCTCGAATCTTCGATCGCTTCTATCGGGCCGATCCATCGCGCGCCCGCGATACCGGTGGGTCAGGGCTCGGGCTCGCGATCGTGCGCGATCTCGTGACGGCCATGGGCGGCTCGATCACGGCCCAGAGCACGCCGGGACATGGCAGCGTGTTTCGCATCGCCTTGCAGCTGGAGACTCCCTGATGGCGTCGATCCTGGTCGTCGAAGACGAGTCGGCGCTCAACGACCTGATCCGCAAAGAGCTGGAGGCGGAAGGGCATGCGGTGCGACAGGCCCACGACGGGCCCGCGGCCTTGCAGATGGCGCGTGAGCACGTGCCCCAGCTCGTCATCCTCGACTGGATGCTGCCCGGCCTCGACGGTCTCTCGGTCTGCCGCCAGTTGCGGCAGCGGCACTTGATGCCGATCATCATGCTGACCGCCCGATCCGAGGAGGTCGACCGGGTGCTCGGCCTCGAGGTGGGGGCGGACGACTATCTCGTCAAACCGTTCGGTATGCGGGAGTTGCTGGCGCGAACGCGAGCAGCGCTCCGCCGCGTGGAGCTGGAGTCGAAGCGGGCAGAAGGGGGCGCCGGGGCTGCGGAGCAGGTGATCGAGCACGGTCCGCTTCGCCTGGAAGTCGAGTCGCATCGCGCGATGCTCAACGGCGCCGAGCTGGGGTTGACCCCGAAGGAGTTCGATCTGCTCCACCTGTTCGCGGCCAACCCGGGCCGCGCCTTCAATCGAGAGTTCCTGATCGACCGGATCTGGGGTGGCGACTACGAGGGGTTCGATCGGACGGTCGACAATCACATCCGCCGGCTGCGAGCCAAGCTGGGTGAGTTCGGCGACAAGATCGCCACTGTATGGGGCGTCGGCTACCGCTTCATTCCGTAACTTGCGGGGAAATCGCGTGCATTTTGGCATAGGGGTGACATACCTGGCTGCCAGGCTGGCGTGTACGGGGTTGGCGATGTAACCGCCGCGAGAACTAAGCCATAGCCGAAAGGAGAGCAGTCATGTTTGGAAGATGGGGTCGGTTCGTCTATCGCTGGCGCTGGGCTACGCTCGTGGTGTCGATCATCCTGCTCGGCGGGTCCATCTACGGGCTGATGTCCGGCGGGACGCTGGGCAGCGGCAATTCGACGACCAGCGGCCTCGAGGCTGATCGCGCCAGCAACCTGATCAACGCCCAGCTGAGCAGCGGGAAGACCGGAGGATCCGACTTCCTGTTGATCTTCAGCAGTCCGAACCGCTCCGCCGCCGACGCCGGCTTCAAGGCGGCTGTCGAATCGGCGCTTGCACCGATCGTCGCTGACCCGCGGGTGAGCTCGATCATCTCCCCCTACAACGCCGCCAACCCGGCGATCGCGCAGGCGCTCATGTCCAGGGATGGGCACAAGGCCCTGGTCCAGGTGCGTCTCAATGCCGAGGGTTCTCAAGCGCGGGCGGACTACGCCGCGCTGCTCGCCGTCCTCCATCCCCGCGGCCTCAGCGTCGTCGGGACCGGCAACGTGCCGATCAACCGCGACTTCAACACCACGCTCGAGAGTGATCTCCAACGGGCAGAGACCGTGAGCCTGCCGCTGACGCTGATACTGCTCCTGCTGATCTTCGGCACCGTGGTGGCCGCCGGGCTCCCGCTCGGCATCGGGGTCTTCACCATCGTCGGCGGGCTCGCCGGGACGTTCCTTCTGAGCCGCTTCACCGACGTCTCGCAGTACGCCCTCAACATCGTGACCATGATCGGATTGGCGGTCGCGATCGACTACTCCCTCTTCATCGTCAACCGGTACCGCGATGAGCTGGCAGCCGGCAAGGCCCGCCCGGATGCGCTGGCGACGACCATGAGCACGGCCGGACGTGCGATCACGTTCTCGGGGCTTGCGGTCGCCGTCGGCCTGTCGGCGATGCTCTTCTACCAGGGCACCTTCCTCGCGTCGATGGGCGCGGCCGGCGCCATCGTCGTGGCGGTCGCGGTCTTCTATGGCTTGACCTTCCTTCCGGCCCTGCTGGCGGTCCTCGGGACCAAGGTCAACCGCCTGCCGATCCCGATCATTTCGCGGCGGCCGTCAAGCGGTCGGGGCATCTGGCACCGGGTGGCGAACTGGGTGATGCGGCGTCCGGTCGTGGTGCTCCTCCCGGCGCTGGCCTTCCTGGTGGTCGCGGGCACGCCGTTCTTGCACCTACGGCTGGCGAACGCTGACGTCGAGCAGCTGCCGGCTCGACTCGAGTCCCGCCAGGGGTTTGACACCCTCGTGAAGAGCTTCCCCGGCCAGGATCAGACGACTTTCGACGTGGTCGTCGATTACCCGACCGGGACACCCCAAAGCCCGGAGCGGATCGCCGATCAGGCCGGCCTCGCCCGCCGGATCGCCGGCATCCCGGGCGTGCTGCGGGTGGAGACGCCGCGGCTCGGCGCGCAGATCGCGCTGCTCACCGTGGTGAGCAACCAGCCGGCCTCCAGTGACGGTGCGCGGACCATCCTCAGGGCGATCCGGGCCGAGCCGGTTCACGCCGGTGGCGCGCTGCTCGTGACCGGGCAGACCGCGTTCGACGTCGACATCATCACCTACATCCTGGGCAGGACACCGCTGGCGGTCGGATTCGTCGTGCTGGTCACCTGCCTCGTGCTCTTCCTGCTGACCGGATCGCTCCTGCTGCCCCTGAAGGCGGTCGTCCTCAACCTCCTTTCCATCTCGGCGTCGTTCGGCGCACTTGTGTGGATCTTCCAGGATGGACACCTGAGCCAGCAGCTTGGCTTCACGGCGCAGTCGATCGATCCGAGCGTGCCCGTGATCCTGTTCGCAATCGTCTTCGGGATGTCGATGGATTACGAGGTCCTGCTGATCAGCCGCATCCAGGAGGCGTACCTCCGCACCGGCGACAACACTCACGCGATCGCGGAGGGGCTGGAGCGGAGCGGTCGCTTGATCACGGGGGCCGCTGCGATCATGGTCGCGGTCTTCCTCGCCTTCGGGCTGGCGGAGGTCGTCCTGATCAAGTCCATCGGCATCGGCCTCGCCATCGCGGTCGCGCTCGACGCGACGATCGTTCGGGCGGCGATCGTGCCGGCGATCATGCGGATCCTGGGGCGCTACAACTGGTGGGCGCCGGCTCCTCTGCACGTATTGCACCGCCGAGCAGGACTCGGGCGGCTCGCCGAGTCGGCGGCGGAGGTGGCGTAGGGGAAGACGTCCCGCTAGTCTCGTAGAGCCATGGGCTTCATCGGCAACCTGGCGGGCATCACCCTGGTGCTCGCCATCTGCGGGCTCCTGTTCGTCGAGGAGGTGGGGGTCCCGCTGCCGTTCGCGCCGGGCGATCTCGTGCTCGCGCTTGGCGGGATTGCGGTCGCTGGCGGGCGCGTCAATCCATTGATGCTCGTCGCCGCCACGCTGGTCGCGATCAACGTGGGAGCGATGATCGGTCGCGAAGTCACCGCTCTGCTCGGGTGGGACCGGCTGATGAAGATCGCGCGGCCCTTGCACGCAGAGCGTCCTCTGGAGCGGGCGGCGCAAGTGCTCCGACGCGGCGGATGGCGAACCGTCTTCACCGCCCGCCTCATCCCCGGCCTTCGCGTGTACACGACCCAGATTGCTGGCATCACCGGTGTGCCCAGATCGACATTCCTCGCCGGGCTTGTCCCCTCGTCGGTGGTCTACGTCGGCGGCTTCGTTGGCCTGGGGGCCGCCTTCGGCCGCCCCATCATCGCGTTGATCGAGGCGAGCACCCACCAGGCCGTCCTCGCCGTGCTTGCCCTGGTCGTCATCATTGGGACGCTGCTCTGGCTGCGCCTGGCCCTGCGCCGGACGCTGGAATCGCTCGCGATCGGCGGCTGGCGCGGACCGTTCCATCTCCGGCTGGATGCCCTCGAGCTCACCGCGCTGCCGCTCTGCCTCGGGATCAATTTCGCCGGCCATGCGATCGCCGTGGGCCTGAAGCTGCCGGTGTTCATGGATTCGATCGGGACCATCCTGGCCGGCGTGGTGGCCGGGCCCTGGGTCGGTGGAAGCCTGGGCGTCCTTTCGAACCTGCTCAGCTCGAACACGTTCGATCCCATCGCGGCCTCGTACGCGGTCGTCTCCTTCGCGGTCGGGTTTGCCGCCGGCCTGAGCCGCTACCTGGACTGGCGCCGGCGAGCCAGCGGCTGGGTCTTGCTGTGGGTGGTCATGGTCGCGATCTCCGCGTTGCTGTCGACGCCGATCAACTTCCTCGTCGCCGGTGGACAAAGCGGCGTGCCGTTCGGCGATGGCATCTACGCCGGACTCGCTCCGCACCTGCCACGTGCGCTGGCAGCCTTCATCGGGGAGCTTGCCGTGGATGCTCCGGACAAGCTGATCGCGGTCACGGCCGCGCTCTGGATTGCCCAGGCGATCGCCCGCCAGCCGGCGCAGCCGGCGGAGGCGGTCGACTTCGACCTGCGCGAGCCGTTCACGTTCGTGTTCCGGACGCCGCGATGGCGCCGGCGCCTGCTTGCCGGTGTGCTCTGTTTCGCCTCGGCCTGGCTCCTGCTGCCGGGCCTGCTGCTGCTCGGATACCTCGTCCAGCTTTCGCGCGACGTCCGGGTCGGCGAGACGGCCCTGCCTCGATGGGACCGGCGTTGGCACAAGCTGAAGGAAGGCTTTGCGGTCGCGGTGCTCTTCGGGCTCTGGTCGCTACCTGGGATCGGACTCTCGATCGCGGGCGGAATCCTGACCGACCCGAACGTGGAGGCGTCGGTGGGGCCGGTCGGGGCGACGGTGGGCGACGTGCTGTCCGCCCTCGGCAACGTCTGGCTGTTCCTGGTGCTCGTGATCCAGGTGCCGGTCTGGGCCGAGTACGTACGCGGGGGTTTCCGCGCCGCGCTCAGTGTCCGGGCGATCGCGCTGAGACTCGGCGTCAATCCGAGTCTGACGGTCGTGGTGGCCGCCCTGACCGTCATTCTGCTGGTGATCGGGGTCACGGGGCTGGTCGCGCTCGTGGTCGGAGTCGTCGTCACGCTCACCTACATGAGCTTCGCCTGGGCGTACCTCGCAGGCCTCTATGCTCGGGTGACCGACAGGATTGCCATGACTGCCCCGAGCCCGGGCGTCAACCTGGGCGCAAGCTGATCGTCCATCGACCCGGGGACGCTAGACTACCCGGCGGGCAGCACATCGGTGCCGGAGGGATGCAATGGTCCTGATCACGCCCTTGATCGCCGCGCGTTGTCGGAAAGCCGGACTTCTCGGGCTGACCTTCAGGCGAGCTGACGGCTGAGGTGGCGAGCTGGTCCGAGTTCGAGGCCGAGGATCCCGCTTTTGCAGCGCGCGTGCGCGAGCGCTTCTCGATCCGCAAACACAAGACGCTGGCGACCCTCCGCAAAGATGGCTCGCCCCGGATCAGCGGCATCGAGACGGAGTTCGCGGGCGGCGAGATCTATCTCGGGATGATGCCGGCCTCGGCGAAGCTGCGAGACCTCGAGCGGGACCCTCGCTTGGCTGTGCACAGTCCCACCGACGACCCGCCCGCGGATGCGCCGGCCGGTTGGCGCGGCGAGGCGAAAATCGCGGGACGCGGGATCGAGGTGGAGTCTGTGGATGCGCCGGTCGAGGGCGGTCGGCGTTTCCGTATCGATATCGCCGAAGTCGTCTTCACCCACCTGAACCAGGCCGGCGATCGGCTGCTGATCGAGGCGTGGCACGAGGGCGCCGGCCGGCGACAGATCGAGCGCAGCTGAGCGCGGCGCCCCCTCTGGCCGGCGTTAAGCTGATGTCGAGATGAGTGGAACTGCGGCGCGCGCGGGGAGCGCGCTTCGAACCTCGGGCTACCGGCTCACCCGCCAGCGGCAGATGGTCTGGGATACATTGCGACGCACCCGCCGCCACCTGAGCGCCGAGGAGATCGGCGCCGCGCTTCGAAAGCAGGAGCAGCCCTGCGACATCGTCACCGTCTACCGCTCCCTGGACGTGCTCGAACGGTTGGGGCTGATCCGTTCCAGCCGCCTGGGCGAGCGTCAGTACTTCGAGGTCGCGGACCCGGGGGAGCATTACCACCTGGTCTGCGACACGTGCGGCGAGGCCCATCACATCGAGGGCGAAGACCTGGCGGGTGTGCTGCGTCACATCACGAGAGAGCATCACTTCCTGGTGCGGAGCGCCGACCTCATCGTCCACGGCACCTGCGAGCGGTGCCAGGAGAAGGCCAGGCGCGCCCGGTAACGACTCGGTGACGGCGCCGAGTTCATATTGCAATTGAGTTGCAATAGCCGGTATACTCGGGACCTGGGCGGATCGCCGCGCGTGCCAGCCGGGGCGGGAGGTGCAATGGAAAACACGGTGCCAATCGTCAGCCGTCGACTTCGGACTCCCGCGCCCGAGTCTACGGTCACCCGGCGGCTCGTCGCCGTGTTCGGCGCGGTGGGGCTCCTGCACGTCCTGGGGTGGGGAGGCTTGCTGCTGCTGGTCGGTCCGCGCTACCCGGCGCTGGCGGGCGCCGGAATTCTCGCCTACACCCTCGGACTCCGGCACGCCTTCGATGCCGACCATATCGCCGCCATCGACAACACCACTCGCAAGCTGATGCAGCAGGGGCAGAAGCCGATGGGGGTGGGGTTCTTCTTCTCGCTGGGCCACTCGACGGTCGTCTTCGCGCTCGCCCTTGCCCTGGGATTCGCCGCCCAGTTCATCAGCCAGCACATCGCGAATTTCAAGAGCGTGGGCAGCGTGATCGGGACGTCGGTGTCGGGCATCTTCCTCTACATCATCGGCATCATCAACCTGATCGTGCTGATCCAGATCATCCGGGTCTTTCAAAGGATGCGCCAGGGCGCCTACGACGTCAGGAACCTGGATGAGGAGCTGGTCGCCGGCGGAATCATCTTTCGTGTGGTCCGTCCCATGTTCCGCCTGATCACCCGCAGCTGGCACATGTACCCGATGGGCGTGATGTTCGGCCTGGGGTTCGATACCGCGACCGAGGTTGGGTTCCTCGCCCTGGCGGGCGGCTTCGCCGCCAAAGGGTTGCCGATCTGGTCGATTCTGCCTCTGCCCATCCTGTTCGCGGCCGGGATGTCGCTGATGGATACGGCGGACGGCGCCTTCATGGCTAAGGCGTACCACTGGGCCTTCTCGAACCCGGTCCGCAAGGTCTTCTACAACCTGACCATCACCGGACTTTCGGTCGGGGTCGCCCTGTTCATCGGCACGATCGAATTGCTTCAGGTGATCGCCCGACAACTTGGATGGACCGGCGGTTTCTGGGATTTCATCGCCAGCTTCGATCTGAACCGGATCGGTTTCGGCGTGGTCACGCTCTTCGTCCTAGTGTGGGTGGTGGCGCTCGCCTACTGGAAGATCTCGCACGTCGAGGAGCGCTGGTCGCAGCTGCTCCGAACCTAGGCCGTTCGCAGGCGGTGGTCCTGCCCTAGCGCCGCTCGGCCTGGGCGAACGCGAACCCATTCCCGTCGAGCTGCGACGCTGCCAAGAGGATGAGGAGCCAGCCCTCGCCGAGCGCGGTCCCAACCGCCGCCGCGAGGCTGCCGGACCCGCTCTCGGTCACGATCCCGCCCGCTACGGAGGCGAAGGCGATCGGGATCAGCATCATCAGCACGGCCACCCCTCTCAGGCAGCCGCCCGGTCCCCGCATGTCGGCCGAGCCCGGGATCAACGCGTAGGTGGCCAGACCCATGGCATTGAGCGCCCAGATCACCGCGAACGCGATCGGCCCGCCCACGAGAACGAACGTCGGGCTGCCGCTGACCACGGTCGCGGCCAGCAGCCCTGCCACGATCGGGATCGCGACTCTCAGGCTCCGCGCCACCAACAGCACGCTGAGCCTGAAACGGAGCGAAGAGGCGGAGAGCCACCAGATCGGCTTCCGAAAGTCAGCGCTCAGGTGGAATGCGGTAAAGAAGCTGGCCAGCACCAGCAGGTACCCCATCGGGGCCAGCAATGCGAATGCGACGTCGCGCGAATTGCGGCTGAGCAGGCCGACCGCGACGCCGAGCAAGATCGCCAGCACCAGACCGGTGACGGGCATGCGCAGGCCGCCGGCCATCCGGCGGGTGGCGAGCCACTCCTTCCAGAGCACCGTCCATGCCCCCGGCGGCACCAGGCGTCCGCGGCTCGACACAACCGGCGTGCGCCCGTTGCCTGTCGCACCGGGTACGCCCGCCTCGGTCAGCAGGCGCCGCCGGTCACCTGACGTCATGAAGACGCCCCGCCGGCGCATCGCGCGCCGAAGCACGATGACCCGGGCCGACGCCTGCCAGAGCTCAGGATAGACGTCGCCGCCGATGAGCGCGGTGAGCGCGACCGCCGCCGCCGCCAGCACTGCGAGTCCCGCCGGCGCCAGCGCATTGCCTTCGAATGCGCCCACCAGCCAGCTGCCGGGTGGGAGAGAACCGGCGATCGCCTGCATCGACGAGGGCAGGATAGGTGACCCGGGAGAAAGGCCCACGAACGCCACCGCGGTCGCCGCGATGCCGATGGCAGCCAGCACCCACCCGGCGATCGCCGGGTTCGGTCCCAGGCGTCGCTGGCGCGCAATGAAGATCGGCAGGCTCATGCCGACGACCATGCCGCCGAGCAGGCTCAACCCGAGCAGGGCGATGAGCCCGGTTGAGCCGGATACGCCCAGGCTTGTGGGCAGGACGAGCAGGAAGAAGGCCAGCGTCAATGGAAGGCGCCAGCTCAACGACAGGATGACCCTGATCGTGAGCCAGAGCACGACGACGCGCGGCGGAAGCGCAGAACCGCACAAAAAGCGGGCGTCCGCCGCCGAGCGGAAGGACCCCAGGGGCTGCCGGCAGGCGATGACGGTGAACAGGCCGAGAACGATCAGGGTGATTCCCGGGAGAAACGTGCTGGCCACGTGCAGCACGGCCGCGCCATCGAAAAAGAAGGGGCCGGGGGTGGGCTGGGGACGCGAGCGGATGGCCTCGTTGATCATCATTCGACCGCTGATTGTCGAGAGCATGACCGCCGCAAATGCGAGCCAGAGAATGAGCCGGACGGGATTGCGCAGCACCGTCCTGATCCGATTGACCAGGATGTGCGAGTCGAGATAGAGCAGGGTGCGGAACGCCTCGCCTGGAGCGATCGTCCGCCCGGCGGCGATCACCGGGTGACCTCGAGGAAGATGTCCTCGAGGTTGCGGTCGCCGCGCTGGTGGCGGATCTCGTCGAGGCCGCCGCTCAGGACCGCACGGCCCGCTTTGAGGATGACGACCCGATCGCAGAGGGTGTCGATGTACTCGAGCAGATGCGTCGAAACCACGATGGCGCCGCCCTGCTGACGGACCTCGACCAGGATGTCGCGCAGTTCGCGCTGGCCTTTCGGGTCGAGACCGATCATCGGCTCATCGAGCAAGAGCACGGGCGTGCCCGCCAGCACCGCGCAGGCGATCAGCAGCTTCTGGCGCATGCCCTTGGAGAGGCCGTCGCCGAGGGTGTCGCGCTTCGGCGCCAGCTCGAGCCGCTCGATCAAACGCTCGGCGCGCTCGGGCCAGCCGGCGTCCACCTTGCAGCTGCGGGCGACGAACACCATGTGCTCCCAGACGGTGAGCATCTCGTAGACCTCGGGCGTCTCCGGGATGAGCGCCATCTGGCGGGTGCGCTCGACACCGAGGCGCCGCCCATCCCAGGCGATCGCGCCGGCGTCCGGCCTGAGGAGCCCGGCGAGGCAAAGCAGCGTGGTCGTCTTGCCGGCGCCATTCGGCCCGAGGAGCGCCAGGATCTCGCCGGGGCGCACCGCCATCGAGAGGCCGTCGACCGCGGTCACCCGATCGAAGCGCTTGACCAGACCCTCGACGGTCAGCCCGCCGGTGGCGGGGGTGGTGCGCGGCCGGGGGACGACCTCGAATTCGGGCCGGGGCTCGCGCGCCGGCGCAGCGGGATACGGCGGTTCGGGCGCCCCCCGCTGCTCCATCGCCATCCACGCTACCGGAAGGAAGCGCGCCGGGCAAGTAACGAAATGACGCTTGTGCGAGCTGGCCCGCGGCGGTCGACCGGTCAGGGAAGCAGGCGGAACCAGCGGAGGCTGAACAGGCCCCCGATCACGAGCAGGAAGGTCGCGGTGGCCATCACCGGGATCGTCAGGTCGACCTTCGTCAGCGTGAAGCCGATCCGCGAGCCAAGGGTGTCGTAGATCTGGTGCAGCTGGCCCTGGTCGGCGGCGTAGAAGTAGTGACCGCCGGTTGCCGAGGCGATCGCCTGAAGCGCCTGCTCGTCGACGCCGTCAACCGTTTGCCCGAACACCTGGGTGGTCTGGTTGCGCGCGCCGATGCCGATCGTCTCGACCGGGACGCCGGTCAGCTGGGCCTGGGCCGCCGCCGTCAGGGGATCGATGCCGCGATTCGAGCTGCCATCCGTGAGCAACACGATGATGGCCGGCGGCTTCTTCGGGGCCTTCCCGCTCTGGTCCACCACCGGCCCGAGCAACGACAACGACGCCTGAATCGCATCGCCGATTGCCGTGCCGCCCCCAGGCTGAAGCTGGCCGAGGGCATCTTTGACCGAGCCATGATCGGTCGTGAGCGGGGCGACCACCGTCGCCTGCGAGTTGAAGCTGATCACGCCGATCGAGTCCTGTCCCGGCAGGTCATCGACGAGGGTCCTGGCCGCCGAAATCGCGGCGTCGATCCGGGTGGGCTGCACGTCCGTGGCCGCCATCGAGCCTGAGACGTCGATGGCGAGGACGACGCTGGCCTTCTCCTTGGGCACCCGCAGGGTCGCCTGCGGCTTCGCGAGGGAGACCAGGAGGCCGGTCAGCGCCACCACGAAGAGGATGGCCGGCACGTGACGGCGGAACCCCGGCCCCTTGCCGACCACCTGGTTCAGCAGCGCAAGGTTCGTGAAGCGGACCGTGTACTGGTGCCGGCGCCGCTGGTTATAGAGGTAGAAGCCGATCAGCAGCGGCACGGCCAGGAGGCCGATGAGCAGGAGCGGGGATTGGAAGCTCATCGACCTATGGCCTCGCCGCCGTCACGGGGGCGGGAGGGCTGGGCGCCAGCCGCTCGACCGGGAGGGTGTGGGTTTCCATCTCGCGGCGCTTCATGAAGGCGAGCATCTGCGGCAGCAGGTCCGCCTCGGTGGTCAGCTCGATGATGGCCGCGCGGGCCCGGAGGAGGTCCTGGCGCACCGCCTCGCGCTGCTGCGCCGCGGCCGCCTGAAAACGCTCGCGCAGCCTGGCATTGGCCGTGTCGACCACGAGTTGGCGTCCGCTCTCCGGGTCCTCGAACGTGACCACGCCGACGTCGGGGATCTCACGCTCGCGTGGATCGCTGATCCAGGCCACGATCAGCTCGTGGCGGAAGGAAAGCAGCCGCAGCGGCCGCTGCCACCCCTCGGGTGCCAGGAAATCGCTCATCACGATCAGCAGCGCCGGGCGGCGGATCATGCGGCCCGCGTCGGCCAGGGCGCGCCCCAGGTCCGTCGGGCCAGCCTCCGCGGCCTGGGAGGCCCGCTCGACCCGGGCGACCAGCTGCATCAGCGCCGTACGTCCGGCCGCCGGGCGAATGATCGTGCGAACCCGCTCGTCGAAGAGGAGGGCGCCGACCCGGTTGCCCCTTCCGATCAGGAGCTGACCCGCGACCACCGCGAGCTCGAGAGCGAGCTGCCGCTTGAGGCACCGGGCCGTACCCCAATCGAGCGAGCGCGTCACGTCGATGACGAGCCAGGCGTCGATGCCACGGTCGGGCATCGACTCACGAACGTATGGCCGGTCAGAGCGGGCCGTGATGTTCCACTCGATCGTGCGGGGGTCGTCGCCCGCCTGGTATTCGCGCACGTCGCTGTACTCGATGCCCGAGCCGCGCAGGCGGGATCGTTCGTCGCCGCCTGGATGAAGCCCCAGCCGGCGCAGCACCGGCCACCGCGAGCGGCGCAGCAGCTCGTCGACCGGCACTGGCGGGGTCGCGTCAGGAGGCAACCCGGTCTCCAAGGTCGATCCGCGGCGGGGGGAATCGCTCGAGCACGCGCTGGACGACCTTCTCGGCCGTGACGCCCGCTGCGATGCCCTCGTAGGTCAGGACCAACCGGTGGCGGATGACCTCCGGGGCGACGTCGCTGATGTCATGTGGGAGGACATACGAGCGTCCGCGCATGAAGGCGAGCGCCCGCCCGGCCGCGACCATGTTGATGGATGCACGTGGGCTGGCGCCGTAGGCGATCGATGGCGCAAGGTCTTCGAGTCCCTTGACCCTCATGGGCCGGCTTGCATAGGCCAGGGTGGTGGCATAGTGACGGACGGCCGGGTCGACGTAGACTTCGGCGACCGCCTTCTGCATCTCCTTGAGCTGCTCGAGCGTGATCACCCGATGAATCTCGATCTCGGGGCCGGTGATGCGCTCGACGACCACGACCTCGTCCTGGAAGGACGGGTAGTCGACCAGCACCTTGAGCATGAATCGGTCGAGCTGGGCCTCGGGCAGGGGATAGGTGCCGTCAGTCTCGATCGGGTTCTCGGTCGCCAGAACCACGAAGGGATCGGGCAGCGCGTGCGTGTCTTTGCCGATCGTGACCTGGCGCTCCTGCATCGCCTCCAGCAATGCCGACTGCACCTTGGCGGGGGCGCGGTTGATCTCATCCGCGAGCAGCAGGTTGCAGAAGACCGGCCCGAGTTCCGTGGTGAAGTCGCCTCTGCCGGGGTTGTAGATCCGGGTACCGATCAGGTCGGCGGGCACGAGGTCGGGGGTGAACTGGATCCGCCCGCTGACTCCGCCGATCGCGTGCGCGAACGCCTTCACCGTGACCGTCTTGGCAAGGCCCGGCACGCCTTCCAGCAGGACGTGGCCGCCGGACAGCAGGGCGATCAGAAGCCGTTCGAGGAGACGGTCCTGTCCCACGATCAAACGCTTGACTTCGAAGAGGATCTGCTCGATCGGAGCCGGGACGCGCGCCGCAAGGTCGCGCGCGGTTTCGGTGGGATTTCGGTTTGACTGGGACGGGGCGATCTGTGGTCGGTTGAGCATCCGGTCCTCCTTCCGCGTGACGGTTTCTTGATTGAAGCCTAGCGGCATGAGGCCGAAGTGAGGAATACCTAAGGAAGAACTAAGGGATATGCTCGGATCGGTGAACCGGCGGGCGGAGATCGGCGTCTTCGGCGGATCGGGCTTCTACGAGTGGCTCGAGGGGGCCGAGCACCTCACCCTCGAGACGCCCTATGGAGCGCCCAGCGGCCCGATTGCGCTGGGGATGGTCGGAGGGCGGCAGGTCGCGTTCATGGCGCGGCATGGAGAGGGACACCGCATTTCGGCGCCGTTCGTCAATTACCGCGCCAACGTCTGGGCCATGCGCCAGCTCGGCGTCCGCCGCATCATCGGACCGTCCGCGGTGGGGAGCCTGCAGCCCGATCTCCACCCTGGAGAGCTGGTCATCTGTGATCAGTTCGTCGACCGGACGAGGAGCAGGCAGGACACCTACTACACGGGATCCGACGTGGTTCACGTGAGCGCGGCCGACCCCTATTGCCCCGAATTGCGGGCGCTGGCGACCCGGGCTGCGGCCGAGCAATCATTGCCCCATCGCCCCGCGGGGACCGTCGTGGTGGTCCAGGGCCCGCGATTCTCCACGCGAGCGGAGAGCCGGTGGTATGGGGGAATGGGCTGGCACATCGTCGGCATGACCCAGTACCCGGAGGTCATCCTGGCTCGCGAGCTGGAAATGTGCTACCTGAATCTTTCCCTCGTCACCGATTACGACGCCGGCCTGGAGGGCTCTTCGACCGGGCCCGTGCAGGCCCATGACGTGATGCGCGTGCTCGCCGGCAATATCAGCAAGCTCCGAGATCTCCTCTCGCGCCTCATCCCGACCATCCCCGAGCACCCCGCCTGTGCGTGCCAGCGCGCGCTGGAGAGCGCCCGCCTGTAAACACTTTCCTTCGGTCATCCTGGAGGCAACGCGCGGCCGCCACAATTTGGACACAGGCATGCCGCACAATCACGGTGGTGAGCTTCGAGGCCAGCCTGAGGCCGTTCGCCGTCGAGGCGCTCCGGGTCTTCGCGCGCGGGCGGACCTACCTCATCCTTCTCTATCACTTCCTCTCCCTGCCGCTCGCGATCATCTATTTCGCCGTCCTCTTCCTCTGCGCGGCGATCGGAGCCATCACCGCCCCGATCGGCATCGGAATCCTGATTCTGATCGGCGGCCTGATTGCCGCCCGGGGGTTCTCCATGCTCGAGCGGGAGCTCGCGATCGCCCTGCTCGGCATGGAACTGCCGCCGCTGGCGGCCCTTCCGTCCGGATCGCCCTGGGCGCGGATTCGAGCCCACCTCGGGCGGGCCGAGACCTGGAAGGCGCTTGCCTACCTCATGCTCAAGCTGCCCCTCGGGCTCTTCGTCTATGCCCTGGCCATTCCGGTTCTGGGGCCGGCGATCCTGGGCATCCTGGGCCTGGCGCGGACCGCGCTCCCGGACAGATCGATTGCCGGCCTGTTCAGCAGTCTCATCGGCGCCGCACTCGGCGTTGCGATCGTGATTGCCGTCGTGCACGGCGCGATCCTTCTCGCCCGTCTGTGGGAGCGGGTCGCGGCTGCGATGCTGGGACCGAGCCAGGACGAGCGCATCGTCTGGGAGGCGCAGCGCCGGGCCGAAGCCGCCGACCGTAAGCGCCGCGAGCTGATCCTGAACGTCTCCCATGAGCTCCGAACCCCGATCGCCAGCATCCAGGGACATCTCGACTCGCTGCTCATGCCGGAGGCGGAGCGCCCCGCCAACATCGACCCGCAGCAATACCTGGGGGTGGCCGCGGCCGAAACACGGCGGCTCGGCGCGCTGGTGGGCGAGCTGCTCGATCTGGCCCGCGCCGACGCGTCAGCGCTGCCCATGTCCGTCCG
Source organism: Candidatus Limnocylindrales bacterium (assembly GCA_035632635.1). GTDB lineage: Bacteria > Chloroflexota > Dormibacteria > CF-121 > CF-121 > CF-120. The sequence continues at coordinate 25,508 of DASQGL010000117.1, forward strand.
TCCGGTCGATATCGGACCGATCGCGCACCGTGTCGCCCTCACCCTCGCGCCGCTGGCCAAACATGAACGGCAGGTCACGCTCGTCGACGCCGACGCCGAACCAGGGGTGGTCGGACTGGCCGACCCGGACCGGCTGACCCAGGTGCTGACGAACCTGGTTCGGAACGCAATCAACCATACCCCCGCGGGTGGCGCGGTTCGCCTGCAGGCCGGCGCCGATGATGCCACCCATGTGTTCGTCGCCGTGTCGGATACGGGCAGCGGGATCGCCGCCGCCGAGCTGCCGCACGTCTTCGACCGCTTCTTCCGGACCGACAGCGCGCGGTCCCGGGACACCGGTGGCTTCGGGCTTGGCCTGTCGATCGCGCGCGATCTGGTCGAGGCCATGGGCGGCACGATCACGGCGACGTCGGAGCTGGACGTGGGGAGCACGTTCTTGGTCCGGCTGAAGCGCCCCGGTGGGTGACGTGGCGAGCGTCCTCGTGATCGAAGACGAACGCGGGCTATCGAGCCTCATCCGATCGCATCTCGAGCGCGATGGACACATCGTGCAGCAGGCCTTCAACGGGGCCGAGGCGATCGAGGCCGTGCGGAAGTCCTCCCCGGACCTGCTCGTCCTCGATTGGATGCTGCCGGGCCTCGATGGATTGTCGGTTTGCCGGGAGATCCGGCGCAGCCACCTGATGCCGATCATCATGCTCACGGCGCGCGACGCGGAATCGGACCGCGTGAACGGACTGGAGGCGGGCGCCGACGACTACGTGGTGAAGCCGTTCTCGATCGCGGAATTGCTGGCGCGCGTGCGGGCGATGCTACGAAGGGTGGCGCTCGATACCGCCGCGGTGGAGGCGGCGTTGCCGGAGGTCCTGACAAGTGGTCGGTTGCGGCTCGACGAGGCGGCTTTCACGGCCACGCTCGACGGGCAGGAGCTGCAACTGACGCGGCGAGAGCTGGCTGTCCTGGCCCTCCTCGTTCGTCACCCGGGCCGGACCTTTACCCGCGAGTACCTCCTGGACACGGTCTGGGGCGGCGACTACGACGGACTCGATCGAGCGGTCGACACGCAGATGGTGCGGCTGCGGCGGAAACTCGGCGAATTTGGACAGCAGATCGAGGCCGTCTGGGGGGTGGGCTATCGGTTTCGCGAGCCGCCGACCTGACATTGTTCTGACACCCGCCCTGCCTGCGGTGGCGCCATGGGCAGGCTCACCCTGCTGGCGATGCTGGCCGGAATCTATCTCGAGGAATCGGGCGTGCCCATGCCGCTTCCGTCGGAGGTCACGATCACCTATCTCGCCCACCGGATGATTGCCAATCCACTCGCCCTGCTCGGGACGTGGATCGGCTTGACGGCCGTCGTGGTCTGCAGCTGACGCCCGCGCGGCTGGATCGGGCCCAGCGATGGTTCCGGCGCTGGGGCCCGCTCGCGATCGCGGTCGCGCGCGGCGTACCGGGCCTGCGTTGGGCGATGGCGGTCACCTGCGGCACGCTGGGGGTCGGCTACCGGACGTTCTGGCTGAGCACGGCCATCTCGGCCTCGGTCTGGATCCTGGCATGGCTTCTCCTCGGGGTCACATTCGGCGACACGGTCGCGGGCGTGGTCGCAGCCCGACCCTCCGCCGGTCACGGTCGAAACGGGGCGCCGTGCGCGGGGACGATCAGCGTGGCGACCGACAGCACCCGCCGGCGACCAGCCTGAAGTGCCGCCGGATCGGTCGCCAGCGGATCCTCCTCCGGTCCATCCGCCGACCACCACAGGTGGGTGAACGCGGTGATGCCATCCGGGGTCGAGACCAGCGTCGTGATGTCCGCTGCCGTATGTCCCGGCGTCTGGATCAGGCGAATCGACGGGGACAGCGCGAAGCCCTCGGCGGGCCGGCTCCGCCAGCGGTCGCCCTGATAGATCGCCCAGACGTCGTGGACGCGCGCCTTCGGAAAGAGCCCCGCGTTCATGGTGTGGTCGGGGTGGTGGTGAGACAGGATGACGTCGGTCACCATCTCCGGATCGGAGCCGGCGTCGTGCAGCGGATCGAGGATGGATCGCTGCGTGGGCACCATGCCAGGGTCGATGACCGCCAGGACGTCAGCGTCGCGGATGAAGGCGACGGTCGAGGCCACGGCCTCCGAGTCGCCGGCGCTCCTCACGTAGCCGGTGAAGAGGATATGGATCTGTGCGGAGCCATTCGGTGACGCATCCACGCGCCCTATCCTCGCACGGATCCTACGATGCCGTACCATGGCCTGGACCGGGGGTCCGTGGCGGACCGGGGACCAAAGGAGCGGAGGGGCAAATGGCGTATCGAGAGGCATCGCTCGAGACCAAGGCGCCGCCCGCGCGCGTCTGGGCGATCTGGTCCGACGTCAGCGCCTGGCCCGGTTGGAACCCGGACATGAAGGAATCGCGGCTCAACGGGCCGCTGAGGGTGGGCACCACCGGAATGATCAACACGAGATCCGGGGGCAAGCACGACGTCGTGGTCACCCAGTTCGAGGACGGGCGGCTGTTCGAACTGGAGAGTGCGGCGATGCCCGGCACGAGGATGGCGATCCGCGCCACGATCACGCCCACGCCCTCTGGCAGTCGGATCTCTCAAGCATTCGAGGCGCGTGGCCTCCTGGGACCAGTCGTGGGGCCCATGATGGGCGGCACCATCCTCAAGACGTTCGGTTCCGTCCTGCAGGGCCTGGCCCAGAAAGCCGAATCGACCGGCTGAGGGCGGGACGTTCCGCGACCAGGCAGGCAACGGGCCGGCCCGGGTTGAAACGTGACTGGCGCCGGTTTCGTCCAGGTCAGCCTCAACCGGGGAGTTCGCTTTTGTCGCCCGAGCCCTCGGCGCCCTGCTCATCCAGCGGCACGCCCGCGAGCTTCAGCGTCGTCGCGACGAACGCCGGCTCGGGCAAGGCGCCGACGAACGACCCGGACCGATTGACCACGGTCCGCGGAACGCTCCGGACACCGAACTGGGCCGACAGCCGCGGGAATTCGTTGGCTTCGACGCAGATCGCCGTCACCTGCGGCGAGGCGATCGCCATGCGGTTGGCCAGGCTCACGGCCCGGGGGCAGTACGGTCAGGTGGGGGTGCCGAAGACCAAGACCTCGGTCGGCTCGGTGAGCCGGGTCAGCTGGGACAGGCTGACCTCACTGAGGCCGGGGTCCTTGCGGGAGACGCGCTCGACCGCCTCGATCAGGGCCGGGAATTCGGTGCCGGCCGGCAGGCCCTGGAACCGGACCCGGCCTTCGTCCGCCGAAGAGGACACGACGATGGTCGGGACATCGGAGACCATCGAGGCCTTGTCGACGTCTCGCGTTACATCGATGGTCTCTAGGGTGACCTTCTCCGGTGCCGCGTCGCGCAGCGCCTCCGCGATCTCGCGCGCGTCTTCACAGGTGGCGCAGCCGACGCCCGCGGGCAGGATCAGCCGGGACGAGCCGGGCTTTACGTAGAGAGTGAGATGCACCGGACCGGTGAGCGCGCCCTCGAACCGGGCCTGGAGCTGTTCACGGACGCGGTCGGGAATGATGCCCATCCGCTCTCCTACAACGTCGCGGCGGTGAGCGTTATTCCAGGCCCGGGCAGGTCACGTCCCGCCTCAGCCGGTGAAGAGCGTGCCCGAGTCGACGAAGCACAGGCCGTTGCCGAAGGGGTCGACGGCGTAGAAGGATCGTTCGCCCCAGGGCCGCCGAACGATCTCGCCGGCAGGCTCGCCGTGCACCGTCCCGGTCGAGAGGCTCTTCAGATCCTGCGCCCGCGCGTAGACCGCCTCGAGGTCGGGGACGGCGAAGTACAGGTCCTGGGGGACCGGGCGGGGATGGCCCCCATGGTCATGGACAGCCAGGATGGTTCCCCCGCAATCGAAGTACACGCGTTCGCCACCGACGGGCCGACCTGGGACGCCCAGCAGGCTTTCATACCAGTGTGCCGTGCGGGCGAGATCGGACACCTCGACGATCACCCGAAAGAGACGAAGCGAGGCTGACATCTATGCTCAGACTAGCGTGAGCGAACCGGTTGCGAGCCGTCCGCACATGCCGGGTACGGGCTGCTGGAAGCCGACCAGGGCACCGGGCTGGTTCAGCTCCAGCCGGGCATCTCGCAAAGCGCGCAACCTGGCGGCGCGAAATACGAGACCGATTACCCGCTCGAGTTCTTCAGCCGGCCGTCGAATGCCTGCTTTCGAGTTCAGCCTATCTGGGCGTTTGGCCTGATGGAATCGGACTTCACCGGCTCGCCGACCCGCTGGACATTTGGGCGCCGAGCGGGTGGCGCGTCCACGTGACCAACGGCGATCGGGTCACTGGCCGGGAAGGTCTCCATGAGCGCCTCGTCG
>DASQGL010000118.1:0-7663 GCA_035632635.1 Candidatus Limnocylindrales bacterium
CTTCGCCGGCGATCCCCGCGTCCTGATCACGCCGCACATCGGCTGGTACAGCCGGCGCTCCGCGCAGGCGCTCCGCGAGCAGACCATCCGCCGCTCGATCGAAGCCTTTCAGCGATCTCACAGCGTCAATCTGCCTCCCCCCTCAAGGGCGGAGGGTCAGGGAGGGGGGTGACAAAGATGCCAGTTGCCGTCGTTACGGGAGGTGCCCAGGGCATCGGCCGCGCCTGCGCCGATCGACTGCGAGCGGACGGATGGCAGGTCGTCGTCGGCGACATCCAGGCGGGGCCGGGCGTCGTCCCCTGCGATGTGACCGTGTCTGCGGACGTCAGCCGGCTCTTCGATCAGGCTCACCGCGAGCACGGTGGCGTCGACGCCCTGGTCAATGCGGCCGGGATGGGACGCCCGTCGAAGTTCCTCGAGGCCTCCGACGAGTTCTGGGTGCGCCATCTCGAGGTCAACCTGATGGGCACCGTCCGCGCCTGCCGGGCCGCGATCCCGCTGCTGCGTGCATCGACTCACCCCACCCGCGGAATCGTCAACTTCACCTCCCAGGCCGCCAAGTCGGGCGGACTGGTGATCGGCGCGCCCTACTCCGCGGCCAAGGCCGCCGTCCTCTGCCTGACCAAGACGCTGGCCGCCGAGTTCAGTCCCGAGGGCATTCGCGTTAACGCCGTCGCGCCCGGCATCATCGACACCGCTTTCCTCGATGGCGTGCCCGCAGTCCGGGAGCGTGGCCCCCAGCTGCCGCTGCGTCGGATCGGAAAACCGGAGGAAGTCGCGAGCGTCGTCGCCTTCCTGCTCTCGCCCGACGCCAGCTACCTGACGGGCGAGATCGTGGACGTGAACGGCGGCTTGTTGATGGACTGACGATGGCCGCCCTCAGCTGGGACCTCCACCTCCACCCCGGGCCCTCAGCCGTGCCCCGCTGGGGCGACGGCTTGCGGATCTGGGAGGCTGCCCGCGACGCCGGCGTGCGCGGCTTCGTGTGGAAGTCGCACGAGGAGCACACGGTGACCCGCTGCCATGCGCTGCCCGCGGGGCCGCCGTTCGCCATTCCCTCGGTGTCGCTCAATCCCTGGGCGACCTGCGAGAGCGTGATCGAGGCGATCGAGCAGGGCGCGCGCTGGATCTGGGGCCCGTCACGCGACGCCGCCGGCTCGCCTGGCTGGGAGCTTCCGCTTCCGTCCTGGTGGTCGCGCCTGCGCGAGTACCTCGCGGCGACGACCCGTCAGGTCGCGCTGGCCACCTCGCACCTGGACCAGCACGGACGGCTCGGCTTTGCGGAAATCGCGGCCTCCAACCGGGCGCTGGGCTGCACCGTCACCCACAGCCTCTATCTGTCCGATAGCGATGCGGATGAGCTCGCCGGCCTCGGCTGCACCTTCGAGTTCGACCTCTACACCGCGACGTTCCCGGAGCCGGGCCGCCCCGCCCAGGACCTCGCCGCCCGGTGCGCCGCCTTCATGGAGCGCGGCTACCCGCTCTATCTCACCTCGGACGCGGGGCAGGCGCAGGTCGGGAATCCATTCGAGTTCTCGGCGCGCGCCCTGCTGGACCTCAGCTCGGCTCGCGGCCCCGCCTTCGTCCAGGCGATTGCCGTCGACGGGCCGGCGCGCTTCGTCCGTCGCATCCTTCCGGCGGAGGTCGCGGCATGACGGTCGGCATCGTGATCGGAGCGACCGGCGGGATCGGTTCGGCCTGCGCGCGGGCGCTCGACGGCTCCGCCGACCTAATCCTCCTCAACGGGCGGCGGCGCGAGCAGCTCGAGCAGCACGCCGGCCACCTGCGTTCCCGCACGGGCGTGGTGGTGGCCGACATCGCGGAGGAGGCGGGGCGCGCCAGCATCGTGAAGGCAACGGCGGATGCCGGCGGTGAGATCGCGTGGCTGGTGCTGGCGTCCGGCGTGCCGCTCCGCGGTCCGATGCCGGAGCTCGATCCGAAGGACATCGAACGGACGCTGCTGGCCAACCTGGTCGGGCCGACTCTGCTCATCCGCAGCCTGCTCGACCTGCGCTGGACGGATGGCGCCGGCATCGTCGTGATCGGATCGGTCTCGGCCTCGCGCGCGCTCCCCAACCGGTCGGTGTACGGCGGCAGCAAGGCGGGCCTGGAGCATCTCGCTCGCTCGCTGGCGGCCGACCTCGCGCCGCGAAGGATCCGGGTCAACGTGGTCGCGCCCGGCGTGATCGACACGCCCTTCCTCGGCGACCAGCGTGAGCTCCTCGATCGATGGGTCAGAGAACGCGTCCCGTTGGGGCGCACCGGCACCCCCGACGAGGTTGCCCAGGTCGTCCGCTACCTGGCCCTGGAATCGCCCGCCTACGTGACGGGGGCGCGCCTGGCCGTCGACGGCGGCGCGGAGTCGCTGGCGTGAAAGCGCATCCGCTGCCCGACCCGGCGCCCACGCCTCCGCTTCGCGTCGCGACCAAGGCCGAGGCGGTCTACGACGAGTTGCGCACTCGCATCCTGGACGGGACGCTCGAGCCGGGTTCGGTCCTCAACCAGGAAGTGCTCGCGGCCGGGCTCGGCCTGTCGATCACCCCGTTGCGCGAGGCGCTCCGGCGCCTCGAGGTCGAAGGCCTGGTCCGGCTCAAGGCCCACAGCACCATGGCGATCGCGCCACTGACCCTGAAGGAGCTGACCGAGCTTTACGCCGTACGCACCACCCTCGACCCGGTGGCCGCTGGGCTGGCTGCCGCGCAGGCGACCGATGCGCAGCTGAAGGAGATCGCGCGGCTGGCGGCGGAGCGCCCCGACCGCTCGCCGCGGGGCCGGCTGCTGGCGAACCGGCGCTTCCATCGCGCAGTCTACTCCGCGTGCGGCAACCTCGTGCTCACCCAGCTGCTCGACCAGCTCTGGGATCGCACCGACCGTTACCGGCTGATCGTGGTGCGAGAGCGCACCTACGGCGCGGTCGCGATGCGGGACCATCGGGAGATCGCGGCGGCGCTGCTGCGGCGCGACGCGATCGCGGTCTCCACGCTGGTCCGGCAACACGTCGAGACCACCCGGCACATGATCGAGCGCCTGACCAATGTCTTCTAGCCGCGCCGTGCGGGAAGGCGGCTGAGATGCACATCGAAGGTATTGACGTCCACACCCTGCGCTTCGACTACCCGGACGGCCGCGGATTCCGTTACGCGGGAGGGCTGGTGACCAGCCGGGTGACGACCGTCATCCAGGTCCACACCGATTCGCCCCATGTCGGTCTCGGCGCCGCCTACAGCCACCCGGACCTCGTCCGCCTCATCATCGAGCGTCACCTGGCGCCGCACCTGCTGGGCGCCGACCCGACCGAGGTCGAGGCGCTCTGGAAGAAGATGTACGGCCTCACCCTCTGGTACGGGCGCAAGGGCGCGGCGATCACGGCGCTCGGCGGCCTCGACATCGCGTTCTGGGACCTGCGCGGCAAGGCGGCCGGCAAGCCGATCTACGAGCTGCTCGGCGCCGAGCGCGCCTTCGCCCCCGCCTACGCCAGCGGCCTCTTCTGGCAGGACGACGTGCGCGCGATCGAAGAGGAAGCCACGCGCCATCGCGCGAACGGCTTTCGCCGCGTGAAGATGCGCCTCGGGCGCTCCGAGGCGTACGACGTCGCCGCGGTGGAGGCCGCGCGCCGCGGCGTCGGTGCGGACGGCGACGTCCTGGTCGACGGCTCCCACCGGTACACGATGGCGGTCGCCGAGCGGATGGGCAAGGTCCTCGAGGCCAACCGGGTCTTCTGGTTCGAGGAGCCGTTTCCGCCGGAGGACCTGGACAGCTACGTGGCACTCCAGCCCAAGCTGACCGTCCCCCTCGCGGCGGGCGAGAACGAGTTCGGCGTCCAGGGGTTTCGCGAGCTGCTCCGGGCGGGGGCGGTCGGGATCGCGCAGCCGGATGCGTGCCGGACCGGCGGGATCTCCGAAAGCCTGCGGATCGCCGAGATGGCCCGGCCGCTCGGGGTCCGGATCGCCCCGCACACCTGGAGCGACGCCGTGGCGCTGACCGCGAATGCGCACGTGGTGGCCGCCCTGCCGCACGGGGTGACGGTCGAAGTCGATCAGACCGGCAATCCCTCGATCGAGCAGCTGCTGGTCGAGCCGCTGCATATAGAGGATGGGAAGCTCCTGCTGTCTCGGGCTCCCGGCCTCGGCGTGGAGCTGAACCCGCAGACGCTCAACCGGCTCCGCGTGCCGCCCGGCCAGCTCATGCTGGACGGCAACTACTCCGACCTGATCTTCGGACCGGAGCACTACGCCGTCGCCCCGCCATACGAGGAGCGCCGTCCATCCGGGCGTCCGGCATGAGCGCGATGCGGATCGCGGTCGGGCAGATCTCCTGCGAGTCCGACACGTTTTCCTCGTTCGTCTGCGATCTCGACACCGTGCGCTCGACCGGCTACCTCTACGAAGGCGAGCAGGTCCTCTCCCTCGCGGGCACGAACAACGAGGTCGTCGGCTTTTTGCAGACGTTGCGCGAATCGGGCGCCGAGCCCGTCCCGCTGCTCGCCAGCCGGTGGAACTCGTCGGCGCTGGTCTCGAGGGAGGCGCATGCCTTCCTGCGCGACCGGCTGCTGGCGCGCCTGCGCGAGGCGAGTCCGGTGGACGGCGTGCTGCTGTCCTGCCACGGGTCGATGGTGGCCGAGGGTCAGGACGACCCGGAGGGTGAGCTCGGTGAGGCCGTGCGCGCGATCGTCGGTCCCGACGTGCCGGTCGCGATGACGCTCGACCTGCACGGCAACGTCACCCGGCGGATGGTTCGCTCCCTCGACCTGATCCTCGGCTACGAGACCTATCCGCACGCCGACGCGCCGCAAACCGGCCGGCGCGCCGCCACCCTCGTGCTCCGGGCCGCCCGGAAGGAGGTGCGTCCGGTGATGGCGCACGTCCGCGTGCCCATGATCCTCACCGCCTTCCACGCGTCGACCAATGGCGACGGGCCGTATGCCCAGCTGATGCGGCAGACGAAGGCCCTCGAGCGCGAGCCCGGTGTGCTGTCGACCTCGATCCAGTTCGTCGGGTCATATATCGACATCCCGGAGATGGGCTGCAGCACGGTCGTGATCACGGACGGCGACCCCGAGCGCGCCACCCGCGAGGCCCGGCGGCTGGCCGAGGCGTACTGGGCGCGGCGGCGGGAATTCCTGGTTGAGACCGTGAGTGTCGCCGAGGCGGTGCGGCGTGGGCGCCAGATCGCAGGCGGCCCGGTCATCCTGCTCGACACCGCCGACACGACCGGGGGCGGGGCGGCCGGCGACAGCATCGACCTGGTCAAGGGCTTGCTCGAGGCGCGCGTCACCGAGCCGTGCCTGGCTATGGTGGTCGACCCGGCGGCGGCCCAGGCATGCGCGGCGGCGGGGACCGGGGCGACCGTGACCCTCAAGCTCGGCCACCAGGCGGATCCCCGCTGGGGTTCGCCGATCGAGGTCACCGGCCGCGTCGGGCGGCTGTCCGATGGTCGCTTCCAGTACAGGGGCGGCGTCTTCGGCGGAACCTGGGCATCGATGGGCCCCTGCGCCGTGCTCGAGGTCGGCAGCATCCAGGTCCTGATCCAGACTAACTCGACCTATGACTGGGCCGACGAGCAGTACCGGACCGTGGGCATGCGGCCCGAGACCGCGAAGTTCGTCGGCGCGAAGAACATGATGAACTTCCGCAACGCGTACGGCGCCATGATGAAAGGGTTCTTCGTCCTCGATCTGCCGGGGCCAACACCGCCTGACATGCGCTCGCTGCCCTTCACGCGGGCGAAACGCCCGTGGTTTCCGCTCGACGAGGCGATGGAGAACCCCGAGCTCGAGATCACCACGTCGCGCTAGGGGCGGCGTGGACATCCTGGACGCGCACCATCACCTGTGGGACCCGACCCGGTTCCGCTACCCGCTGTTCGACGGCAATCCCGTCCTGAACCGTCCGTACCTCGCACGTGATTACGAGGCGGTGGCCACCCCGCTCGGCATCCGGCGCTCGATCTGCGTCGAGACCGCGACCGCCGGCGCCCCGGGAATCGAGGAACTCCGCTGGCACCTCGGGGCGGTCGAGCAGAGCCGCGTGGTCGCGGGCATCGTCGCCTGGGCGCCGGTCGAGAGCTCCGAGCTGCCGGCGTACCTGGACGAGGTGACGAGGGTGGGAAAGGGGAGGGTCAAGGGGATCCGCCGGTCCTTCGAGTTCGACCCGACCGATTTTCCGTCTCGCCCCGAGGTCATTTCCGGCGTGCAGGGTCTGGCCCAGCGTGGATGGCCCTTCGACCTGGTCCTTTTTCGCGATTCGCTACCGGCGGCGACCGAGCTGGTCCGCCGATGCCCGCAGGTGCAGTTCGTCCTCGACCATCTGGGCAAGCCGGGCATCCGCGACCGCGAGCTCGACCCCTGGCGCGCGGATCTCAGGGCCCTGGCCTCACTCCCGAACGTGGTCTGCAAGGTCTCCGGCCTGACGACCGAGGCGGATCGGGCGTCCTGGACCGTCGACGACCTGCGGCCGTACTTCGAGCATGCGGTCGAGTGCTTCGGCTGGGACCGTCTGCTGTTCGGGTCGGACTGGCCGGTGTGCGACCTGGCCGGCGGCTACGAGCGCTGGCTGGAAGCCCTCGATGCGCTCCTCATCGGCGCATCGGGCGCGGTCCGGGATCGATTCTTTCGCGAGAACGCCGCCCACATCTACAGCCTCGGGCCCTGACCCTTTAGGACTTGACTTCGAAGATCGTCGTCTCCCCGACCGATTCCGCGGCCGGATAGTGCGACTTCAACCAGGCGAGCAGGCCCGGCACCCGCTTCAGGCGACCCGAGTCGAGGACGACCAGCGGCACCTGGTAGCGGCGCGCGGCCCGCTCCACTGCGTCGGTCGTCATCAGCTGGTCCAGGATCTGCGCGCCCGAGGTGTCGACCAGCGAGGGCGGCACGTCGCGATTCGCCAGCGCGACCGCAAACTGGTTGTCGCTGATGACGTAGGCGCCGGTCGCGGTCTCCGACCGGATCACGCTCGCGATCGCCGCGTTGTGCGCGCCGGCACGGATCGCTTGCTGCGCCTGCCGGTGTCCGACCTGGAACGCGCCAACCGCCACAAAGACCGCGACCGCGATCGCGCCGAACGCGAACGCCGGGAGCTGGACGCGAACCGCGACCGTCGGGACCCGCCTCCGCGCGAGCGCGTGCACGCCCACGCCGGCGACCAGCGCCAGCGCCGGGATGACGAAGACGACATGGTGCAGGAACAGCGGCTGATAGACGAGCGTCGCGCCGACCGCCGCGATGCCCCATGCGACCGGGACCAGCACGGCCCGCACCGGGCCAACCACGGCGACCGCAGCCAGCACCACGGCGAGCATCTCGAGCGCGCGCTCCGGCTGGTACAGGATGAGCTGCCAGTTGTTCGCCACCCCGCGGTGGCTCTGGGCCCCGGCATTGAGGTGGAGCGTGACCAGCTGGCTGTACGCGGCCGACCAGTGCCCGACCGCCGGAATAAGGATGACCGCGGTGGCCGCCGCCGCCCCGACTCCGAACGCGCCCGCGATCCGCCACCGCGATCCGCGTGCCCCGAGCTCCACCACCACCATGATCGGCGCCGCCACGATCAGTCCCGAGAGCTTGCTCCCCGCGCCGAGCGCGAACAGGACGCCGGACCCTCCACCCAGCAGTGCGGCCGGCGCGACCGGCCATCCATCCCGACGCCCCCGCACCCGCGCCGCCAGT
>DASQGL010000119.1:0-60168 GCA_035632635.1 Candidatus Limnocylindrales bacterium
GCGCAGCGCCGCGGGGATCGGCTCCGGCGGCGCGATCGTCTCCCGCCGCTCCAGGTAACCGGCAATCGCGCTGCGCGCAAGGGCCGCGACGTCGTAGTCGGGCGTCGCCGCGTTGAAAGTCGCGACCGGATAGCCGACCCCGAACGGTCCCTCGTAGCTCAAGACCTCGGAGCGAAGACCGGCTGCCCTGGCGGCGCCGAGCAAGATGGTGAGCGGTCTCAGGCCGCACTCGCCGGCAGCCTCGACGGTGTCGGCATCGAGGCTCGCGATGCCCTCCCATTCCGAGGAGCGCAGCGCCTCGATCACGCGCTCGTCGAAGACCCGACCCTCTTCGCGGAAGCCGTAGGGCGCCGCCTCGGTGAGGCGGTGCGAGAGATCACCTGAGGCGATCAGGATCGCGGACCGGTCGGCGAGGCACCCGTGCAGCCACTCGCCGAAGGCCAGGAGGCGCGCGCGCGACCAGCCGCAGATGCCGATGAAGACGAACCGTTTGCCCGCTCGCGTCCGGGGCAGCAGCCAGAGCGGCACCATGGTGCCGTGATCGAGGCCGCGATCGTCGCACGGGCTCACGCGAAATCCATCCGCTCGAGCCGCTCGAACCAGGGCCTGCGCCAGCTCGAGGTCGACGGGGACGTCGAGCGCGACCCGAGGCGCGCCGAAGCGCGCCAGGTGTCCACTCGCCCGCGGGACCAGGCGGACGGGCAGCTCGTCGATCATGGCGGGCCCGTGCGGCGAGATCATGATGACCAGGTCGGCGGGGACGCCGGTCAGCGCGGCATCGAGCTCGGCAAACGCCTGGGTGGTCGCGGCCAGCCGGTCGGACTCATCGCCGCCCACCTCGCGCAGCAGGATTGGCGGGTGAGCGGTCAGCGCGCCGGCGACGATCCCCGGCATGTGGGCGGGCGGCTACCGCGATGGGGCGGCCATCGGCCGGCGCAGGTTGATCGCCGCGCGATACCCGATCGCCGCCTGGGCGGCCGCCTCCAGGAAATCCGCGCCGCTCGAGGCGAAGAGGATGGCGCGGGAGACGGCGATGATCGCCCCGTGGCCGTCCGGGCGCAGCGCGGCGCGCACGGCGGCGTCGAGATCGGCGCCCTGGGCGCCAATGCCGGGGACCAGCAGCAGGCGGTCACCGGCGATCTGCCGGATGTCCTGCAGTTCCGCGGGAGCCGTGGCTCCGGCGACCAGCCCGAGGTTGCCGTGCCGGTCCCACTCCACCGCGTGCCGGGCCACGTGCCGGTACAGCAGGTCGCCGTCGGCACGCAGGTGCTGGAACTCGGCGGCGCTCGGGTTCGAGGTGCGGCAGACGACCAGGACGCCGCGGTCGCGATGCGCCAGAAAGGGCGCGACCGAATCGACGCCGAGGTACGGCATCACGGTGGTGGCGTCGGCGCCCCAGGCCTCGAAGATGGCGTGCGCGTACGCCTGGGCGGTGCTCCCGATGTCGCCCCGCTTGCCGTCGAGGATGACCGGCATGCCGGACGGGATGGTCCCGAGCGCCTGCTCCAGGAGCCGGCTTCCCTCCCTTCCCCATCGCTCGTAGAAGGCGAGGTTCAACTTGACCGAGGACACGGTGTCGCTCACCGCGGGGACGATCGCACCGATGAAGTCGGCGACCCCGCGCGCGGTCCGCGGGAAGGGCGCTGGGAGGAGTTCGGGGTCGGGATCGAGCCCGAGCGACAGCAGCGAGCCGGTCCGATCCTCGCTCGCCCGCAGCTTCTGCGCAAACGTCATCCCGGGGCCAGTGTATACGAGAGCTTTTGCCCGGAGCGCGCCGGCGCCCGAGGTCTGTCCCGCAGGCGCGGCGGCACGGCGTAAGTAGAATTCGATCGTGCCGCGGACGACGCTCCAGGTGACCCTGCCCGAGATGGGCGAATCGATCACGGAAGGCACCGTCGCGAAGTGGCTGAAAGACGTGGGCGACGCCGTTCGGCAGGGCGAGGGCCTGGTCGAGGTCACGACCGACAAGGTGGATGCCGAGGTTCCTGCACCGGCGAGCGGACGCCTGCGCGCGATCATCGCGCACGCCGGCGAGACGGTGACGGTCGGGGCGCCGCTGGCGGAGATCGAGGTTGGCGCCGATGGCGATGGAGCCACGGCGCCCGCGGCCACGCCACCTGCGCCACGCCCCGCGGCAGCTCCGCCCGAGCCCCGCGCCGCGACGCCCGCGCCCGATGCCGCTCCAGCCCCGCCCGCTCCCGCAGTGTCGACGCCGGCGGTCCACGCCACCGAAGGCGCGGAGCTGCTCGCGAGAGCGCGCGGCATCGATCTCGCGCAGGTCATGGGGAGCGGCGAGGGCGGGCAGATCCGCCGCCGCGACGTGGCGCGCGCGATCGACGACCGGGATCGCGCACAGTCGCGGACGCCGGCCGCCACCGAGCCGGCCCCGCCCGTCCCCCAGGAACGGCCGGTCCCGGCGCAGCCGCTGACCGGATCGATCCCCATGCGCGGGCCACACGCGGCGCTCGTGAAGTACATGGAGGAGAGCCTGCAGATCCCGACCGCGACCAGCTTCCGGACGGTCCGGGTCGACGTGCTCGATCAGCGGCGCCGCCAGCTGAACCAGGGAATCCAGGCGCAGGGTCGCCCGGAAAAGCTGTCCTACACGCACCTCGTGGCCTGGGCGATCATCCGCGCAGTCAAGGAAATGCCGGGCATGGCGGTCGCCTTCGATCGCGTCGACGGCGTCCCGACCCGGGTGGCGCGCGGCATCCATCTCGGCCTGGCGGTCGACGTGCAGCGCCAGGATGGCAGCCGGATGCTGATCGTGCCCGTGATCCACGACGCCGACCGGCTCGACTTCGCCGCCTTCCGCGACCAGTACGAGACGCTGGTCGCCAGGGCGCGCAGCGGGAAGCTGAGCACCGCCGACATCACCGGGGCGAGCATCGTCCTGACCAACCCCGGCGGGATCGGCACGGTGGCCTCGGTGCCGCGCCTGCTCAAGGGGCAGGGCACCATCGTGGCCGCCGGCGCGATCGGCTACCCGCCCGAGTTCGCGAGCATGCCGGAGAGCGGCCTGCGTCAGCTGGGGGTCTCGAAGGTCATGACGCTGACCAGCACCTACGATCACCGCGTCATCCAGGGCGCGGAGTCCGGAGAGTTCCTGCGCCGGCTCGACGAGCTGCTGGGCGGCGCGGATTCGTTCTATGAGTCGGCGTTCGAGGCGATGCGCGTGCCGGTCCCGGCGGGGGTGGTCAGCGCCGCGGCGTCGACCGGCGCCAGCGCGGGCGCGATCGCGGCAGCGCCCACCGAGGAAGCCGAGCTGCTGCGCGCCGTCGCCGCCGGGACCGCGCTGGTCTCGGCCTATCGCAGCCATGGACACCTGGCCGCCCGTCTCGATCCGCTGGGCAGCGCCCCGCCCGGCGACCCCTCGCTCGACCCGCTCAATCACGGCCTGACGCCCGCGCTGATGGAGGCGGTGCCGGCGGCCGTCCTGCGGGTGCGGGTCCCCGGCGAGAACCTGGCTGAGGTCCTCGTCCACCTGCGCGAGACCTACTGCTCCACGATCGCCTACGAGATCGAGCACATCTCGAGTCACGAGCAACGCAACTGGCTGCGGGAGAAGATCGAGTCGGGCCGCTACCGGCAGCCGTTGTCTCCCGAACGCAAGCTGCAGCTGCTCCAGCGTCTGACCAAGGTCGAGGCCATGGAGCGGTACCTCCGCCGCGCCTTCCTGGGCCAGAAGACATTCTCGATCGAAGGCCTGGACTCGATGATCGTCATGCTCGAGGAGGCCATCCAGCTGCTCGCCGAGGACGGGACGCGGCAGGTCGTGATGGGCATGGCGCACCGGGGCCGGCTCGGCGTGATCGCGCACGTCGTCAACCGGCCCTACGAATCGATCCTCGTCGAGTTCGAAGCCGCCAAGGAACGAGGCACGCGGGACGGCGACGTGACCGGGGACGTCAAGTACCACGCGGAGGCGGAGGGCACCTACGTCACCCCGACCGGCAAGCAGGTGTCGGTGACCCTGCTCGCGAATCCCAGCCACCTCGAGGCGGTCGATCCGGTGGTCGAGGGCTGGACCCGCGCCCAGCAGAGCCGGCGCAAGGGGGCGAGCCTGCACCTCGACCAGACGGCCACGGTCCCGGTCCTGATCCATGGCGACGCCGCCTTTCCCGCGCAGGGCGTGGTCGCCGAGGTCTTCAACCTCGACAAGCTCGAGGGCTACTCGACCGGCGGCACGCTCCACCTGATCGCCAACAACCAGCTGGGATTCACGACCGATCCGGAGGAGGGTCGATCGACCCGCTACGCCTCCGACCTGGCCAAGGGGTTCGACGCCCCGATCGTGCACGTCAACGCCGACGACATCACGGCTTGCGTGGCTGCGGTGCGGCTGGCGGTCGCCTTCCGGCGGAAGTTCGGGCGCGACGTCGTGATCGACCTCATCGGATACCGCCGGTTCGGCCACAACGAGGCCGACGAACCCGGCTACACGCAGCCGCTCATGTACGAGGCGATCAAGCAGCATCCGCCGGTGCGCGAACGCTTCGCCGCCGAGCTGATCGAAGAAGGTCTGCTGACGCCCGAAGAATCACAGGCGCGCGTCGCCGCGGTCGAAGCGCGGCTGGCGGAAGCCCACGCCAGCGTCAAGGCACGCGCCGCGCGGGTGCCGGAGACGGCCCAGCGCAGCATGGAGACGACGCCCGAGTCGGACATCAAGACGGCCGTGTCCCCCGACTCGCTCGAGTCCCTGAACCGCCAGCTCTACACCGTGCCCGCCGGCTTCACGGTCCACCCGAAGCTCAGCAAACAGATGGAGCGCCGCAAGGCGCCGCTCGAGGGCCGCGAGATCGACTGGGCGCAGGCCGAGGAGCTCGCCTTCGCCAGCCTGATCACGGGCGGCATCCCGGTGCGCCTTGCCGGGCAGGACACGGAGCGCGGCACCTTCAGCCAGCGGCACATGGTGTTCCACGATCCGAACACGGGCGCACGCTGGGCACCCATCCAGCACCTGGTCGGCGCGAGCGCGACCTTCGAGCTGCACAACAGCCCGCTGTCCGAGTACGCGGCCCTGGGATTCGAATACGGCTACAGCACCCAGGCGCCCGACGCGCTCGTCTGCTGGGAGGCGCAGTACGGCGACTTCACGAACGGAGCCCAGATCATCGTCGACCAGTTCATCGTCTCGGGGCTTGCCAAGTGGGGACAGTCCTCGCGGCTCACGCTCCTCCTCCCCCACGGCTATGAAGGATCGGGGCCCGAGCATTCGAGCGCCCGGCTCGAGCGGTTCCTGCAGCTCGCCGCCGAGGGCAACATCCGGGTCGCCTATCCGACCACGGCCGCCCAGTATTTCCACCTGCTGCGGCGCGAAGCGCTGCACAGCCGGCCCCGCCCGCTCATCCTGATGACGCCGAAGAGCCTGCTGCGGCTCAAGGCGTCGCTCTCCCGCCTACAGGACCTGACGGCGGGCGGCTTCAAGCGGCTGATCGATGATCCGCTGGTCTCCGATCGCGAGCAGGTCCGGCGCCTGCTGCTGTGCACCGGCAAGATCTACTACGACCTCGCGCTCCATCCGGCCCGAGCCGGCCTACAGGACCTGGCGATCGTGCGGCTGGAGCTGCTCGAGCCCTTGCGGGTCGACGACGTCCTCGCCACGCTCGCCGCCTATCCGAACGTCACCGAGGTCACCTGGGTGCAGGAGGAGCCGATGAACATGGGCGCCTTCTGGCACGTCCGCCGCCGGCTCGAGCCGCGCCTTCCGGACGGCATCGAGCTCGGCTACGTCGGGCGTCCCGAGCGAGCCAGTCCGAGCGAGGGGTACGCCGGCGCGCATCAGGCGCAGCAGGAGCGGATCGTCGAGGCCGCGCTCGGCGCGTCGACGGGCTAGAATCTCCTTCCGGATGAACCTGTTCGCCGGGCTGAGCTCGCACCAGGTGCTCTCCGTGCTGGTCACGGTCGTGGTCTTCACGGCGGCGGCGGGTGTCTGCCTGCTGGGCGTGATCGGCTTCGGGGTGCGGGCCGGGCTGATGGCGCCCGAGGCGAGCCGCGACGTGCCCCGGGCCAGCGACGCCGAGCTCTGGATCTTCTTCGCCGCGAGCATGGCCGGCCTGGTGTCGGTCCTGGCCATGATCTTCCTCGGCTTGCTGGGCGGCAGCGTCTTCGCCGAGACCTTCCTGGACAACCCGCTGGTCCTGCCGGTCTCCGTCGCCCTGATCCTGTTGGGCGGCCTCCTCCTGCTGGTCGGGGCGGCGCTCGCCTTCCGGTCAGTGCGGACAGGGCGGCTGAGCCGCAGCCAGGCCTGACCGAGCCGCCCTCCCACCGGGCGAAACCCGCAGCTGGGCCGCCCCGTTGGACCGGTGACGCCCCAAACTTGACACGATGCAGTTCTATTTCTTAGACTCGTTACAGCAACGCTATCATGAAGTAGGAAAGCAAAAGTCTCCAATGAATACGCAAGACGGTCGGGCGATGTTCGAACTCCAGCTCGAGCTCCACGCGCGTGCGGTCGGCCGGCGCCCGAAGATCTCGGCTGACGACGTCCTGGAAGTTCACGAGGTGCTGGCCGCCCACACCGGCGACTTCAAGAGCCTGCTGACCACGCCGGCGGCCTAGAGGGCCGGATGGTCCTGATTCTTGGAGGCTTCCGCCTCATGGAACACCCTCACCGAGCCCCCATGCTTGGCGGTGGAGGTGGTGATCATGCCGCAGGTGAGCGATCAGCTCCGGGCGAAGGGCGTGCACTTCGAAGAGCTGTTCCATCAGCCGACCTTTCACGCCACGGATGAGGCGCACCGACTCGGGCTCCCGGTTCCGGACGTGATCAAGACGATCGCGATCAAGACCGGGTCCGGGGTCGCGCTGGCAGGCATTCCGGCGTGCTGCCGGCTCGACCTCCAGCGGGTTCGGGAGGTCACCGGCGACCATCATGCCCGGCTCGCGACCGAGGCCGAGATCCAGCACGACTTCCCCGGCTACGAGCTCGGAGCGCTGCCGCCCTTCGGACGGACCCTGAAGCGCGCGCTCTACGTCGATCCGCTCGTGATGGAGCACGACGAGATCGTCTTTGCCGCCAGCCCGACACAGTCGCTGCGCATCCACACCGCCGACCTCCTGCGCGACGAGGACGCCCTGATCGTGTCGATGGTCGGCGCCTGATCCCCGGTCGCAGGCCGGGCAGCCATGGAGCTTCACGTCGTCTCGGTGTCGAAGCCCGACGAGGTCAATCTCATCCTCGGGCAGAGCCACTTCATCAAGACGGTGGAGGACCTGCACGAGGCGCTGATCGGCGCGGTGCCCGGCATCCGCTTCGGCCTCGCCTTCTGCGAATCGTCCGGGCCGGCCCTGGTTCGGCGGAGCGGGAACGATCCCGAGCTCGTCGAGCTGGCCGCGAACACGATGCTCGAGCTCTCGACCGGCCACGCGTTCCTGATCCTGCTGCGCAATGCCTTTCCGATCAACGTGCTGCCGGCGGTGCGGGCCGTCCAGGAAGTGTGCCAGGTCTACTGCGCGACGGCCAATGCGATCCAGGTGGTCGTGGCTGAGACCGAGCAGGGACGCGGGATCCTGGGCGTGATCGACGGGGTCCGGAGCAAGGGGATCGAGGGCGACCGCGAGGTGGCGGAGCGGCTGGCCTTGCTGCGGCGGTTCGGCTACAAGCTCGGCTGAGTCACGGCCGCGGCGGCGGTGGCGGGGGCGGTGGCGGTGGCCCTCCTGGAGGAGGGGTTCCACCGAGGAGGTCGGCGCGGCGCTGCAGATACTCGGTCCGGTCGATCTCGCCGCGCGCGTAGCGAAGATCGAGCTCCTCGAGCGCCCGGGGATGGACCGCGCCGTGGCGGCCCGGCTGCCAGCTCCTCAAGAACCAGCGGGCCACCAGCACCGCGGCGACGACCAGGATCAGGAGGAAGGCGAGCTGGACGAGCGCACCCAGCCACCACATCGGCTCGTAGTACCCCGGCCCGAATGGTCCGTACATCGGCGTTCAGCCCTCCGGAATGCTGTCGGGGAGACAGGATTTGAACCTGCGACCCCTTGAACCCCATTCAAGTGCGCTACCGGGCTGCGCCACTCCCCGACGCCTGAGTATTGTACGCGCGTCAGCGCTCCGCGTCGCCCCGGCGGCGGAAGACCATGCGGACCGGCGTGCCCTCGAATCCGAACGTCGCGCGGAGCTGCGTCTCGAGGAACCGCCGGTAGGAGAAATGGACCAGCTCCGGGTCGTTGACGAAGAAGACGAACGTGGGCGTCGACGCCTCGGCCTGACTGACATAGAGCACCTTGAGGCGCTTGCCCTTCCGGCTCGGGGGCTCCCGGCGGGCGAGAAGCCCGCGCAGCCACTGGTTGAGCTCGGGCGTAGGGATCCGGCGCCGGCGCTCCTCGACCACCGCGAGCGCGACTGCGACCGGCTGGGTCACCCGCTGGCCCGTCTTCGCCGAGACATAGCAGACGCGCGCCCAGGGCGCGAAGTCGAACGCCCTCTTCAACCGCTGCCGCCACTCCTTCTCCTCCTTCTCCTCCACGTTCAGCAGGTCCCACTTGTTGACGACCAGGACGAGGCCCCGTCCCGCCTCGGCGACGTAGCCGGCGATGTGCTGGTCCTGCGCGGTCACGCCGTCGCGCGCGTCCATGACGACGAGCGCGACATCGGCTCGTTCCATGGCGCGCAAGCCGCGCAGCAGCGAGTACTGCTCGACGCCGCGGGTCAGCCCCGGCCGCCGGATCCCGGCGGTGTCGATCAGCACCACCGGCTTCCCCTCCACCACCATCGCCGTGTCCACCGGATCCCGGGTCGTACCCGGCATTGCCGTGACGAGGCTCCGCTCCGCCCCGAGCACGGCGTTCACGAGGGACGACTTGCCGACGTTGGGCCGGCCCAGGATCGCCACCCGCGCCGCGTGGCCATCCGGTTCAGATGCGGCTTCGGGCTCCGGCAGCACCGCCAGCAAGGCGTCCAGCAGGTCGCCGCTGCCGGTGCCATGCAGCGCGGAGATGACGTGCGGCTCGCCCACGCCGAACCGGTAGAACTCGGCGGCCAGGCTCTCCCCATCCCGACCGTCTGCCTTGTTGGCCACGAGCACCACCGGGCGCCGTGACCGGCGAAGGCGCTCCGCGATGTCCTCGTCGATCGGCGTCACCCCCTCGCGCACGTCCACCACGAAGAGGACCGCATCCGCCTCCTCGATGGCGAGCGCGGTCTGCTCCTCCATCCGGCGGCGCAGCTCCCGCTGAGCCGGCACCTCGTCGCGCTCCTTGCCCAGCACCAACCCGGCCGTGTCGACGATCGTGAAGCGTCTCCCCTGCCACTCGGCTTCGGCGTAGAGGCGATCGCGGGTCAGCCCCGCCATCGGATCGACGATCGCCCGGCGCTCACCCAGGATGCGATTGAAGAGCGCGGATTTTCCGACGTTGGGACGGCCCACGATGGCCACAAGGGGCAGCGGCATCGTTCAAACCTCCCTCCGTCATAATAGGCACCGATGCCGGACGGCCGCATCGTGCTGAAAGAAAATCGGATCATGATGGTATCCGATGAGATGGGCAACGTCCCGGCAGGTAACACCCAGGGCTTTGGCCTCTACACCTCGGACACCCGGTTCCTCTCCACCTACGAGTTCCGGCTGAACCGCCTCGAGCCCATCCTGCTCTCCTCCTCCACCGACGAGAGCTACGTGGCGACCTTCCAGATGATCAACCCGATGCTCGAAGTGGACGAGGGCAAGCGCACCATCCCGCAACAGGTCCTGAGCATCCGGCGCAGCCGGTTCATCTACGGCGGCCTGCACGAGCGCATCGGCATTCAGAACTGCGGCCGCGAGCCGGTGGACATCGAGGTCGAGCTCGTCTTCGGCGCCGATTTCCTCGACATCTTCGAGGTCAAGGCGGACTCGCGCGGGCAGGTGCTGCGCTACCTCGGTCGCCAGCGACCGCTCGAGGTGCACGAGCACGGCCTGACCTTCATCTACGACGGCCTCGATGGGGTGACGCGGCGGACCGAGGTCGTCCTCCACACGCCGCCCAGCCGGCGTCACGACAACCGGGTCGCCTGGGACTTCCACCTCGAATCGAAGGAGACGGTGACCTTGCTGATCGACGTCATCCCGCTGATCGATGAGCGCGAGCCGGCGCTCGAGTATCTCTACGACGACGCGCTGCTCGCCCTGCAGCGCTCCTACCGGCACTGGAACAGTGAGCTGACCGCGGTCGCCACCACGAATGCGTTCCTGGACCGGGGGCTGCTCCGGCGGAGTCAGATGGACCTGCGCATCCTCGTCGAGGAGTTCGACACCGGGTTGATGCCGATGGCGGGCATCCCGTGGTTCTCGGCGCCCTTCGGCCGGGACGCGCTGATCACGTCGATGCAGACGCTGATGCTGAATCCGGAGATCGCGCGCGGCACCCTGCGCTATCTCGCGGCCCACCAGGGTAAGCAGGTCGATCTGACCCGCGAGGAGGAGCCGGGCAAGATCCTGCACGAGATCCGGTTCGGCGAGCTGGCCAACCTCAAGCAGATCCCGCACACGCCCTACTACGGCTCGGTCGACAGCACGCCGCTCTTCCTCGTCTGCGCGGTCGAGATGATGGACTGGCTCGACGACCGCGACCTGTTCGTCGAGCTGCTGCCCAACCTGATGAGCGCGCTGCGCTGGATCGACGAGTACGGCGACCTCGACCACGACGGCTTCGTCGAGTACGACGAGCGCGCCAAGGGGGGCGTCCGGAACCAGGGCTGGAAGGATTCCCACGACTCGCTCCTCTATCCGGACGGCCGCCCGGCGGAGTTGCCCGCGGCGCTGGTCGAGGTGCAGGGCTACGTCTACCAGGCCAAGCTCGGGCTGAGCCGCATCCTGGAGCGCTTCAACGAGCCGCAGCTGGCGGAGCGGCTGGGCCGGGAAGCCGCCGAGCTGCGCCGCCATTTCGAGCTGGGCTTCTGGATGGACCGGGAACAGTTCTACGCGCAGGGCCTCGACCGCCACAAGGCGCAGATCCCCTCGATCACCTCGAATCCCGGGCACTGCCTGTGGGCGGGCATCTGCGATGCGGAGCGCGCGGAGCTGGTCAGCGAGCGGCTGCTCGCCCCGGACATGTTCTCCGGTTGGGGCATTCGCACGCTCTCCGCCGCGTCGCCCCACTACAACCCGATGAGCTATCACAACGGGACGATCTGGCCCCACGACAATTCGATCGCGGCCGCCGGGCTTCGGCGGTATGGTCGGAGCCGCGAGGCCCTGCGGGTGATCGAGGGCATCATGGAGGCCGGCATCCGCATGCCGCAGTACCGGCTGCCCGAGCTGTTCTGCGGCTTCAAGCGGGACGCGCTCTTCAACACCGGCCCCACCGAGTACCTCGTGTCCTGCAACCCGCAGGCCTGGGGCGCCGGCGCGGCGTTCCACCTGCTGCAGACCGGGCTCGGGATCGTCCCCGACACGACGGCCGGGCGCGTCTACATCGCGCCGGTCCCCCTGCCCGGCGTCTCGAGTGTCGAGGTCAGGGGCATGCGGATCGGCGGCGGCCGGCTCTCGTTCCGCGTCTCCTACAACGGCGGCCGGCCGCAGGTCGACATCCACGACCAGCCCGAAGACCTGCAGGTCATCCTCGACGAGCCCCCGCTCTACGCCTGAGGCCCGGTCGTGAGCCGGCCCCGCATCGGCCTGCTCCACTACAGCTGTCCACCCGTCATCGGCGGCGTGGAAACGATCCTGTTCGAGCACGCGATCAGGCTTCACGCGCGCGGCTACCCGGTCCGCGTGATCGTGGGCCGCGGCGGTCCTCTGCCCGACGGCATCGCCCTGGAGAAGATCCCGGCCATCGATTCGCTTCAGCGCGGCGCGACCCCCGCCGAGATCCTCGCCGGGCTGGAGGGGCCGCTGCGCGACCTGGACGTGCTGGTCGCCCACAACGCGCTCACCCTGCATTTCAACCTCGCCCTGACCGCCGCCCTGTGGTCGGTCGCCGATCGCGGCCGCCCGCGTGTCGTGTCCTGGGTCCACGACCTGAGTTGGACGAATCCGCTCTACCGGCCGCTGATGCGCGACGCCGAGCCGTACACGTTCCTGCGCCGGCACCATCCGGGGATCACCACCGTGTGCGTCTCGCGGCAGCGACTTTCAGAGTGGCTCGAGATCAGCGGGGCGCCGGCGTCGAGTGCGCGCGTGATTCCGAACGGGATCGATCCCGCGGCGCTGCTCCGGCTCGGTCCGGTCACCCGGGGGCTCGCCGCCGAGCTCCGGCTGTTCGAGGTCGACGCCGTCCTGCTCGCCCCGGTGCGGATCACGCGGCGGAAGAACCTCGAATGGGCGCTGGAGTCGACCGCCGCGCTCCGCGACCAGGGCCGGACCGTGCGCCTGGTCGTCACCGGTCCGCCGGGTCCGCACGATGCGCACGCGATGGGCTATGTGGACGAGCTGCGTGCGCGGCGCCGGCGGCTCTCGCTGGAGCAGGAGGTCTGCTTCCTGTTCGAGAGGGCGGCCGGCGAGGCCGGCGGGTATCCGGTCGATGCGGCCGCCCTGCGCGACCTCTATATGCTGAGTGACGTGGTCGTGCTGCCCAGCCTGAGCGAGGGATTCGGGTTACCGCTCGCCGAGGCGGCGCTCTTTCGCACCCCGGTGGTGTGCACCGACCTGCCCGCCTTTCGCGAGGTCGGCGGCGACAGCGTGCGCTACGTCCGGCCCGCGGACGGCGTGCCGGCGTTCACGGCCGCGATCGCACAAACCCTGACCGATGCCCCCCAGCGGCTGCGCCGCCGCGTGCTGGCGCAGCTGTCCTGGGACCGCATCCTCAGCGGCGAGATCGAGCCCCTCCTGCAGTCTCTTTCGTGAGCCACTACCGGCTCCTGATCCCGACCACGAATCCGGCCAAGACGGGGCCGATGCTCAAGGCGATCTCGCCCCTGCTCAACACGGAGGACTCGCGGGGCACCCTGCTCGGCGTCATCGAGATCGCGCCCGAGCGTTCGCTCAGTGAAGGCGTCGAGGTGGCGCGCGCCTACCGCGCGCTGCTTTCCAAGATCGCGCGCTACGCGGAGCAGGGGCCCGGCCAGCTGCACGGCCTGGTGCGGATCGCGCATGTCGCGGCGCAGGGCATCCGCGAGGCGGCGCTGGAGACCGACGCGAACCTGCTCGTGCTCGACGCCCCCGGCAACCGGGGCACCCGGCAGGACAGCTCCTGGGCCAACGCCGTCGAAGACCTGCTGGTCGACCCCCCCTGTGACGTGGCGCTCGTCCGTCCCGACCCCCAGCCGATCCGCAGCGTCCTGGTCCCGGTGCGCGGCGGCCCGAACGCGCAGCTCGCGCTCCAGGTGGCGGCCAGCGTCTGCCGGCAGACCGGGGCGACGCTCAGCGTGCTCCATGTCTTCAACCCGCGCATCTCACCCGAATCGCGCGCTCGCGAGGAGACGGCCTTCCTCAAGCTGGTCCAGAACGTCGACGTCCCGGTTCGGCGCCAGACCGTCTTCAGCCTCTCGGTGCGGGAGGCGATCATCCGGGAGGCGCAGGCCCATCAGCTCACGATCCTGGGGGCGACCTTGAGCCTGATGCACCGTCCGATGGTGCTGGGCGCGCCCGCCAGCCGGTTGTTGCGCCGGCTTTCCGGGACCGTGATGGTGGTCAAGACCGCGGGGCCGGTGCAGGTGCGCGATCCCGAGCGCCCGTTCCGGCTGGAGAGCCGAGCCGCCGCCGGCGAGCGCGTCGACCGGTGGTTCGCGGAGAACACGTTCCACAGCAAGGAATTCCGCGACCTGCAGCGGCTGATGAGCCTCAAGGAGCGCCAGGGCGTGACCATCAGCCTCGGCCTGCCCACGCTCAACGAGCAGCGCACGATCGGCAAGGTCGTCCGCAGCTTCAAGTCCGCGCTCATGGACCAGGTGCCCCTGCTCGACGAGATCGTGGTGATCGATTCCGGCTCCTCCGACCGCACGATCGGCGTCGCCCGGCGGGCGGGCGTTCCGGTCATCCAGCACGCGGACATCCTGGCGCGCTACGGCGCCTTCCAGGGCAAGGGCGAAGCGCTCTGGAAGAGCCTGTTCGTGCTCAAGGGCGACCTGATCTGCTGGGTAGACACGGACATCACGAACATTCACCCGAAGTTCGTCTACGGGTTGCTCGGGCCCCTGCTGACCGACCCGCAAATCTCCTACGTGAAGGGCTTTTACCGGCGGCCGCTCCGTTACGGGAGCGAGCTGCAGGCGCAGGGTGGCGGCCGGGTCACGGAGCTGGCCGCGCGGCCTTTGCTGAACCTGTTCTTCCCCGAGCTTTCCGGCTTGGTCCAACCGCTGTCGGGGGAGTACGCGGGCCGCCGCAGCGTGCTCGAGAGCGTGCCCTTCTTCACCGGCTACGGGGTCGAGCTCGGCCTGCTGCTGGCGATCTCCGAGGCCTACGGCCTGCGCTCGATCGCACAGGTCGACCTGGGGATGCGCGTCCACCGCAACCAATCGCTGTTCGATCTCTCGAAGATGGCGTTCGCCATCATCCAGGTTTCCCTGAGACACCTGGGCGACCGCCATCGCATCCATCTGCTCGAAGAGGTCAACAAGACGATGAAGTTGATCCATTACGAGAACGAGCGCTACTGGATCGAGCAGAAGGAGATCGAAGACCAGGAGCGCCCGCCCATGAACTCGGTGCCCGAGTACTTCCTGGCGCGACACCGGCAGGCCGCTCCCAGCGAAGACCGCTAGTCCGAGATGGCCAGGGGTTCCTCGTCGAAGCGGGCTTGGGCCTCGTTCAGCCGGAAGGCTCGGGCTTCGACCATCGTGCCGCGCTCGACCTTGGCGACCACGTAGCTGTAGAAGGGCCAGCCGTGCTCGGTGTCGAACTGGGAAGGGCGCGCCGGGTGGTCGGGGTGGCTGTGCACGAAGCCGATGATCTCGAGGCCCTGGTCGTCCGCCGCCCGCTGCACCTGCAGCTGCTCGAGCGGGTCGAGCGCGTACCGGTCGTGAGGCCGGTCCACGACCGTGTTGCGCATGGGCCGGAAGGCCAGCACCAGGTGCCGGTCGGCGCGCACCTGCCCGACGAGCGCGCCGCAGGCCTCGTTCGGATACCCCGCTTCCAGGTGGGCCCGGATCGCCGCCATCACCGGGTGCGGGATGGAGAGCCCGCGGTCGCCGTCGGTCACGCCTTGAGGCGGTACAGTCCCGAGCTCAGGTAGCGGTCGCCGCCGTCCGGGAAGACCATCACGAAGACGCCCTCGGGCGTACGGCGGGCAACCTCCCGGGCGGCGTAGAGCGCGGCCCCGGAGGAGTGCCCGACCAGCAGGCCTTCGGAGCGCGCCAGGTCATGGGCCAGCTCGTAGGCGGCTTCGGTCGGCACGCTGATCTTCTCGTCGTGCACGCTCGGGTCGTAGATCCCGGGGACGATCGAGCTCGGCATGTGCTTGAGGCCTTCGAGGCCGTGGAAGCCGTCATCCGGCTCGGCGGCGATCACCCGAATCGCCCGGTTGTGTCGCTTCAGGAAGCGGCCGGCCCCCATCAGCGTGCCGGAAGTCCCGATCCCGGCGATGAAGTGGGTGACCTCGCCATGCGACTGGTCGAGGATCTCGGGCCCCGTGGTGTCGAAGTGGGCTCGCCAGTTGAAGGGGTTGTTGTACTGGTCGGGCATGAAGTAGGCGCCCGGCAGCTCCGCATGGATCTGGTGCGCCTTCAGGATCGCGCCGTCCGAGCCCTCCAGCGCCGGCGTCGGAATGATGCCCGCGCCGAACGCGGTCACGATCTGTTTGCGCTCCACGGTCACGTTCTCCGGCATGACCAGGCGCACCTGGTAGCCCTTGGCCGCGCCGATCATCGCGTAGGCGATCCCGGTGTTGCCCGAGGTCGAATCGAGGATCGTCTTCTCGACGGTCAGCTCGCCGGTCCGCTCCGCCTCCTCGATCATCCGGAGCGCCGCCCGGTCCTTGACCGAGCCGCCCGGGTTGAACCACTCGGCCTTGGCGTAGAACGTGATGTGCGGAAACTCCTTCTCCAGCAGGCGGATCCGGATGAGCGGCGTGTTGCCGATCCGCTCCAGGATCGACTGGTCGGGCACGTTCTCGATCACGGACAGGCCCCGGCGTGGCATGGCGATCATTCTAGGTGCCGATCGGCAGCCGCCTCGGTTTCGAATCTGTGAAGGCGAAACCGATCAGCTCGCGTCGCGCAGCGCCTGGGCGACGTCCTCGAGCAGGTCGTCGAGGTGCTCCAGGCCGACCGAGCATCGGACCAGCCCGTCCGAGATGCCGACCCGCTGGCGGTCCTGCGGGCTCAACCCCCGGTGCGACGTCGTGGCCGGATGGCTGACCGTGGTGGCGACGTGGCCCAGACTGGGCATCAGCCGGACCAGCCTGAGCCGGCGCACCATCCGGTCGACCTGCGGCTTTCCGCCCTCCAGGTCGAAGGAGAAGAGCGCACCGGCGCCGCGCGGGAGGAGCCGGGTGGCCCGGGTCCGGAACGGGCTGCCGGGCAGGGAGGGATAGTGCACGCGTGCGACGGCCGGGTGGCCCGCCAGCATGGCACTGAGCCCACAGGCGTTGGCGACATGGCGCTCCATGCGCACGCCCAGCGTGCGGATCCCGCGCAGGGTCAGCCAGGCCTCGAAGGCGCCGAGCGCCGGGCCCATGGTGTGGACGAGGCTGCGGGCGCCGGCGATCCAGGCAGGCCGGCCCACGACCACCCCGCCGATGACGTCGGCATGCCCGCTCAGGTTCTTGGTCGCGCTGTGCACGACCACGTCGGCTCCCCAGCGGAGTGGCTGGCAGAGGGCGGGCGTCGGCACCGTCGCATCGACCACCAGCAGGACGCCGGCCGCCCGGGTGATCGCGGCCAGCGCCTCCAGGTCGGGGACGCGGATCAGGGGGTTCGTGCAGATCTCGCAGAGGAGCACACGGGTTTTCGGCGTGATCGCCGCGCGCACGGCGTCGAGGTCCTGCACGTCCACGACGCTGGCCGTCAGCCCGAAGCGCGGCAGGTCGTCGCGCACGAAGGTCACGGTCGCGCCGTAGCAGTCGCCGGCGACGACCACGTGGTCGCCCGCCGCGGTCTCGGTCAGGACCGCCATCGTGATGGCGGCCATGCCCGAGGCGACCGCCAGCGCCTCGACCGGCCCCGCCGCGCCCGCCGCCTCCAGCGCGGCCACGGCGGCTTCGAGCTGGGCGTGATTCGCGGTGCCCCAGCGGCCGTATCCGCGGTGCGCGGCCATCGCCGCGTCGACGCTCTCCAGGTCCGGATAGGCCGCCGCCGCGGCGACGCTGATATCGGGCACGATGGGCGCGTCGGGCCGATCCATCGACGGCTCCCCGGCGTGGACGGCCAGCGTGTCGGCGTCCGGCATGGCAGCCAGTCTACGTCAGCACAGCGCGGCGCTCGGGATCAGGTGTGCTTGAAGCGCACCACCCGCCGGCGACGGGGCTGGAGGCCGGTCTGGTCTTTGGGGACGACGCTGATCGATCCATCCTCTTCGAGCTCGGCGAGGCTGACGTCCTCCACCTTCTCGACCCCATGCTCGCGGAGCGCCATCTCGGCGTCTTCCAGGCTCAGGTCTTCCCGGTCGAAGTTCTCCTTGATCCACTTGCCGTCGCGCGCGATCACGGTGGGCTTCGGACTGATCACATCGTCGATGGCGGGGAACCGGCGGCGGACGAAGGCCAGGCCCCGGTTGATGAGGAGGAGCGTGATGATGATGATGACGCCGCCCGTGACCGAGTTGTCCGGTCCGGTGATCGCGGGTTGCAAGGCGTTGGCGACGAGCAGGATCAGGACGAAGTCGAAGACCGTGAACTGGCCGACCTCCCGCTTGCCGAACGCGCGCAGCCCGATGAAGAAGACGACGTAGATGATCACCGAACGGATCACGAGCTCCCACCAGGGGACGCTGAGGCTCAACCAGCTGGGCACGGCGGTCTCACGTTAGCGGATGGGGGGATGCGCGAACCCGTAGTCGAGGAGCCGCGTCCCGTCCGTGAAATGCTGGTTCGAGCCGAGCACGACCGCGAGCACCGTGCGCCCGCCCCGGCTGGCCGCGACCGCGAGGCAGTAGCCGGCCGCGTCCGTGTACCCGGGCTTCCCGGCGATGGTGCCCGGGTAGGTCCAGAGCAGGCGGTCGAGGTTGAGCGGCATGAAGGCCTTGTGGGTGGCGGTCGCCGCGATCCCGATCGACCGAGACCCCATGATGGCGCGCAGCTCCGGATAGTCGCGCAGGATGCTGCCCAGCATCACCGCGAGGTCATACGCCGAGCTGTACTGGCTCGGATCGTCGAGCCCGGTCGGATTGTGGAACGACGTGTCCCTGAGGTGCATGGCGGCCGCCCTCTCGTTCAGATAGGCGATGAAACGGTCGCGGCTGACGATGCCCTGGGCGAGCGCTTCGGCCGCATCATTGCCCGAGTCGAGCAGCATGCCCTGGAGCAGCTCCCGGACGGTCAGCTGCTCGCCCGCACTGATCCCCATCCGGGTGGGCTCGATCTGGGCCGCCGCCGGCGTCACCGTCACCGACTGGTCGAGCGGGACGAGGTCGCTGGCGACCATCGCGGTCATCATCTTGGTCAGGGACGCCTCCGGGTAGCGCGCGCTCGCGTTCTGCGCGTAGAGGATCTGCCCGGATGAGACGTCCACCACGATGGCGGCGCGGCCGTTGATCACGGGCGCCTGGACGATCGGGTGGGAGCGCAGCCATGCGCTGCTGAAGGCCACCGCCTTGACCGGCGGCAGCGGCCGCACCGAGGCGCTGGGTGACGGTCTGGCCGAGGCGGTCGACGCGGGACGGATGGTCGGGGTGGCGCGCGGCGTCGGTCGGGCGGCGACCGGACGGGCGCTGGGAGCCGCCGCCGCGGCTGTCGGCGCGTGCGACCCGCCGAGGGTCAGCAGGCGCAGTCCGAGCGCGACGAGCGCGATGAGGACGAGCACCGGGCGAATCACGGGGCGATGCCGTCGTGGGGGCGCCAGCAGACGGCGCGAGCGACCGGTGCCGCGCATCCCGAGGCTGTAGCCGGACGTGTGGGAAGACGTTCGCCTCAAGAAGTCCGCTTCATGATGCTGGAGGGACGCCGCCCTGTCAAGGACGAGGGGCAGGGGCCTCGCGAACCTGGAAGACGAGGACGGCCCCCATCAGCAGGAAGAGCGCGGCGAGCGCGAAGACCGCGCGATAGCCCAGGCTCGCCTGGCCGCGGGACGCTGCGGTGCCGATCACGAGGCCGCCCAGCAGCGGCGCCAGGACCGGGGGCAGAGTCGACGAGATGCTCCAGATTCCCATGTCCTTGCCGGCGGCGGACAGCGCGGGCAGGGCATCGACCGCGAGCGCCCAATCGGTGCTCGTGTAGGCGCCGTAGCCGACTCCGAACAGGATCCCGAGCGGCCAGAGGGGCACGTCCTGGGGCGCGATGACGAAGACGAGGGCGGCGAGCGCCATCAACGAGGTCGAGACCGAGACCAGGCGCACCCGGCCGATGCGATCGGAATAGATCCCGACCACCAGCGCCGCCCCGGTCGCTCCCATGAGCGCGAGCAAGGCCAGTGAGGCGGTCGAGGCGACGAAGTTCGGCACGCGGGCCACGCTCGCGAAGTAATACTCGATGAAGGTCAGGAACAGGGTGAGCCCGAGCATGACGAGCCCTCGGGTCCAGAAGACCCAGCGGAAGTTCCCGTGGCGCAGCGGCTCCAAAAAGAGCTGGACGATGCGCTCCCGCGTCAATGCGGGTGGCGCGGCCGGCCGGCTCAGCGGCGACTCGCGCACGCCGGCGAGCGTCACCGCGATGCCCGCGATCACCACCAGGCTGGTGATCGTGAAGAACAGCAGGACGCCCCGCCGGACCGTGGCCTCGAGCGCCCCCGCCCCGACCTGGGCGAGCAGGACCGCGGCCAGACCGAGGCTGCCGATGTTGCCCAGGATCGTCATCAGTCCGAGGTAGCCGGAGGCGGTCCCGCGCTGGGACGAGGGCACCAGGTCCGGCAGGAGTCCCTGGTAGGCGGCGGTCAGCGCGTTATTGGCCAGCCAATAGAGGATGTACCCGCAGAGGAACACGCCGACCGTCAGGGAGAGCCCCATGGCCGCGGCGCCCAGCAGCATGACGATCCCGCCCAGGAGCACGTACGGACGGCGCCGGCCGAGCGCCGCGACGCTGCGGTCGGAGAGGGCGCCGGCGATGGGCTGGGTGACCACGGACGCGATCGCGCCGATCGCGCCCAGCCAGGCGAGGAAGACGGCTTGCTGCGCGCTGCCTACCGCGCCCGGGTTGACGAACAGCAGCACCTGGGCCGGGATCACGATCGGCAGCAGGGCGGCCGACTGGAAGTTGAGGGCGAACCAGAGGGCGCTCAGCGCCAGCTGATCCCGGACGGTCAGCCGGGCGGCGGCCGCGTCGCCGGCGAAGGCAACCGGCGCCGTCACGGGGCCGGGACCGCGGGCGGCGCCGTCGCGCTCATCCGCTGCAGGAAGCGTTCGCGACTCATCCAGACTTCGCTGGGCCAGCGACGGGCCCGGTGCGGGGTGAGCGCCGCCCACCCGCTGGGGTGGTAGAGGGCGAACAGCCCCGTCATGTAGAGGCGAGTGAACCAGAACGCGACCGTATGCGGGACGGGGCGCACCTCGAAGTCCTGCCGGCGCAGCGCCGGGGCGAAGGGGGTGACCGCATGGAGCGCTCGAACCGGCCCCAGCGCGCCGCTTCGAATCGCGGTCGCCAGCTCGTGCAGCTCACCGCTGCCCAGGCGATCGGCGGCGAAGGGATCGAAGCCGGACGAGGCGAGCCGCAGCAGCGTCCGGTTGTCCATGTGCAGCTCGAGCAGGCGGTCGCCGCGTGACACGAGCACGCCGTCCTGCAGGCGGACCGGTCTCCCGTGGTGCGTCCCCAGCGCGTACCGCACGAGGCTTCCGGGCCGGACCGCGCGAAGGCGCGGCACCCAGAATGCTTCCCAGGCGAGCCAGACGCGCATGGCCCCGGTCGCCCGGCCGCCGCCCGCGTGGCCGAGGTGACGCAGCACGCGCACCCACCACGGAAACCCCTCCCCGCGGGCGCCCATGGTCGGAGGTTACGGGGTTTCGATCACCCGTGCACGATCACGGGGGACGTGAAGGGCGCCGGCCGCGCTGAGGCCGTCCGCGATCGCGGGCCATGCCGTCATCGTGCGCCTGACGGCGCGCGCCGTGATCCACAGCTGAGGGCCGCCATCCTTACACCTCCTATATCAGATTGGCTGACATTGCCGATCGCCGGCCGGGCGCCCCGTCCAGCTCAGGCTGGGGGGTCGGGTACGATCGGACCGTGCGCGCAATCCCGAGCATCGATCAGGCCGAGGCGCACCGCCTCCTCGACCGCGGCCTGGAGCTGGCCCGGTCGGACGGCGGCAAACCGGTCGTGATCGCCCTGACCGACCACGCCGGCGACCTGATGGCGTTCAGCCGGATGGATGGTGCGCCGGTGCGCTCGATCCGGCTGGCCATCAACAAGGCCTATACGGCGGCCCGGGTGCTCGCGACCACCCAGGACCTGGCCGCCCGCCTCAGGGAGGCGGGACGGGACGTCCTCGTCTACACGGACCCGGCGTTCACGCTCTTCCCGGGCGGCACGCCGGTCTGGCACGGTGGCCCCGTGATCGGGGCGGTGGGCATCAGCGGGCGGTCCGCGGAGGACGACCAGGGGCTGGCCGACCGGATCGCCGCCGCCCTCTGAGGGGCGCCCCCCAGCTTGTGGGCGCGCTCCCGCCAGCAAGGAACGATCTCCCGGGCGGTTCCCATTCATATGGCGCTCAACGAACCCCTTCCGCCCGAGGACCTGGAGGCCGAGATCCGGATCCCGGCCGACTGGCTGATGCCGGGTCTCGACCTGGAGGCGGTCAAAGAGGCCCAACGCCCGGATGTCCGGGCCACGCTGACCGCCGACCATCTCAGTCTCACGGGCATCGAGGTGACGGTCGAACGCCGCTGGTTGCGGGAAGCGTTCTGGCGCCAGGTCAAGCAGGCGATCAACCGCGGATATGTGTACAAGGGCTCGGCGGTCCAGATGACGCTCCGCGCCGACCGCCGCGGCCGCGACCGGCACGCCTGACGACCGGCGCGACTCCCCTCCCCTGCTACAGTCTTTCGGTGACAGGCGCATGAACGCGATCTCCACCGATCCACCCCTGAACCGCGCGCCGGACGGGCTCGATCCGAAGACCGATCTCCCGGCAGGGTTCTATGAGTTCCTCCTCCCGCTCCACCGGGAGTTCACCCCACGGCAGCGCGCGCTCGTCCAGCAGCGCGGCCGCGTGCTGCGGCTCGCGCACACCGGTGAGCTTCCCTCCTACCTCAAGCCCTCCGAAGCCACAACCGGCAGCTGGAAGGTGACCTTGCCGGGGTGGTGCCAGGACCAGCGCAACCAGATGACCGGTCCCGCCGACGAGGCGGAGCTCGTGGTCAAGATGCTGAACTCAGGCGCGCCGGGCGTGATGCTCGATCTGGAGGACTCGGTCGCGAATGCCTGGCCGAACATCCTGCAGGCCCAGGACAATGTGATCGCGGCGCTCCGGGGAACGCTGGGCTACTTCGACCGGAAACGCAACCGCCAGGTGACGATCGCAGACAGTCGCACCGTGATCACCGTGCGCCCGCGCGGGTTGCACCTCAACCAGGCCGGCGTGTTCAAGGACGACCTCCTGTCCGCCTCGCTGTTCGACCTGGCGCTGGTCGCCTACCAGGTGGATCCGTCATGGTTGCGGCACCCGCTCTCCTTCTACATCCCGAAGTCGGAATCGGCCGAGGAGGCGCTCTGGTGGCGCGACGTCTTCCGGGCCCTGGCGGAGGCGCGCGGCTGGCCGCGCGACTACATCAAGTGCATGGCGCTGGTGGAGGCGCACCCGATGGCGTTTCAGATGGAAGAGTTCGTCTACCACCTGCGCGACCATATCATGGCGCTCAACCTCGGTCGATGGGATTACATGGCGAGCCTGATCGACTTCACGCTGGCCGACCCGGACTGGGTGCTCCCCGACCGGAACACGATCCCGCACGACGTCGCCTTCTTCCAGGCGGTCCGCGAGATCATGCCCGAAATCTGCCATAAGCGCGGCATCCTGGCGATCGGGGGCATGACGGCGCTCTACCCGAGCCGGGAGGATCCCGAGCTCAACGCCCGGGCGCTCAAGGTGCTCGAGGAGGACAAGAAGAACGAGGCGGGCCAGCTGATGGACGGCGCCTGGACCGGGCATCCGGATCAGAACGAGATCGCGGTCAGCCAGTTCCCCTATCCCAACCAGCTGCAGGCCCGACGCGAGCGCGTCGACCTCCATCGCGACCTTCGCCCCAGCCCGAAAACGGTGGGCCGGCGCACGCTCGACGGCACCCGGGCCGCCGTCCGGACGGTGATCCGATACCGGAACGGCGTGCTCAACGGAAAAGGCGCCAGCCTGCTCGACGGCTACATGGAGGATCTCGCGACCGACCGGATCTACCGCTATATGATCGCCCAGCGGGTTCTGCACGAGGTCACGGTGGAGGACGGCGAGACGCGGGTGACGCACTCGCCGGCGCTCGTCACCCGCCTGTTCGACGAGGAGCTCGACCGGCTGATCGGGGAGCAGGCGTCGGGCCGGATCAAGGACCTGGGCACCGCCGACACGCTCCGCGAAGCCCGCGCCCAGAGCGAGGCGATGGTGCTCGGGATCCTCGAGGCGCAGCGCTCCGCCGTCACCTAGCGACACCCGGACGGCCCCGGCCGCGTTCTCCCTGGTGATGCCCGCGCAGCCCTCCAGCGTCCCGCCGGCCGACCTGCTCCCGGTCCAGCGCCGCGCGACCGTGGCCTACCGCGTGGCGCGGGTCCTGCTGTTGCCGGCCCTGCACGCGCTCTTCCGGCTGGAGGTGTCGGGGCCGGATCGGATCCCGGGCGAGGGCGCCTTCATCGTGATCGCGAACCACCTGAACTGGCTCGACTCGTTCGCCGTGCTCGCCGCCTTCAAGGCGGAGCCGCGCATTCACTTCCTGGGCGACCCGACCATCCTGCAGCAGCGGCGCGCCCAGTGGTTCATCGTCCGGTCCGTCGGCGGCTACATCCCGGTCGACAAGCACCGGCACGGCGATCCGCGCCTCTACCAGCACGTCGACCGCTGCTTGCAGCGCGGCGGCGTCGTGGCCCTCTATCCGGAGGGCAACTATGGCCTGAAGGAAGGCGAGCTCCTGCCGTTTCGCCCCGGCTTCGCGCACTTCGCGATCAACAACGCCGTCCCGGTCGTGCCGGTGGGCCTGAGCGGCACCAAGGAGCTCTGGTGGCGCAAGCGGATCGGGGTGCGCATCGGCGCGCCCATCCACCCCGGGGGCCTCGAGGTGCCGGCGCTCGTCGAGCTCGGGCGGGCGCGGGTGTCCGAGCTGCTGGAGCTGCCGCAGCCGCCGCGCGGACCGCAGCTCTTCCGGCGCCGGCTCACCAGCCTGTTCTGAGACGCGGGCCGCGCTAGCGGTGCGCGATCGCCGCAAAGACGATGGCGGCCGCCACCAGCATCGCCGCCACCAGGATGCCGGCGATCAGCCGGTTCGTGATCCGCTCGAGGTGCGCGACCGCGGCCTCGAGGCCGGCGGGGCGCATGCCGACCTCGAGGTCGCCCCGCTCCAGCATGCCCAGCACCCGGCGAAGCTGCTTCGGCCCATCGACCCAGAGCTGCGCCCAGTCGGCAGCGCCCTGCGACATCAGCCGGCCGAGGACGCCCGGCGAGAGCTGGCGCACGATCATCCGGCGCCCGTATCGCGAGATCATGGCCGTGGCGTCGAAGCTCGGGTCGAGCCGCCTGACCAGCGTCTCGTGCATCACCAGCGTCTTGGCCAGCAGGGCGACGTTGGGAGGAAGCTGGAGGCGGTGGCGGCGGACGATGGCCAGCCCGTCGAACACCGCCTGCCGGACCGGGATCTCGCCCAGCGCGCGACCGTAGTAGCGGGCACGCAGCTGCTGCAGGTCCCGACGAAGCGCCTCCCGGTCGACGCGCCGACGGGCGATGCCGAGCTCGAAGAGAACGTCCACCTGCCGTTCGAGATCCGAGCTGCTGAAGGCGAGGAGCGCCCAGGCCAACCGGTCCTGGAGCCCCGGGTCGAGGTGGCCGACCATGCCGAAGTCGACGATGCCGATGCTGGCGTCCTGGCCGACGAAGAAGTTGCCCGGATGGGGATCGGCATGGAAGAAGCCGTCATCGAAGATCATGGTCAGCACCGTGTCGGCGTCGCGCTCGGCGACCAGATGCCGGTCGATGCCGAGCCGGTCCAGGGCCTCGACATCATCGATCTTCACGCCGTGGATCCGCTCGAGCGTGAGGATGCGTGCCGTGGTCGTCTGCCAGAACACCCGCGGCACGTGCACGAAGGGCCGCCCCAGGGCCGCCTGCCGAAAGCGTTCCGCCGAGCTCGCCTCGCGCAGGTAGTCGGTTTCGGCGCGCAGGGTCTGCGCGAACTCTTCGACCAGCGAGACGATGTCGTAATCCGCCAGCAGGCGCGAGCGCCGAGCCGCGGTCGAGGCCAGCGTCCGCAGGATCTCGAGGTCTTCCTGGATCCGCTCCACGACCCCGGGACGCCTGACCTTGACGGCGACCTCCGCGCCGTCCAGCACGGCCGCGTGCACCTGGCCGATCGAGGCGGCCGCCAGCGCTTCGTCCTGGAAGGAGGCGAAGACC
Source organism: Candidatus Limnocylindrales bacterium (assembly GCA_035632635.1). GTDB lineage: Bacteria > Chloroflexota > Dormibacteria > CF-121 > CF-121 > CF-120. Next base: position 25,526 of record DASQGL010000119.1, read on the forward strand.
TGGTCGACCGGGCGGCCGAGGTCCGCTTCGACGGCCTGCCGGACGACGGCGGCGGGCAGCGGGGACGCGGAGTCCTGGAGCCGCGAGAGCTCGCCGATGTACTCCGGCGGCAGCAGGTCGACGCGCGTGGACAGGATCTGGCCCAGCTTGATGAACGCCGGGCCGAGCTCCTCGAGCGCGAGACGCACCCGCTCCGGCCTGGAGTAGAGCTCCGCCGCCGAGCGGGTGCCGAACAGGCGGCGATGGAAGGGGATGTAGCGCTCCACCCCGAGCGCGCTCGTGAGGAACCCGAGTCCGTGGCGGGCGAAGACCCGAGCGATCTCGCGGTAGCGGTAAGCCGACGGTCGCGCCCCCGGCCCATCGATTCGCGGTCCCACCATCGTCTACTCTATCCAGCGATGAGCGCCCTCCTCGATGCGGCACGCGCGCTCGAGCAGGTTCCCGGGTGGCACGGGCGCGTGCAGTCGGTCGAACCGCTCGAGGGCGGGATCACGAACCGCAATTACCGGGTCGAGGTCGACGGCGTCCGCTATGTCATGCGGGTGCCGGCGGAGCGGGGGGATCTCCTCGGCATCGATCGCCAGGCCGAACATGACGCCAGCCTGCTCGCCGCATCGGTCGGGGTCGGACCGGAGGTGGTCGCGTTCGTCTCCCCGCCCGGGCTCTTGATCACGCGATTCATCGAGGGCGTCCCGGTCCCCGCGGACGCGGTCCGCGACCCGCGCATGCTCGCCCGCATCGCGGAGGCGTTGCGGCGGGTCCACGCGGCCGGCCGGCTGGCGGCGACCTTCTCGCCCTTTCGAGTGGTCGAGGCCTACGCCCGGACCGCGGTCCAGCACGGGGTGACGCTGCCGGACGCGTTCACCCGGGCTCGCGCGTGCGCGGCGGAGATCGAGCGGGCGCTGCCGGCCCATCCCCCGCGCTTCTGCCATAACGACCTGCTCAATGCGAACTTCATCGATGACGGGCGGCTCATCCGCATCGTGGATTGGGAGTACGCGGGTATGGGCGACCCGTTCTTCGATTTCGGCAACTTCGCCGTCAACCACGCGCTCGACGAAGCGCAGGAGCAGAACCTGCTCGACGCCTACTTCGGCGAGGTGAGCGCCGCCGCCCCGGCTCATCTCCGGCTGATGCGGATCATGTCAGACTTCCGGGAAGCGATGTGGGGACTGGTCCAGCAGGGCGTCTCCTCCCTCGACTTCGATTTCGCCGGGTACGCGCGCAAACACTTCGACCGGCTGCTCGAGGCGGCGGCCGACCCCGGTTTTTCCGGGTGGCTCGGGGCCTGCGCGGGGTGACGCTGCCGGATCAGGCCCGCGTCGTGATCGTGGGCGGCGGCGTGGGAGGATTGAGCATCGCCTATCACCTCGCCGACCGGGGTGTGCGAGACGTGCTCGTCCTGGAGCGGGCTCAGCTGACCAGCGGGTCGACCTTCCACTCGGCCGGGCTCGTCGGTCAGCTGCGCTCGAGCCTGCCGCTCACCCGGATGATGATGGACAGCGTCGACCTCTACCGACGGCTGAAGACCGTCACAGGGCACGACCCCGGCTGGCGAGAGGTGGGCAGCCTGCGCCTGGCGTCGACGCCGCAGCGGCTGGAGGAGTTGCAGCGCCAGGCCGGCTGGGGCAAGAGCTTCGGCTTGCCGATCGAGCTGGTCGACGCCGTGGAGGCGGCCCGCCGCTTCCCGCTGATGCGGACGGACGGCGTGCTCGGCGCGGCCTTCATCCCGACCGACGGCTACCTCGATCCGAGCGGGCTCGCTCTCGCGCTCGCCGAAGGCGCTCGGCGCCAGGGCGTCCGGATCTGCGAGGGCGTGCGGGTGACCGGGATCGCACTGCGTCGCGGTGCGGTGTCGGCCGTCGAGACCCCACAGGGTGCGATCGCGTGCGAGGTGCTCGTCGACGCGGGCGGCATCTACGCGGACGAGATCGCGCGCATGGCCGGGGTGTCGGTGCCGGTCGTGGCGATGGCCCACCAGTACCTGATCGCGCGCCTTGCCGAGCCGGTCCCGGACGACCTGCCCACCATGCGCGATCCTGACCTGCTCGTCTACTTCCGCCGCGAGCCCGAGGGCCTCGTCATGGGCGGCTACGAACGCAATCCCGCCTCCTTCGGGCTCGAGGGGATCCCCGGGGATTTCAACAACCGGCTGCTGCCCCCGGACTGGGATCGCTTCGCACCGCTCTCGGAAAACGCCGTCAAACGGGTGCCGGCGCTGGAGCGCGGCGACGTCGTCCGCCTGATCAACGGTCCCGAGGCGTTCACCCCGGACAACGAGTTCATCCTCGGTCCCTCCTCGGTGCGCGGCCTCTTCGTGGCGGCCGGCTTTTGCGCCCACGGGATCGCGGGCGCCGGCGGCATGGGGCGGCAGGTGGCGGCCTGGATCGTCGACGGCGAGCCGGAGCTCGACCTCTGGAAGATGGACATCCGGCGGTTCCCGGCCCATCACGCGAGCCAGTCCTACACGCTGGCCCGGACCGTCGAGGTCTACTCGACCTACTACGACATCCATTACCCGAACGAGGAACGGCAGGCTGGGCGCCCCCTGCGGACGTCGCCCACCTATGTGCGCCTGACGTCCCTTCACGCATCCTTCGGCGAAAAGTCCGGCTGGGAGCGCCCGAACTGGTTCGACTCCAACGCCGGCGGCGCAGACGGCGTCCGGCGGCCGAGCGGGTGGGCCGGCGTGCACTGGTCGCCGGCGATCGCAGCCGAGCACCGCGCGACCCGCGAACGGGCCGGGCTCTTCGATGAGACGTCGTTCGCGAAGCTCGCGGTCGAGGGCCCGGGAGCGCTCGGCTTCCTGCAGCGCCTGTGCGCGAACGACATCGACCGGCCGGTGGGCAGCGTCGTCTACACGCAGATGCTCAACACGCGCGGCGGGATCGAGTGCGATTTCACCGTGACCCGGCTCGAGGCGGACGCGTTCGCGATCGTCACCGGGACCGCCTTCGGCGCGCACGACGCCGGCTGGATCGCCGCCCATCTGCCGGACGATGGCTCGGTCCGGCTCACCGACGAGACGTCCCGCTGGGCGTGCCTCGGGTTGTGGGGACCGCGGGCGCGGGAGATCCTGCAGCCGCTCACCGACACCGACCTCAGCAATGCGGCCTTTCCCTACCTCACCGCGCGGCACCTCCTGGTCGAGGCCGTCCCCTGTCTCGCCCTGCGCGTCACCTACGTGGGCGAGCTCGGCTGGGAGCTGTACTGCCCGAGCGAATACGGGCTTCGCCTCTGGGACACGCTGGTCGCGGCGGGACGCGGCTTCGGCCTCACCGCCGCGGGCTATCGCGCGATCGAGTCCCTCCGGCTGGAGAAAGGCTACCGCGTGTGGAGCAGCGACATCACCCCGGCCGACACCCCCGACGAGGCGGGGCTCGCCTTCGCCGTGCGAGTCAACAAGCCGGTCGATTTCATCGGCAAGGCCGCGCTCCTGCGCAAGCGGGCGGAGGGCGTGCGCCGGCGGCTGCGCCCGATCGTGCTCGATGATCCGGAGGCGATCCCCCTTGGCGGCGAGCCGGTTCGGGCCGGCGACGCGGTCGTCTCCCGGGTCACCAGCGGCGGCTTCGGCTACACGCTGGCGGCGAGCATCGCCTACGCGTACCTACCGGCCGGGCTCCACGACCCGGATCAGGAGGTCGAGGTCGAGATCTTTGGCCGGTGGGTCGCAGCCCGGGTCAAGGCCGACCCGCTCTACGACCCGTCAGGCTCGAGGATCCGCGCGTGAGCGAGCGCGACGGTTTCCTGGCGTTCGCGATGGCGTGTGCGGACGCGGCCGACCGGCTTGCCATGCGATGGTTCCGGCGAGAGCTGCAGGCCGAGCGCAAGCCCGATCGCACGTTCGTGACCGAGGCCGACCGCGCGATCGAGCGCGAGCTCCGCGAGCGAATCCAGCGCGCCTATCCCCGGCACGGGGTGCTCGGCGAGGAATACGCCCAGGAGCCCGGGGACGGCGAAACCCGCTGGATCATCGACCCGATCGACGCCACCCATAGCTACCTGCGCGGGATCCCCGCGTTCGCGACCCTGCTCGCCCTGGAGCAGGCGGGCGAGGTCGTCCTGGGCGTGATCTCGGCCCCCGCCATGGGCCAGCGCTGGCACGCGCTTCGCGGCCAGGGCGCGTTCTGCGGCACCCGACCGATCCACGTCTCGTCGATCGACGCGCTCGCGGAGTCGCAGGTCTTCTATGCCTCGCGCACGGCATTCACGGAGCTGGGTGCGGAGGCGGGCTTCGATGCCGTGGTCGCCCAGACCTGGCGCGACCGCGGGTTCGGGGATTTCTGGGGCTACGCGCTGGTGGCCGAAGGCTGTGGCGAGGCGATGATGGAGCCGGAGCTGCAGCCGTGGGACCTCGCGGCGCCGCTCTGCATCGTCGAAGAGGCCGGTGGACGCCTGACCGATTTCCGCGGGCGACGGACCTACGCGGGAGGGAACGCGCTCGCCAGCAACGGGCGTCTGCACGACCTCATCCTCGAGCTGCTCGCCGGGCGCAAAGCCGGATCAGGGCCGGGCTAGGCGGACCCCTCCACCCGGAGCAGGACGTGCGTCCCGCCGCGCAGCATGCGGCGTACCCCCTCCCCGTGCGTCGCGCCCCAGTCCGCCCAGCGGCGGGTGACGAGCGGCGCGACCCGGTCGACGTCCTCCGGCGCGAGGAACCGGACCACGCCCTCGACCTGGACCCGCGTGCCGGGGATCGCGAGGCGAACCCATGGATCGGCCCGCCAGCGGGTGACCTTGCGCGAGTAGGCCTCGGCGAACAGCAGGATGGTGCCGCCGTCCTCGATCGCGAACCAGGTGCGGACCGAGCGCTGCAGCGGACCGTCGCGCGAGGTCACGAGCAGCTCCTCCTGCGCGGCGAGCCGGTCGAGAAACGCCTGGGGAAGCGGCGTCACTCAGGAGTCAGGGCTGATCGGGAACGGCCCGGACGGCGTCGGCATCGAGGCGCAGCGCGATCCGGGAACCGATCGGGAATTCTCGGGCCCGCGCGCTCGGAACGTCCACGGTCAGATCGCCGGCCTCCCCCTCCACGGTCAGCCTCGTGGTGGCGCCGAGGAAGGTCTGGACCGCGACCCGCCCGCTGAGGGCGTCCGCGGGGGGCGCGCCGTTGGGCAGGACGGTCGGCACGGCGGACTCGGGGCGGATCAGCAGCTGGACGCGGGTCCCGGCGCTCAGCCGCGCGGCGGCGGGAATCCGCAACCGCCGCCCGCCCGCCTCGACCACGCCGGGGTCCTGGACGACGCCCGCCACCCGGTTCATCGCGCCCACGAAGTCCGCGGTGAACAGCGTCGACGGCGCCTGGTAGACCTCGAGCGGCGTCCCGACCTGCTCGATCCGGCCCTTCGACATCACGACCACCCGGTCGGAGATGGAGAGCGCCTCCTCCTGGTCGTGCGTGACGTAGATGGTCGTCATCTGCAGCCGGGTCTGGATCCGCCGGATCTCCGTGCGCAGCGAGACGCGGACCTTCGCATCGAGGGCGGACAGCGGCTCGTCGAGCAGCAGGACGGACGGCTCGATGGCGAGGGCCCGAGCCAGGGCCACCCGCTGCTGCTGGCCACCCGACATCTCGTGCGGGTACCGATGCGCCACTTCCGTCAGGCCGACCAGGTCGAGCAATTCCCCGACCCGGCGGCTCCGCTCCGCCGCCGGGCGGTGGCGGACCTGCAGCCCGAACCCGATGTTGGCGGCGGCCGACAGGTTCGGGAACAGGCCGTAGGCTTGGAACACCATCCCCATGTTGCGCCGCGCGGGCGGCAGCGGCGTGACATCCCGGCCGTCGACCCGAACCTCCCCCGCGTCCGGATGGGCGAAGCCGGCGATGATGCGCAACGTGGTCGTCTTGCCGCAGCCGCTCGGACCGAGGAAGGAGACGAACTCGCCCTTTGCCACGTCGAGCGAGAAGTTGTCGAGCGCGACCGCACTGGCGAACATCTTGCGCAGCCCGCGCAGCTCGAGGTAGCTCATTTGCCGATCGTGGGGCCGGCGCCCGGCGCCCGGCGCGAGAGGGCCTGGATGACACCGAGGCAGAACCAGGTGATCGCGAAGCTCACGATCGTCAGCGCCGCGGCGACATGGGCCTTGTTCTGCCCGGTGTAGTTGAGGAAGATCGGAAACGTGAAGTAGTTGAAGAGGCTGGCCAGCACGAACTCGCCCATCACGATCGAGAAGGTGAGCAGCGCGCCGCTGACGACGGCGGGCCAGAGGTTGGGCAGGATGACCCGCCACAGGGTCATGGGCAGGGTGGCGCCCAGGCTCTGGGCCGCTTCGGTGAGCGTGTGGATGTCCATGGCCCGCAACCCGTTGTCGATCGATCCGTACATGTAGGGAAAGGAGAGCACGACGTAGGCACCGATCAAGAAGCCCGGCGTGCCGACCAGCGCCACGTTGATCGGCGGCAGGCCGCTCCAGGTCTGCTGCAGTGCCAGGGACAGGATGACCGGCGGGATGACGAAGGGCAGGAACGTGGTGAAGGTCATCACCGGGCGGAAGCGGTTGAGCCGGAGGTTCACCCAGTAGGCGGTCGGAAAGATCAACGCCAGGCTGCCCGCCACGGTCAGCAGGGCGAGCAGGATGGAGTAGGAGATCGTGCGGTAGAAGTCGCCGCTCAGCTCCCGGCCGGTGAGGAAGGCGAGGTACGGGTCCAGCGAGAAGCCCTGACCCGAGTCGAGGCTGAACTGCACCGTCGCCAGCAGGGGCACGAGGAAGTAGAGGGTGGCGACGATCAGCGTGATCCACAGCCCGAGCGGCAGGTGGCGCCGCCGTTGCCGGTGAGGTGGCCGGCCCGCGTCGACGGCGGTCATCGCGGGAGGGGGCAGGACCCGCGAGGACGCCGCCATCAGCGGGTCCGGATCCAGCGTGAGCTCCGGCGCTGCAGCACCGCGAAGATCGCGATGCAGGCCGACATGATTACGATCATGCCGGACGCCATCGCATCGGCGGCGTTCGGGTCGAAGGTGACGTTGCCGGCGACGTAGTAGCCGATCAGGATCGACACGAGGTTGATGCCCCCCTGCGCCAGCGCGTACGCGGTCGCGTAGGCGCCGAAGGCGTTCCCGAACAGGAGCAGCGCCGCCCCGAGCACGGCCGGGGTCAGGATCGGGATCCCGACCCATCGCCAGAACTGCCAGCTCGAGGCCCCGAGGCTCTCGGAGGCCTCGCGCCACTCTCGGCGCAGGCCCTGCAGGGTGGGCACCATCAGGAGCACCATGAGCGGGACCTGGAAATAGAGGTAGACGAGGGCGAGGCCCGCGAACGTGTACAGGCTGAGGCCGGCGTCGTACAGGTTGAGATGCAGCAGGTCGCGGAGCAGGACGGTGACGCTGCCCGTCACCCCAAGCGTCGCGATGAAGGCATAGGCGAGCGGCACGCCGGCGAAATTCGAGGCCACCCCGGAGAACGTGATCAGCACCGGGCGGAGCCAGCGCAGGGCGCTCTCGTGCAACGCGGCGTAGGCGAGGAAGAATCCGAGCAGGCCCCCCAGGACCGCGGTGGTGGCGCTGATCGACACGCTCGTCAGGTAGGCGTTGACGACGTTGTGCTGGCTCAGGATGGACAGGTTGCTCAGCGTCGGATGCCCGCCCGCATCGGTGAAGGCGCCGATCACGACCAGCAGCGTCGGCATGCCGAGGAAGAGGATGGCGAAGACGAGGAATGGGACGACGCCCAGCCAGGCCAGCGGAGGCCGCCGGGCTGGGCGCCGAACGCCAGTGGTTAGGTCCAATTGGCCGTGACTTTCGCCGAGGCCGCCTTCTGCTGGTCCGGGGTCACGAACTTCACGTTCTTGTACTGGTCGGAGCTGGGCAGCTTGGCCGACAAATCCGCGGGGATCTTGTTGGCGCTGACGAGCGCCTGGTAGCGCGCCGGGTGAGCGTAGCCCTTCAGGTAGAAGAGCTGACCCTCGTCGGAGAAGATGTACTCGTTCCAGAGTCGCGCCGTGAACGGGTGTTTCGCGTGCTTGTTCAGGATCGCGACGTAATACCCGGCGAGCGATCCGGACGGCGGGATGACGACCGCCAGGTCGGGGTTGCCCTTGAACGTGTCGCGGAAGCCGAGTCCGAGGTAGTCCCAGAAGATCCCGATGCCGACCTCGCCCGTCTGCATGTGGGCCTGGTCCGAGCGCGCCGGGGTGTAGTTGCCGGCCTTCTTCAGCTTGGCGAAGAAGTCGATGCCCGGGCCGACGTCGTCGACCGAGCCGCCGTTCGCCAGCGACGCCGACCACACGGCCATCAGCGCGTCGGTCGCCTGGCGCGGATCGCCGTCGATGCCGACCTTGTTCTTGTACTCGGGCTTCATCAGGTCGGACCAGTCCTGCGGGATGTTGTTCACGACCTTCTTGTTGACCACGAACGCCTGGACGCCGTAGTACTCGCCGGCGTAAAGTCCGGAAGCCTCCTTCATCAGGTCGGGGATGTCGTTCCAGTGCGCGTTCTTGTAGCGGGAGACGAGGCCCTCCTGGATCGCGGTCACGCCGAACGCCGGACCGACGTCGCCGATGTCGGGCACGAAGCCGTTGCCGCTGATGGTCGACTTGATCGCCTGGATCTCCTGGGCGGAGGAGTACTCCGCCTGCGCCTTGTAATCGACGGTGACGCCGAAGTTCGTCTGCATGCCGGTCAGGATGTCCTGGTAGTCGGCCCATTCGGGCGGGATGCCGGTGGCGTTCAGCAGGTTGCCCTCCGCCTTGGCCTTGCTCTTCAGGGTGTCCATCGCGATCGAGTTGCCGCTGTTGAGAAGGTCGGAATCGGAGATGGTGGCCGGTTGCGCGCTGCCGCAGGCCACCAGCAAATCGGCGGCGGCTCCGGTCAGGACCAGACCACCCCCCACCCGCACGCCCCGGGCCAGGAACTCGCGCCGCTTCAATCGCCGATCGAGATCATGCGTCATGCTTCCCTCCTCTAGGTTGGGCCCCCCGGCCTCCCTTCTTAGCCGGTCGGCCGGACAATGTCAAGGCGCAGTATGCCAGCCCATGGCTAAGAGGCGGTTAACAGCTTCCGCCGATGGCACAATGGGCCGGTGACGCGGGTGGTGCTGCTGGGCCTGGACGGCTTCCCGCATCGCGCCATCCGGCCGGACTGGACGCCCCGCATGTGGCGGCTGGGCCAGGACGGCGGACGCGCACCGGAGGGCGGCCTGACGGGAAAGCCATCCTCGACCTACCCGGGCTTCTGTACGCTGCTGACCGGGCGGATGCCCCAGGCCCACGGTGTCCGCACCACCGGCTCGCAGGAGGGCGTGCTACCGGCCTGGGCGGGGACCTGGACGCGCGTCCGCGTTCCGACGCTCTTCGACGCCTGCCGCACGGCCGGACTCCGCAGCGTGGCCGTCCAGGGTGATCACCTGATGCATCCGATGCTGGGGACCGACGCGTGCGCCTGGATCTGGCCGCCGGGCGGGCAGCCGCCGCCGGGGACGCCGCTCGACGAGCACGGCTACCCGGTCAATGCCGCCGTTCGCCCTCCCCTGCTCGAGGCCGCGCGCGAGCGCTCCCTGGCGTTCCTGTTCGGGCATCTCAACGAGGCCGACACCATCGGGCACGACACCGGGCCTGAATCGGGGGCGGCGAGGCGCTGCTACCAGGAGACGGATGCGATCGTGGGGGAGGTGCTCGATGCCCTGCAGCCGGACTGGGGCAGCACGATGGTCGTCATCGTTTCCGACCACGACATGGAGGCGCGCACGGACCGGGTGCCGATCGACCTGCTCGCCGACGCGGAGGTCCGGCAGGTGGCCCAGGACGTGGTCGCCGACGGCGGGGCCGCACTCCTGCAGCTCCGTTCCGGCGTCTCGCCCGAGGCCGCCGGGCAGGCGGTCACCGCGGTGCCCGGGGTTGCGGGTTGGAGCGACGGTCGTGACGGGATGATCATCGTGGACGCCCAGCCGGGGTGGATTTTCGACGCCTGGCGGCTCCGGTTTCGGGGATATCACGGCGGACCGGCGACGGCGCGCACGGTGGCGCTGGTCGGCGGCGGGCACCCCGACGTGCCGGTGGTCGCGGCCGCCATCCGCACGAGGCGGCCCCACCTTGCCGACTGGGCGCCGACCATCGCGCGCGTCCTCGACCTGCGGCTTCAGCCGCTGGACGGTTCCGCGCTCGGCTAGCGCGAGGGCCTGACCTCGGGCCGGCCGATGCCTGGCTGGGGCACCTCGACCGGAGCCGGGGGCGGCTCCTGGATCTCGGGGCCGGGCTGGGGGTTGAGGGAGGGGCCCTGCGGATCCGGGACGTGCGGCTGGCCGGGGTTCTCGATGATCGGGTCCGGGGTCTCGATTGCCATGGGCCAAATGATAGCGCTTCGATGACAAGATGCTATAGTGGAGGCATCGATTTCCGTCCGGCCCCCTCTCTTCGAAACCCTCCCTCCCGGGAGGGTTTTTCTTGCGACGGGGCGCCGGTTTCGCTTTGACGGTTTCCTCACAGGGGCGATATAATGTTTCCGCATCGACGGCCTTGAGAGTCGACGAAGAGGAAGGAGGCAGCGTATGGCAGCGATCCCCGAAGGCACGCCGACCGGCGTGACGCCCGACGCGACCGCCACGGCGAATGGGCACCGCGGCGTGATCGACCTGGCCCGCACTGCAGTGGAGGACACCGTGCGCCTGGTCCAGCTCGAGATCCAGCTGGCCAAGCTCGAGATCAAGGAGATGCTGGTCGCCAACCTGCGGGCCGCCATCATGCTCGCGGGCGCCGCCTTCTGCGCGCTCCTGTTCCTGGTGACGGGGTTGAGCTGGCTGGCGCTCGTCCTGCCCCACCACGCGCTGGTCGCGGGCATCGAGGCGCTCGTCTTCCTCGTGATCGCGGCGATGCTCGGGCTGCTCGGCGCACGGTCGCTCAAGATCGGGCCGCCGCCCAAGACGATGACCAGCCTGAAGGAGGATGCCGAGTGGGCCAGACATCTGCTGAAGCGAAACGGCAAGTAGACGAGACCCGGGCTCACCTGCAGCAAACGGTCGAAGCGCTGGAGCTGAAGACGCGCCGCGGGCTCGACGTCCGCCAGCAGATGCAAGAGAATCGCGCGCTCCAGGGGGCCCTCGGGCTCGGCGTGATCGCGCTGGCGGCCGCCGCGGCGCTGATGGTCATGCGCCGGCGCCGTCGCACCCCCGCCGAGCGCCTGGCGCGACGCCTCAAGTTGGATGACCTTCGGGCGCGCGTCAGCGATTTCAGTGACGACGCCAAGGCGTGGGCGGCCGCCCAGCGCCGCATCGTCCGCGCCGACGGCACGACCAAGCCGGCGGAGGGCGAACGGCGCGAGAACGTCCTCCGCCGCCTGGTGGTCAGCGCGCTGGAAGCGGCGCTCACCGCGGCGGCGGCCGGGATGGTCCGTCGCCTGATCACTCCCCCCGGGCGTTCCGGCTCCGACCGAGCCGTGATGTCGAAGAGTCGCTGAACGGATGAGGGCGCCGCGTGGCTGATCCGGTCCCGCCCCCGATGGGCGGGCCGGGGTCCGGGACGCCCAGGCCGTCGTCGGCGCCCGCGTCGCAACCCCCGGCGCGGCGGGTGCGCGCCGGGCAGCGGCCGCCCGCCGTGCTCGCCTGGGTCAGCGGACGCCGGCGGACCATCGCGCTGGTCGCGGCCGGCGCGCTGGCCGCCATCCTCCTGCTCGTGCTCGGGCTGACCGTCTATGCCTACGCCACGCTCCCCGATCCGTCCCGGCTCGACCTGACCGCCGGCGCGGTCGCCATCGTCGACCGCCACGGCGCGCTGATCGAGGAGCGCAACGCGCAGGGCGCGCGAGTGACGCCGGTCACCCTCAAAGAGATCAGCGTCTACCTGCAGAAGGCGACGATCGCCGCGGAGGACCGCCATTTCTACGAGCACGGCGGGATCGACTGGCCGCGGGTGGCGAAGGCGCTGATCGTCGACGTGATCGCCCGCAGACCGGCGCAGGGCGCCAGCACGATCGAGGAGCAGCTGGCCAAGGTCGCCATCCTCAACTCGCCCAAGCGCTCCGGGCTCACCAAGCTCCGGGAACTCCTCCTGGCGACCGCGCTCGACCAGCGGTACAGCAAGGACCAGATCCTGACCCTGTACTTGAACACCATCTATTACGGGCACGGCGCGACCGGGATCGAGTCGGCCTCGGAGGTCTACTTCTCGACGCACGCGAAGGACCTCACACTGCCCGAGGCCTCCCTGCTGGCCGGCCTGCCGCGCGGCCCGAGCCTGTACGACCCCAAGGTCAACCCCGATCTCGCCAAGGCCCGCCAGCGGTACGTCCTCGACGGCATGGTCGCGATCCACGCGATCACGCAGGCGCAGGCGGACGCCGCGTTCGCCGCCCCGCTGCACTACACCTTCAGCGAGCAGCGCACCACGCAGGCTCCGCACTTCGTCGACTACGTGATGCAACAGCTCGAGAACGAGTACGGTGCGAACGCCGTGGCCCACGGCGGATTCGTGGTGAAGACCACGCTGGACCTCACCCTGCAGCACGCCGCCGAGCACGCCGTGGCGACCGGGATGCACACGCTCGGCCCGCTGGGGGCCGACAACGGCGACCTGCTGGCCATGGACCCGCGTTCCGGCGAGATCCTCGCCATGGTCGGGTCCGCCGACTTCTACAACGATGCGATCAAGGGCCAGTTCAACGTGGTCACCAGCCCACGCCAGCCGGGCTCGTCCTTCAAGCCCTACGTCTACGAGGAGGCGTTCCGCTCGCACAAGCTGACCATGGGATCGATGCTGGATGACACGGCGAGCCACTTCGCGAACGGGCAGTTCCACGACTTCGACTTCCGCGACATGGGCCTGATCACCGCGCATGCCTCCCTGCTGCTGTCGCGCAACGTCTCGACCCTGGAGGTCATGCAGAAGGCCGGGATCAGCAACGTGATCGACCTGGCCAAAGCCTTCGGCATCGGCAGCCCGCTGAAGCCCGAGATCGGCACGGCGATCGGATCGAGCGCGGTCACGATGCTCGACCAGGTGGAGGGCTACGGCGTCTTCGCCAACGGCGGCACGCGTCACGCCCCGACCGCCATCCTGGAGGTGCGGGACCAGAGCGGCAACCTGCTGGACAAGCCGGTCCCGGATGCGGGCCAGCAGGTGGTCAACCAGCAGGAGGCCTACCTGATCACCTACATCCTCAAGGACTACTCCCGCCAGTGGCATCTCGGCTGGAACCGGCCGATGGCGGGCAAGTCCGGGACGACCAATGACTACAAAGACGCCTGGATGATGGCCTACGCGCCCAACCTCGTAGTCGGCGCCTGGGTCGGCCACACCGGCCCGGGGAGCCAGAACATGAACGGTGTCTTCGGGACCATGGTCGGCAGCAGCGTGCTCCGGGATTTCATCAACAACGGCCTGTCGCAGGCGAACATCCCGGTCGAGAACTTCCAGCGGCCGGCCGGGCTCGAGGAGGGCGCGGCGTGCCCCGCCGACAACGGCAGCGCCGGCAAGCCGACCTCCGCGGTCAGCGTCTTCTCGGGTCCTGAGCTCTACCTGCCCGGCACGAAGGGCGTCTGCCCCACGCCGTCGGCCACGCCCTCCGCGTCGCCCAGCCCGTCGCCGAGCGAGACGCCGAGCGCGCTGCCCAGCATCCTGCCTTCCATCCTGCCCACCACGAGCCCCACCCCGGCGCCCAGCAGCAGCCCGAGCCCGGGGGCCTCCCCCAGGAGCAGTCCGTAGGCGAGGGGACCGGATGCCCGAGCGCCCAAAACCCCTACGATAAGGGCATGCCCGCCCGGCGCGCCGCTCCCAGGAAGGCGCACAAGCGGAACCTGGTCGAGCAGGTGGCCGAGGAGATCGAATCGCACCTGCTGGCCGCCGGTCAGGTCGCGACCGGCACGAGCTCGGCGGAGGTCAATCTGCTGGCCGCCGCCATGGAAGCCGTCGAAGGGCCGCCGCCCGCGGCCGACGAGCCGGCCCAGCGCAAACGGCGCCGGCCGGCGCGCAGGCGGGCAAAACGGCCCCGGGCCTGATTCTCAACCCGCGTACCGAGAACCCGTTTCCCTTCTACGACCGCGAGATCCGCCGGCTGCGGCGGCACCTGCGCACGCTGCCGCCGTCCGGGTTCCGCGCGCCGAGTCACTGCCGGGGCTGGAGCGTCAAGGACGTGGTCGCCCATCTCTGCCATATCGAGGTCTACAACGAGGCCTGTGTCGACGGCACGCTCCAGGACCTCGATTTCCGCGGCGGGCTGGACGCGTCGAACGCACGGGGCGTTCGCCGGCGGCGCGGGATGACCGCCGCGCAGGTCGTGGCCGAGTGGGAACGGCGGCAGAAGCGCGTTCGCCGCGCGTGGGGCCGGATCGGCGTTCGCGGGACGATCGCAACCGCCGGCGCGGGACCCTACCCGCTCCGCCTGCAGGTCTGGCACCTGGCCCGCGAGTACGCGATCCACGCCGATGACATCCAGGTCCCGGTTCCGCCACGGGCGCGCGCCCCTCGCGCCGCCTGGCGGATCGGGTTCGGGCTGTTCGCCGCCCGCGAGGACGGCGAGCCCATCCCGGCGCGGCTCACCCGGCATGGCGTCAGCCTGCGACGCCGGGGCCGGGCCATCCTCCTCGATCCCGACACCTTCGTTGCCTACCTGACCGGCCGGCCGCAGCAGCTCGACGACCCGGTCGAGCGGCGGACGGTCGAGACGCTGCTGCGCGGGCGATAGGCGGCACGGGCGAGGGCGCCCTTTTCTTGCCCGCCTGCCGGCGCTCTCGATATTGTGAGAGTAACGCTATAACTTTCATGGGAGAAGGAGCGCTCGGTGGCACAGCATGCGATCACGTCGGAGCCGGTCAGGACGAACATCCCCGCCCGGCTGGACCGCCTTCCCTGGACGCGCTGGCACTGGCTGATCGTCTTCGCGCTCGGCATCACCTGGATCCTGGACGGGCTGGAGGTCACCATCGTCGGGGCCATCGCCGATGTCCTGAACGACCGGGCGACCCTCAACCTCAGCCCCGGGCAGATCGGCCTGGCGGCCTCCGCCTACCTGGCCGGCGCGATCCTCGGGGCCCTGTTCTTCGGATACCTCACCGACCGCCTCGGCCGGCGCCGGCTCTTCCTGCTGACGCTCGTGCTCTATCTGCTGGCGACGGTCGCGACCGCCTTCTCCTGGAGCTTCTGGAGCTTCGCGGCCTTCCGGTTCCTGACCGGCGCCGGCATCGGCGGCGAGTACGCGGCCATCAACTCGGCGATCGACGAGCTGATCCCGGCCCGCGTCCGCGGCTGGGTCGACCTCGCCATCAACGGCAGCTGGTGGGTGGGGACGCTGGTTGGCGCGGTCGCCACGCTCTTCCTGCTCAATCCGAAACTCGTCCCGGTGCAGGTCGGCTGGCGGCTCGCCTTCGGCCTGGGCGCGGTCATCGGGCTGGGCGTGCTCCTGGTCCGGCGCTTCGTCCCGGAGAGCCCGCGCTGGTTGATGACGCACGGCAAGCTGGACGAGGCCGAACGGGTGGTGCGCGCCATCGAGGAAGAGAACCGGCGGGATGCCGGCCTGCGCGAGCTGCCCGAGGCGAAAGGCGAGATCACGATCCGGCCGCGCGAGCGTGTCGGGTTCCTGGAGATCGCCCGGACCATGATGCGCGACCACCGCCAGCGTTCCATCCTGGGGCTGATCCTGATGGCGTCGCAGGCGATCATGTACAACGCCATCTTCTTCACCTACGCGCTCGTGCTCAAGACCTTCTACCACGTGCCGGCGGGGACGGTCGGCAAGTTCCTCATCCCGTTCGCGATCGGCAACATCCTCGGTCCGCTCTCCATCGGGCGGCTGTTCGACACGCTCGGCCGCCGGGTGATGATCACGTTCACCTACGCCATCTCCGGGATCCTGCTCGCGATCACCGCCTATCTGTTCACGCAGGGGACGCTGACGGCCACCACGCAGACTCTGGCCTGGACCGCGATCTTCTTCTTCGCTTCCGCGGGCGCGAGCTCCGCCTATCTCACGGTCAGCGAGATCTTCCCGCTGGAGACGCGGGCGATGGCCATCGCGTTCTTCTACGCAGTCGGCACCGCGCTCGCCATTCCTGCGCCGGGGATTTTCGGCGCGATGGTGGGAACCCGGTCCGCGACCACCGTCGCGCTCGGCTACTACGTGGGCGCCGCCTTCATGCTGCTGGCCGCGACCGTGGAACTGCTGCTCGGGGTCGACGCCGAACGCAAGTCACTCGAAGAGGTGGCAAAGCCGCTCTCCGCCGAGGTGGCGCCGCAACCCGTGTAGCCGCGCGAGGCGATCGACAGCGGAGCGGCGATCCCCGACGGGTTTCCGAACGCAAACGGATGGGCTCGAGCTGAATTCGGCGGATTCACCCTCCGTGCATTTCGCAAGCCCGCTTCGGAGGGCGGCGTTTCTTCCGCATGACGTTTCCTGCACGCTCGCTCTCGATCGCCTTCAGCACCGCGGTCTTGATCGCGCTGCCGGGCACGCTCGTGCTCGGCGCGCATCCGCTCGCTTCGCAGCCGCGGCTCGCCAGCGTGCGCGTCGACGAGCACCCGCAGACACGCGCCGCCTACGCGAAGCTGCGGGCGGCGAATACGTTCGCCACGCCTACGCCGGCACCCGCGCCGGTGGTCGCGGTCGCGCCGCCCCTTCCGGTCAGCGCCCGGCCGGCACCCGTCGCGGTGCGCCCCGCCCCTCCCCCACCCCCCGCGCCAGCGCCCGTCATCGGCTCCCGGCAGCAGGCGCTGATCAACGCGGACCGGGCCGCGGCGGGACTCGGCCCGCTGACCTGGAGCTCGTGCCTGGCCTCGGTGGCCTTCCAGAATGCGCAGCGGATGGCCGCCCAGGGCTTCATCTCGCACACCAACGGCGTCTATCTCGACCTCAACTGCCGGCTCGGCAACCACAGCGGCGAGAACGTCGGCTACACGTCGGCCGGCATCAACGATGCGCAGTTGAACACGCTGTTCATGAACAGTCCGGAGCACCGGGCCAACATCATGGGTCCGTTCCGCTACGTGGGCACCGCCTGGGTTACCGCGCCGAACGGATACGGCTACGTCGCGGTGGAGTTCAGCTAGGCGCGGGGATGGTGTGGTCGAGCCGGGTCAGCTCGGTGCTCACCGTCCACAGCCGCTGCGCGGCCCCGCGGTCGAGCGACACCGAGGATGATGCGACCGGGCGTTCCTGATAGAAGTACCGGCCGCTGACGCCTTCGACCTCCGGCGAGGAGGCCAGGTACACGATCGTCCTGGCGCCCTGCTGGGGAGAGATGGCAAACCGGTGCGCGATCGGCATCACGAGGCTGAGCCAGCCGCTTTCGTTGCGCCCGAAGTTCGTGGCCACGAAGCCGGGGTGCAACGCGTTCGCGGTCACGCCGGTCGACGCCAGCCGGCGGGCGAGCTCGTAGGTGAAGTAGAGGTTGCACAGCTTCGATTGCCCGTAGACGCGGAAGCCGGAATAGCGGCGCCGGTTCTGCAGGTCGTCGAAATCGAGCGCGGCCCGCTGGTGCGCGCCCGAGGACACGGTGACGATCCGGGATGGCGCGCTCCGCTGGAGGACGTCGAGCAGCAGGTTGGTGAGCAAAAAGGGCGCCAGGTGGTTGAGCGCGAAGGTCAGCTCGAGTCCGTCGACGGTTTCCTGCCGGCGTGAGAAGGTCCCGCCGGCGTTGTTGATCAGGACGTGCAGGCGCGGGAAGCGCTCGCGGATCTCCGCCGCGAGGCGGCGAACCTCGGCCTGCGAGGAGAGATCGGCGAGCACGATCTCGATCGCCGCGCTCGGCACGCGTTCGTGGATCAGGGTCCGCGCCCGCATCGCGCGCTCGGGATCGCGCCCGTGGAGGACCACGGTCGCGCCCTGCCGGGCCAGCTCGCCCGCCGCCACCAGGCCGAGCCCGGAGGTGGCCCCGGTGATCAGCACGACCCGCCCGGTCATGGTCATACTGGCCGCCGGCCGATGAAGTTCACCCAGGTCATGCTCAGCACGACCTCGCCCTGCTGATTGCGAGCTTCACCCTTCCAGCGGACGATGCCCATCTGGGGGCGGCTGAGCGACGCCCGCACGGCGACCACGGTGAGCTGGGCGGAGATGCGATCGCCCGGCCGCACCGGCAGCGGCCAGCGGACCTCCTCGACCCCGGGTGATCCCATGCTCGGCGTCTGCGCGAGGACGCGATCCACGAGCAGCCGCATGTACTCCGTGACGGTCTGCCACCCGCTCGCGATCAGCCCGGCGTAGATCGAGCCTGCGGCGGCCGCCTCGTCCAGGTGGAACGGTTGCGGGTCGTAGCGGGCGGCGAAGGCGATGATCGATTCCGCGGTGAACGGCGGCATCGTTCCGAGGTCGATCGCCTCCCCCACCATGAAGTCCTCGAAGAAGCGCGACGGCGTCTTCACGCGCTGGTCGAGTGGCGGAGGCACCGTCCCAGTCTAGGGACCTGCGGCGCAGTGCGCCCGGCGGGCACGGCGATCAGCGGTGCCACGGGTCGCGGACACGCACCCGGACCGAATCGTAGGCGAGCGCCCGATCCGAGGACCAGGGCGCCCAGGGCGCCATGGTCAACGCCGCGAGCGCCCGAACGACCGTGTCGTAGTTGACCCGCCAGCCGCAGAAGTCCCGCCAGGCCTGCTCGCGGTCCGGTTTGAGGGGCAGCTGCTCCGAGGCGAGATCGTCCCACAGGGCGTCGAACTCGTCGCGCTTGATCGAGATCGGATCGCTCGGTTGGGGATCGGGATCGTACCGGATGGCGAAGAAGTCCGCCAGCCGCCGCAGGGCGACGAACCCCGACCGGACGCAGATCTGGGCCTCGGCCGAGGGTGGCAGGTCGAGGCAGGCGAGCGTGACCGACGCCGTGTCGAGCACGCAGGCCGCCGCCGTCACCCAGGACCGGCCGGGCTGGGGCGATCGGAAGAAGACGAGCGCCGCGATCGACGTGTGGCTTTCTTCGATGTCGGCGAACCATTCCTGCCAGCGCTGCCAGATGCTGTCGAGGCGCTGGAGCCCGAGGATGCGCTGGTGGCGGGCGAGCATCTCGCGCACCGAGGGCGGGGTGCCGGCCGCCGCCTCGAGCATCGCCACCGCGGTCTCGCGCCGGGAGAACGCCGCGTAAATCGTGGGCAGGTAGCTGATCAGGAGGGCGACGAGTGCCAGGCCGAGCGAGGCCTCGGCGAACGTGAGCAGAATCGCGGGAAAGACCGCCGGCCGATCGAAGCCCAGGGTGAACAGGGACGAGCCGCTCGTCACGATCGCCTCGCTGACCGGGTGCACGCCGACGCCCCAGAACATCGCGGAAAAGCCGGCCCCGACCAGCAGCAGCCAGACGGCCGGCAGCACGATCAGGCTGGTCGGCGCGTACATCGCCATCACGGCATCGCGCTTGAGAAACGGTCGCGAGGGCCGGGCGAAGAAATTGAAGATGCGGCGCACGGTGACGAAGGTGACCCGGCTGATGAAGACCTGGGCCGCCCGGGGCAGGACGAAGGTCTTGATCGCCGAGATCACGGTAACGATGACGAGGTAGGCGCCGAGGACGAAGACGAGGGCGTGGAGTACCGTCCGCATGGCGGACAGCTTAGCCGGAGGCCAGCCGGTCTTCGAGCAGCGCGCGTTCGGCCGGGTTCAGGGTCAGCTCGAGGGCGCGGCGGTCGGCATCGCGCGCCTCGTCGAAGCGGCCCAGCGCCCGGAGCAGCTCGGCCCGGGTCGCGTGGTAGAGATGGTAGCGCTGCAGGGCGGCGCCGGCCCGCTCGGCCTCCCGCAGCGCGGGCTCCGGACCGGCCACATGCAGGAGCGCGATCGCGTAGTTCAGCTGGATGACCGGCGACGGCGTGCGGCGCAGGAGCGCCTGGTAGAGCAGCACGATCTGCTCCCAATCCGTCTCCCCGTAACTCCGCGCCTCCGCGTGGCAGGCGGCAATGGCGGCCTGCAGCTGATACGGGCCCGGCCGCCCGAGGCCGCCCGCCTGGTGAATCAGCGCGACGCCGCTCTCGATCAGGGCACGGTCCCAGAGCCCGCGATCCTGGTCTCGAAGCAGGACGAGGTGACCGTCCGCATCGAAGCGGGACCGGGTCCGTGCCCGGTGCAGCCGGATGAGCGCCAGCAAGCCCATCGGCTCCGGCTCATCGGGAAGCAGGCGAACCAGCAGCCCGCTCAGCCATTCGGCGTCGGCGGCCAGGTCATGGCGGGCCGGCTGGTCGCCCGCGGTCGCCAGGTACGCCTCGTTGAACATCAGGTAGAGGACCGCGAGCACCTCCTCCAGGCGCTCGGGCAGCTGGGCCGCCTCGGGCACCCGGTAGGGAATGCCGGCGTCGACGATCTTCCGCTTCGCACGCACGATCCGCTGCGCGATCGCGACCTCGGTGGTGAGGAACGCACGCGCGATCTCGGCGGTGGTCAGCCCGATCACGGCTCGGAGCGTGAGCGCCAGCTGGGCGTCCCGGGAGAGCGCCGGATGGCAGCAGGTGAAGATCAGCCGGAGCCGGTCATCCACCTCGCGCCCCACCCGCTGGCCGGCCGGATCCTGGACCAGCGCCAGCTTCTCCCGGTATCGAGCCTGCCGGCGCCACCGGTCGACCGCCTTGCGCCGGGCCGTGGTCAACAGCCAGGCTCCGGGCCGATCGGGGATGCCGTCTGTGGGCCAGTGCTCGAGCGCGGACAGGATCGCCTCCTGGACCAGCTCTTCCGCTTCGTCGAAATCGCCGAGCAGGCGGACGAGGCTGGCGGTCAGCCGGGCGGCCTCCTCCCGGAAGATCGCGGTCATGCGGCGGTCCAGGGCCCCGATCTCGGTCAAGCCCAGCGACACTCCCTCCTGGCTCGGTCCGCGGGTGAGTCCGGTCCATTGTGGCACGCGTTGGGACGACGAACGACCGGGGCGGAAATCGACCGTCAGGAGCGGGCGCGGGACAGCGAGAGCCCGAGCGCGACCATCGCGGCGGCGGACACCACGAGCAGGGCGAAGGGGGCGCGGACGGAGCCGGTCGCGTCGGCCAGCAGGCCGCCCGCGTAGGGGCCGACGAAGGCGAGCGCGTAGCCGGCCGTCAGCATGAGCGCCGAGTATCCGGCGACGGCCGAGGGCGCCGCCAGGGTGGGCGGCAGCGCCATCGACCCGGTGAAGCCGAGGCCGCTTCCCAGCCCGAGGGTGGCCGCACACACCCAGGCCCAATCCTGGGGCCCGGCGGCAAGCCCGAGCGCGCCGCCGGCGCTCAGCAGCCCGGCGACCACATAGAACGCGGGCCTCGAGGCGTAGGGCCGCCCCCAGAGCGCCAGTCCCATCCCCGCCGCCATGACGGACAGCCCCATCAGGGCCAGGGCGAGCGCGACCATGCCCCGGCCCCGGGACTGCAGGAGGAATGGGAGCCAGGTGGTCGCCGTGAAGTAGATCAGGCTCTGGCTGGCAAACAGCCCCGCGGCTCGCCAGACGCCGGGCTCCCGCAGCAGCGTGCGCACCCGGGGAGGGTCGCCGGTCGTGTCGTCGTCCTTCGGTGCGAGGACGATCCAGGCGAGTCCGGCGAGCAGGGCGGGGAGCGCCCAGAGGACGAAGGTGCCGCGCCAGCCCCAGACGGCGACGAGGAAGACCGTCACCGTGGCCCCGGCGACGCCGCCCAGGTTGAGCGCGAGGGTATAGAGGACGGAGGCGCGCTGCACGGACCCGGGAAACCAGCCCCGGATCAGGCTGGAGGCAGCCGGCTGGCACATCGCGATGCAGACCGAAAGCAGGAGCGTGCCCGTGAACAATCCAAGCAGCGGAGGCGGAAGCAGCCGCAGGATCCCACCCACGCCGAGGCCGATGCTCGTCAGCCCGATCACCAGCCGTGCTCCATATCGGTTGGTGAAGAGGGCGCCGGGCACGGCGGCCAGCCCGAGGCAGAGCACGGGCAGCGAGGTCAGCGCGCCGGCCTCGGCAAAAGTGAGATGGAGGTCGGCGCGCACCTGCGGCAGCACGGTGGGGACCGCCAGGATCACCGAGCGCAGGTTGGGTGCGATGAGCAGGATGAGGAGCAGGCGACGGCCCGTGGACGTTTTCCGTACCATCTGCAGCATCCGTTCATGATGCGTGCTGCCTGGCCTGCGCGGCCCCGTTCGATCGCGGGCCTCGCTCAATGAGTGACTTCGCCTACCGGATTCCGAAGGCGGAGCTGCACCTGCACATCGAGGGGACGCTCGAGCCCGCGCTCATGCTGGAGCTGGGCCGCCGCAACGGGGTCGCGCTTCCCTATCCTTCGGTGGAGGCCGCCCGGGACGCGTACTCGTTCCGCGATCTGCAGTCCTTCCTGGACATCTACTACGCGGGGTGCTCGGTGCTGCGGACCGAGGACGATTTCTTCGAGCTCGCGCAGGCCTACCTCCAGCGCGCCGCCGCGCAGGGCGTCCGCCACGTGGAGATCTTCTTCGACGCGCAGACGCATACGGCCCGGGGGATCCCGATCGAGTCGGTGGTCCGAGGGATCCAGCGCGCGCTGCGCGACGGGGAGGCGAGGTTCGGGATCACATCGCGGCTGATCCTCTGCTTCCTGCGTCACCTGTCGGAGGCGGATGCGGAAGGGACCCTCGACCAGGCGATGACGGTGCTGGACGCGATCGCGGCCGTCGGCCTCGATTCCAGCGAGGCGGGCAACCCGCCCTCCAAGTTCCGCCGCGTCTTCGAGCGCGCTGCGCAGTCGGGGCTGCCGGCCGTGGTCCACGCCGGCGAGGAGGGCCCGCCCGAATACATCTGGGAGGCCCTCGACGTCCTCCACGCCCGGCGGATCGACCACGGGGTGCGCTGCGCGAAGGACGAGCGGCTGATGGAACGCCTCGCCGACGAGCAGGTGCCGCTCACCGTCTGCCCGCTCTCCAACGTCAAGCTGCGCGTCTTCCCCTCGCTGGAGCAGCACAACCTTCGCCGCCTGCTGGAGCGCGGGCTGCTCGTGACCGTGAACTCGGACGATCCCGCCTACTTCGGCGGGTACGTCGCCGACAATTTCGAAGCGGTCGAGGAGGCGCTCGGCCTCGACCGCGACGCGGTGGTCACGCTCGCCAAGAACTCCTTCCTGGCCTCGTTCCTGCCCGCCGACGACAAGGCGCGCCACCTCGAGGCGATCGATCGCTACGTCGATCACGCGTCCTCGAACGCGACCTCCTGAGCGCCCTCCCAGAGGATGCGGCGCCCCAGCTCCGCAAGGTGCTCACGGCCTCCCTCGATCGTCGCGAAGTGATTGCCGGCCAGCTGCCCGGCTTTGCTCGCGAAGCAGGTGAACCCATAGGGGAACAGGATCTCCGTCTCGCTCACCCCACCCGGGTAGAGCAGCAGCTGTCCGGCCGCGGGGTAGCTGGTGGCGTTCTCGTACGAGACGTCGACCGCCAGGTCGCCGAGCGGGACCCAGGCGGATTCGCCGCTCCAGCGGGCCTGGATCAGCCGGCCTCGAAGCGGCAGCAGGCGGCGAAAGGCGGCGCACGTCCTGGGCGCGAGGCGGTCCTCCAGGCGGGCGGTCAGCGCGAACGGGCCGGCCGTGATGCGGATCATGCCGGCTCCCGGCGCAGGCTCAGGAAGATCGACCCATGCGCCGGTCGCGGGTCGGCGAAGACCTTGACCATCGGGTCGGCCTCGGACACCTTCACCGTGTCCCACAGACGGTTCTGCGCCTCGAAGCGCACTTCGTCGAGGTCTGGAAACTGGTCGAACAGGCGCCGGCCCATCTCGTGCACCAGGTGCTGGATCGACATGCTGACGAAGTCGTCGAACGTCCGGATCACCGCATCGCGAATTCTGGCAGAGGCATACAGCGGCCCGCTGCGCAGCGCCTGCCCGGCGTCGCGGTATCGCCAGAGGACGTCGAGGTGGATGAACAGCGGCCGGTCGCGGACCTCGGGCAGCGTCGTGAACCGATCCCGAGCGAACTCCTTGAAGGCGCTGCCCGTCAGTTTGACGAGGCGAAGGTTCGCGCGCCCGCAGACCAGGTCCAGGACGCGCTCACGATCGAGCCGAAGCTCGACCGTCTCGTAGTCGTCGTGCAGCGGGCTGAACAGCTTCGGGCTGTGGGCCGCAAACGGCTGCTCGCGAAGGCGTATGTGCAACGACAGCATCTGGGGGTACTGATCGAGGAACCGACGGCCGAGAAAGAGCGCGAAGGTCTCGTACCGGTCGCCATCGTACTCGAGCGCCATCGCGTGGACGAAATTCTTCATGGTGTCCGTCGCCACCACGTTGCGATTGTCGCCCTCCGTGTACGAGGGCATGAAGTTGTCGCCGTAGACGTCGACCGCCAGCCGCCCGGCGAAGATGCCGCGGCCGGGATGCGAGCGGTAGAAGGAGATGTCGTGCTTGCCGTACCGGATCTCCGTCATGCTCGGGCCCGGTCCTCCGCGATGTCGATGACGGCCTGGAGGCCCGCCTGCATCTCCTCACGACGCGACCGCCGCAGCCGCTGACGGAGCACCTCGATGATCTCCGACTTCGGCCGCCGATTGACGAAGACGACGAAGCGGAAGCCGAATCGCCGCTCGTACTCACGGTTGAGGCGGGACAGCTCGGGGAGGACGTCGTCGCCCTGCTCGGCCCGGGAGCGCGGGCTCATGCGGGCCGGATCCTCTCCGATCCGCGGATGCCCGTTCAAGGTGGCGATCACCTCCTCCTCGGTCAGGGTGGGCGCGAGCTCACGCGCCTGCGCGATCAGCGACGTCAGGGAAGAGTATGGGCCCAGGGCCGCCAGCTTGCGGGCGAGCGGGGTCGATCCTTCGAACCATTCCTCGATCGACGGCGCTGTCGTCATGTCAGCTCCCGCGGTACGAGCTGCAGGCGTAGGGACCGATCAGCAGGGGGACGTGGTGATGGCGCGCCTCGCGAATCTCGAGATCCAGCGAGACGGCGTTGAACAGGTGCTCCCGGTCGCCGAAGTAGTCTTCGACCTCGAAGACGAGCCGGTAGCTCCCGGGTGCGACGCCGCCCGGGCAAAGGTCCGCGATCCGGCCGTCGCTGCCCGTCGTTCCCTGGCCGATCGGGGACCCGTCCTCCCCCACCAGCGCGACGCCGACGCCCCGGGCGGGCCGCCCGAGTGCGATGTCGAGCACGTGGGTCGAGAGCGTCGCGCGGGTCATGGCGGCGGCCGCCTCAGGGCAGGGATCGCGCGCAGCCCGACCAGGTCGTCCGGTTTGACCGGAGCCCGCTCGAGCGCGCGGCCGGTCGCGGCGCGCAGCGCGGCGAGCACCGCGGCGGGCACCACCACGGTCGACGGCTCGCCCACGCCTTTCGCCCCGAAGGGGACGCCGGGCTCGGGCTCCTCCACGAGCGCGCTGAGCACGGGCGGCATGTCGAGCGTCGTCGGGATCAGGTAGTCCGTGAAGGAGGCGTTCCGGACGCGGCCCTCGTGCAGCTCGATCTCCTCCATCAGCGCGAAGCCGAGTCCCTGGGCGCTCCCCCCCTCCACCTGCCCGCGCACGCTCTGCGGGTTGAGCGCCCGGCCGACGTCCTGGGCGACGGCGAGCTGCACCACCCGGACCAGCCCGAGCTCGCGGTCGACCTCCACGACCGCGCGCGCCGCGCCGAACGCGAACGTCACGTGGGCGTCGCCCTGGCCGTCGTGGTCGAGGGGTTGCGTGGCGCGATGGTGATAGGTGCGGATCGCCTCGATCGGCGGATCGAGGAATTCGACCACGTCGGGGACGGCGTGCGAGCCGATCCGGCGTTCCAGCTCGGCGCGAACCGCCTGGCAGGCGAGCTGCACGGCGCCGCCGGTCATCATGGTCTGCCGCGACGCAGAGCTGGAGCCGGCGGAGCCGATCATCGTGTCGGGCGGCCGCAGGACGACCCGATCGACGCCGAGCTCGGTGCGCGCGATCTGGGTGACGATCGTGTCCAGTCCCTGACCGACCTCGACCGCCGCGGTCTTGACCTCCGCGATCGCGCCGTCGGCATCCCGCGACAGGCGGACCCAGGCTTCCGACGAATCGTCGAACCCCTCGCTGTAGGCCAGGTTCTTGTAGCCGACCGCGAAGCCGACTCCGCGCGCCAGCGCCTCGCCGTGGGACGTGTGCCCGGCCCCGCCTGGCAGCCGGATCGGATCGCGGTCGAGGGGGCTCTCGTCCGGCGGCATCGGGAGCGCGGCGCAGCGCTCGATCAGCTCGCGCACCGGCGCCGCTCCGTGGATCACCTGCCCGGTCGGCAACACGGATCCCGTGTGCAGCGCGTTCTTGAGCCGGAGGGCGAGCGGATCCATGCCGAGCGCCTGCGCCAGCCGGTCCATCTGCGCCTCGTAGGCGATGCAGGCCTGGACCGCCCCGAAGCCTCGCATCGCGCCGCAGGGGAGGTTGTTGGTGAAGACCGCGGTGCCTCGGAGCCGCGCGTTGGGCACGGCATACGGACCGGCGGCGAAGGTCGTCGCGTTGCCGATCACGGCGGGCGAGGTCGACGTGTACGCCCCTCCATCCATCACCAGGCGCGCCTGGACGTTGACCAGCGTGCCGTCGCGGCGCGCGCCGTGGCGCATCCAGATCCGCGCGGGATGCCGGTGGACGTGGCCGTAGAACGATTCCTGGCGCGCGTAGGCGATCTTGACCGGCCGGCCGGTGCGAAGCGCCAGCAGGCAGGCGTGGATCTGCATGCTGACGTCTTCACGGGCGCCGAAGGCGCCGCCGACGCCGCTGAGATGGAGACGGACCTTCTCCTCCGGCAGGCGCAGGCACGGGGCGATCTGCTCCAGGTCGGCGTGCAGCCACTGGGTCGCGACGTAGAGATCGACCCCGCCGTCCTGGGCCGGCACGGCCAGCCCCGCCTCCGGCCCGAGCGGCGCCTGGTCCTGCATCCCGGTTTCGTAGTAGCCCTCCACCCAGACGTCGGCGGGGGCGTCGGGATCGCCGTGCCGGATCTCGAGGTCCCGAACCACGTTCCCGCCCGGGTGCAGCTTCGGCGCGTCCGGACGCAGCGCCGCCTCCATGTCGGTGACCGGCTCGAGCAGCTCGTAGTCGACCACGATCCGACGGACCGCCTCACGGGCGAGCTCGTGGTCCTCGGCCGCGACGATCGCAACCGGCTCGCCGGCGTATCGCACCACCTCGCGGGCGAGCACGGGCTGGTCGAGCGCATCGAGGCCGAAGACCTTGCGGCCGGGCACGTCTGCGGCCAGGAGCACGGCGACGACGCCGGGCGTGCGCAGGGCGCCCTGGACGTCGATGGCGTGGATGCGCGCGGAGGGATGCGGGCTGCGCAGGGTCTCGCCCCAGAGCATCCCCTCACGGTTGAGGTCGCTGGCGTAGGGGAACTCGCCGGTCACCTTCGGCCGGCCGTCGACCCGCGGGACCGACTCGCCGATCCCGCCGCGGCCCGGACCGGGCGTGGTGATGCTCACGGGCTGACCCGGGACGCCGAGACGAGCTCGCCGGCGCGCACGACCGGGCGGCCCTCCACGAACAGGTGGTGGACCGGCCGCGGGAAGAGGAAGACCAGGGCGGCGACCTGATCGATGACGCCGTCTGCGGCGTCCCCGTCGACCCGGTAGAGCGCGATGTCCGCGCGCTGGCCCGGCCGGAGCGACCCGATGTCCGAGCGCCCCAGGCAGGCCGCGCCGCCGCGGGTGGCGATCCAGAGGGCCTGGCGAGCGGTGAGCGCGCCCGGGCCCGATCGGGCGCGGGCCATGAGCATCCCCTGCCGCGCCTCGGCCAGCAGGTTGCCGGCGTCGTTCGACGCCGACCCGTCGACCGCGAAGCCGACCGGCACGCCGGCCGCGACCAGCTCCGGCACGGGCGCGATCCCGGAGCCGAGCCGGCCGTTCGAGGACGGGCAGGAGGCGACCGCCGTGCCGGTCCGGCGGATCCGGTCGATGTCGGCCCGGTCGAGGTGGACGCAATGGGCGAGCCAGACGTCCTCGCCGAGGAATCCCTGCTCCTCGAGGAGCGTGAGGGGACGGGTGCCGAAGCGCTCGCGGCAGAACGCCTCTTCGTCCTGCGTCTCGGCGATATGGGTGTGCAGGCGCACCCCCAGCCGGCGGGCGAGCGCGACCGATTCCCGCATCAGCCGGTCGCTGACGGAGAACGGCGAGCAGGGTCCGATCGCGATCTGCCGCATGGAGCCCGGGCTCGGATCGTGGAAGCGCCGCACCAACGCCTCGGTGTCGGCCAGGATCGTGTCCATGTCCTGGACGATGGAGTCGGGCGGCAGGCCTCCCGCCGACTGACCGAGGTCCATCGAGCCGCGGCAGGGGTGGAAGCGGATGCCGATCTCGTCCGCCGCCTGGATCTCGGCCTCGATCAGACCGGGCCGGCCGGCCGGGAAGACGTAATGGTGATCGGTCGTCGTGGAGCATCCCGAACGCGCCAGCTCGGAAAGGCCGATCCCGGCCGCGCGGTGCACCCACTCGGCATCGAGGCGGGCCCAGACGGGATAGAGCTCGGTCAGCCAGCCGAACAGGCCCTGCTCCTGCGCCCGCACGCGCGTCAGCACCTGGTACAGGTGGTGGTGCGTGTTGATCAGGCCCGGGATCGCGCAGAGCCCCCGTCCGTCGATCACCTCGGCGCCCTCGGCGCCGGCCGGCCGTCCGGGTGAGACCGCGCGGATCGCCCCGCCGTCGATCAGGATCGAGCCCCCCTCCATCTCGGTGCCCGCGTCATCCATCACGGCGATGACGTCGACGTTCTCGATCAGGATCATGAGCGGACGTCCGCAAGCCTGGTCGCGGCCAGGTTCACCGCGTCCAGGATCTTCGCGTAGCCGGTGCAGCGGCAGAGGTTGCCGGAGAGCGCCTCGCGGACCATGGCCTCGGTCGGGGCCGGGTCATGTCGCAGCAGGTCGGTGACCGCCACGACGAATCCTGGCGTGCAGAAACCGCATTGCACGGCCCCCGCCTCGACGAAGGCCGATTGGACGACGCCGCTCTCGACGTCGGACCGCAGTCCCTCGATGGTGTCCACGTCCCGTCCCGTCGCCTGCGCCGCCAGCACCAGGCAGGTGCAGACCAGCTCCCGGTCGAGCCAGGCGGAGCACGACCCGCACTCCCCCTGCTCGCAGGCGTTCTTGGATCCGTACAGCCCGAAGGCATCGCGCAGCAGGGTCAGCAGGCTGGTCCCGGGCCAGACGTCCGCCTCGCGCCATTCGCCGTTGACCCGCACCCTCACCACCACCGCGCTCGCCTCCGGTCGCTCAGCGCCCACCCGAGCGCGCGGCGCGCCATCACGGTCAGCGCGTGGCGCCGGTAGGCGGCCGTGCCGCGCACGTCGTCGATGGCCTGCGCGGCGCCCGCGACCCGCTCGCCGAAGTCGTCGATCGCCGCCTGCGGGATCGTGACCATCGGGTCCTCCCAGGCGCCGGCTGCGGTCATGGCGGCGCCCATCGACGCCTGGGCGTCGGGCGCCTCCAGGATGGTGGGACCGACCGATCCGAGCGCCACCCTGACCTGCCGCGCATCCTCGTCGATCACGAGGCACAGGCTGGCGACGGCGATCACCATCGCGTTACGGGTCCCGATCTTGGAGAAGGAGCCGGTCATCCGAGACGTCCGCCAGGTGGCGCTCACGATCAACTCGTCCGGCGCGATCGCCGTCTTCTTCGGAGCGCGCAAGAACTCGTGCCAGGGCAGCGTCCTAGTCCCGCGGACGCTGCCGAGGATGACCGCCGCCCCGTAGGCGGCGAGCACCGGCAGCGCATCGCCGGCCGGCGAGGCGGTGCCCAGGTTGCCGCCGACCGTGCCGCGGTTGCGGATCTGGGGCGAGCCGACCGACCGGGAGGCCTGGACGAGCGGCACGAACTCGCGCAGGTCGCTCGTGATCCGGCTGTAGGGCACGCCGGCGCCCAGCACGCAGGCGCCGTCGCGCCGGGCGATCGACCGGAGCTCGGGGAGCCGGGAGACGTCCAGGATGGCGGGGGGGCGCAGGCGCCCGAAGTTCAGCTCCACCATGAGGTCGGTGCCGCCCGCCAGCGGGACCGCATCGTGGCGGGCGGCCTTCATCTCCAGGGCCTCGTCGAGCGTGCGTGGCATGAGTACATCCATGAAGGGGCCTTTCTGCGGATACATTATGGGTGGCGGCCCTTCAGTGGACGCGGGTGCGGCAGCCCGCTAGACTTCAGGCGTAGTTATCGGCGCCGGCTGAAGGGAGAGTACACGGATGAAGGGAAGAGCGGTATCGGCATTGGGTGCGCTCGCGGTGCTCGCGCTCAGCGCCTGCGGAAGTCCATCAGGTTCGGCGTCTTCGAGCGCCAGCAGCACGCCGTTCAAGGCTGCGTGGATCTACGTCGGCAGCAAGAGCGACGCGGGCTGGACGAAGGCCCACGACGATGGGCGTCTCTACGTGGTCAATACGCTGGGCAGCCAGGTCCAGACCACCTACAAGGA
Organism: Candidatus Limnocylindrales bacterium; assembly: GCA_035632635.1. Lineage (GTDB taxonomy): Bacteria > Chloroflexota > Dormibacteria > CF-121 > CF-121 > CF-120. The sequence goes on from DASQGL010000119.1 coordinate 55,698, forward strand.
GAACGTCCCCGAGGGTCCCCAGGTGACCCAGGTGATCGAGCAGCTCGTGCGCGACGGCAACAAGATCATCTTCGCGACGTCCTTCGGATACCAGGACGCGATGGACGCCGAGGCGAAGCTGCACCCGGACGTGAAGTTCGAACAGGCGACCGGATTCAAGACGGAGCCGAACCTGGCCGAGTACTACGGCGCCGGCGAGGACGCCGACTACCTCACCGGGATGGCGCTGGGCGCCGCCAGCAAGACCGGCCACATCGGCTTCGTGGCCCCGTTCCCGATTCCCGAGGTGATCCGTGAGATCAACGCGGTGACGCTGGGAGCGCAGGCCATGCATCCTGGGGCCACGGTCCAGATCGTCTGGACCAACACCTGGTTCGATCCCACCAAGGAGAAGCAGGCCGCCCAGAGCCTGATCCAGGCGGGCGTCGACGCGATCGGCCAGGGCCAGGATAGCCCGGCCACCGGCGACGCCGCCAAGGCGGCCGGCGTGAAGTGGTCGGGGTACGACTCGGACCAGCAGCAGTTCGCCCCCGACGTCTGGCTGACGGGTACGGTCTATCACTGGGGACCCTACTACCTCAAGCGGGTGCAGGCCGCGATCAACGGCACCTGGAAGACGGGGAGCTATTACGGCAACTTCTCGGACGGGTTCGTCGATATCGCGCCCTTCGGGACGTCGGTCCCGCAGAGCGTTCGGGACGCGATCAACCAGAAGAAGGATGCGCTCAAGGCCGGCACCTTCTATGAGTTCACCGGTCCGATCAAGGACCAGTCCGGCCAGGTGAAGGTCCCCGCCGGGCAGAAGCTGACCCTCCAGGACATCCTCACCATCGACTGGTTCGTGCAGGGAGTCATCGGGAATCCCAAGGGATCCTGAGCCAGACACTCGAATCGTCTGACCGGCAGGTCACCGCCGGGGATGTCCCGGCGGTGACGCTGCGGGGAATCACGAAGCGGTTCCCCGAAATCGTCGCCAACGATCACATCGACTTCGAAGCCCGCAGCGGCGAGATCCACGCGCTGCTCGGCGAGAACGGCGCGGGCAAGTCGACGCTGTCCAACATCATCACCGGGCTCTACCGCCCGGACGAAGGCGAGATCGCGGTCCTGGGCCGTCCGGTGCAGTTCCATGCGCCGCGTGACGCGCTGGAGGCGGGCATCTTCATGGTCCATCAGCACTTCCGGCTGGTCGCCTCCTTCACGGTGGCCGAGAACATCATGCTCGGCCATCACCAGACCGTGGCTCAGCCGCTCCTCCTCGATCCGAGGGCGATCGAGCGCGACGTCCTGGCGCTGTCCGAGCGCTACCACATGCCCGTCAATCCGCGGGCGCGCATCTGGCAGCTGTCGGTCGGTGAGCAGCAGCGGGTCGAGATTCTCAAGGCGCTCCATCGCGGGGCACGCATCCTGATCCTGGACGAGCCGACCGCGCTGCTGACGCCGCAGGAGACCGAGGGTCTGTTCGCGACCCTGCGCGTCATGGCGGGCGAGGGCCGGACGGTGATCTTCATCACGCACAAGCTCGAGGAGGTCATGGCCGTCTCGGAGCGCGTGACGATCCTGCGTCGCGGCCGCTCCCTGGGCACGCTGCAGACCGGGGCGACCAGCCCGCGTGAGCTGGCCCGCCTGATGGTCGGTCGGGACGTCGTCTTCACGGTGCAGGCGGAAGAGCACGCGGTGGCCGGCCCGCCGGTGCTCGAGCTGCAGCACGTCTACGCGGACTCGGACCTGGGCACCCCGGCCTTGCACGACGTCGACCTCCGACTCCGCGCCGGCGAGATCGTGGGCGTGGCCGGGGTCGCCGGCAATGGGCAGCGCGAGCTGGCCGAGACGATCACGGGCGCGCGGCGGCGGACCACCGGTACCGTGATGCTGGCCGGGCGGCCGCTGCGCTCCGGCGATCCGAGGCAGGCGATCCGGCTCGGTCTCGCGCACGTGCCCGAGGACCGGATGGGCACCGGCGTGGCGCCCGGGCTCACCATCGCCGAGAACCTGATCCTGAAGTCGTACCAGCGCCCGCCGATGTCCTGGCTGGGACTCGTGCGGTGGGGCCTCGCCCGGACCCGCGCCAGCGAGCTCATCAGCCGATTTGCGATCGCCGGCTCACCGCAGACGCCGACGCGGCTGCTCTCCGGGGGCAATGTGCAGAAGGTGCTGCTGGCGCGGGAGCTGTCCTCGAGTCCGCGCGTGCTCGTGGCAGCCTCTCCCACGCGCGGGCTCGACGTCGCGGCCACCGAGGCGGTCCGCGAGATGATCCGCCAGGCCGCGGCGGCCGGCGTGGCCGTCCTGCTCATCAGCGAAGATCTCGAGGAGATCCTGGCGCTGGCAGACCGGATCGCCGTGCTCTACGAGGGCCGGATCATGGGCGTGGTCGAGCGGCGGCAGGCGAACATCGACGACATCGGGCTGATGATGGCGGGCGCCGCCACGCAGGGGGCAGAACCCGCGCCATGATGCGGATCGAGCGCCGGCTGCGAATCCCGCGCTGGCTGCCGTTCGCCGTGCCCACAGGCTCGGTCGTGGCTGCCTTCCTCTTCAGCGGTCTGATCCTTGCGGCCACCGGCCACGACCCGGTCTCGACGGATCAGCGCCTGCTCGACACCGGCTTCTTCGCCCCGGGCGCCCTGAGCGCGACGCTCGTGTCGGCGACCCCCCTCCTGCTCACCGGGCTCGCCGCCGCGGCGGCCTTCCGCATGCAGATCTGGAACATCGGCGCCGAGGGGCAGCTCTACCTGGGCGCGGTGGGCGCCTCCGGCATCGGCATCGCGCTGGCGGGACGGCCCGCGATCCTGATCATCCTCGGGATGATCCTGGGCGGGATCGTGACCGGCGCCGCCTGGGGCGCGATCCCCGGCGTCCTGCGGGCGCTCTTTCGCACGAACGAGATCATCACCTCGCTGATGCTCAACTACGTGGCCGGCCTCTTGATCACGTACCTGATCTACGACAGCCATTCCTACTGGCGCGACCTGAGCACGTTCACGGCGCGCCTGTTTCCGCAGGGCAAGTACCTGAGTGCCGCGGCCAGCTGGCCGCATCTGGCGGTCGCCGGCATCGTCATCCCGCTCGGACTGCTGCTCGGCGTGGCCGGCGCGCTGTTCCTCTGGCTGCTGAGCACGGCGACCCGGTTCGGCTTCGAGACGCGGGTGATCGGCGACTCGCCTGGGGCCGCCCGCTACGCGGGGATGCGCATCCGGCGGCGAATCGTCTCGATCATGCTGGTCTCGGGCGGCCTGGCCGGACTCGGCGGCGCGAGTCAGATCGGCGACTTCCGGCATGTGCTCGATCCCCGCGGCCTGCAGCAATCGGGCTTCGGCTACGCCGGCATCGTGGTGGCAGCGCTCGCCCGCCTGAATCCGTTCGCCATCATCGTCGTCGCCTTCCTGCTGGGCGGGCTCGCCAACGCCGGCTACAGCCTCCAGGGCCCCGATTTTCCCGCCGGGCTGGTCGGCACCCTGCAGGGGCTCATCCTGTTCTTCGCCCTGGGCGGCGAGATGCTGGTTCGCTACCGGGTCCGCGTGCGGCGTCCGCGAGCCCTCCCCTCGGCGCCGTCGCCGGCTGCGGTTACCCGGGCGAGCTGACGTGCACGTCAACGACAGCCTGCTCGTCGTGATCGCGGCCTCGGCGATCTTCTACGGCACGCCGTTGCTCTTCGCCGCGGTCGGCGAGCTGCTCGCCGAGCGATCGGGCGTGCTGAACCTGGGCGTCGAGGGCATGATGCTGATGGGGGCGGTGACCGGCTTCTGGGCGGTCCAGCATGTCGGCGGACCGGGCTGGATCGGGCTCTCCATGGCGATCCTGACGGCGGCGATCGCCGCCATGGCGGTGGCGTTGATCCACGCGGTGCTCGTCATCACGCTGCGCGCCAACCAGATCGTCTGCGGGCTGGCGATCACGATCTTCGCCGGCGTCGCGGGCCTGTCGTCGTATCTCGGAAACGTCTGGCATCTCGGCGGGCAGCCGGCGGCGCACGAGCTGAAGGCGATCGACGTCTTCGGCCTGCAGGATCTCCCCGTGCTCGGTCCCCTGCTCTTCCATCAGAACGCGCTCGTCTACGTCTCCTGGGTCGTGGTCGCGGTTGCGGCCTTCTACCTGACCCGCACGCGCACCGGCCTCCACCTGCGCGCCGTCGGCGAGTCGCCCGCGACGGCCGACGCCATGGGGATCAGCGTGGCCGCGTACCGGTATGCCCACACGCTGCTCGGCGGCGCGCTGGCCGGCATCGGCGGCGCCTTCTTCAGCCTCGCGATCACCCCCGGCTGGCTCGAGGGTATGACGTCCGGGGCGGGCTGGATCGCGATCGCGCTCGTCATCTTCGCCTTCTGGCGCCCCGAGCTTGCGCTGGTGGGCGCCTACCTGTTCGGCGCCTTCTCCAGCCTCGCGTTCACGCTCCAGGCGCACCAGGTCCACCTGCCCCCCGAGGTGTTCGCCTCCCTCCCCTACCTGATGACGATCCTCGTGCTCGTGATCG
>DASQGL010000120.1:0-11674 GCA_035632635.1 Candidatus Limnocylindrales bacterium
CAGCGGTTCATCGATCTCGGATTCGATCGCATCTACCTGCACAACGTCGGCCGCAACCAGGCCGAATGGATCGAGGTCTTCGGGAAGACGGTCCTCCCCAAGCTGCACTGAGCTCTCGATCTCGCCTCAGGGCAGGGGCAGCTTCCGCCCGCGGACCTCGATGAAGGCGGGGAACAGGGTGTCGAGATGGGCTTCGCTGCCCGGCTCGGCATCAGGATCGGGCTTCCCCGGCGAGAACTCCCAGAGCCCGTCGACCACCATGCGCGCCTCGGCCATGCTGTTGACGATCGTCTCGAAGCGGTGCCCGTACTCGATGGTCGGCGCGACCACCTCGAGGTTGCCGTAGGTCCAGGTCGCATCCCATTCGTCGGTGAGGGGGACCGCCTGGTCCGAGAAATAGGGGATCTTGGGCGTCCAGCCGGTCCCGGTGTAGGTGTTGTACAGGCGCAGCGTGGTCGGGTGCATGGTCGACATCAGGTAGGTGCCGCCCGGCGCGAGCACCCGGCCGACCTCGTGCAGCACGCGGCGGGCGTCGTCCACGAAGACGAGCGAGTGGCAGTGCCAGATCACGTCGAAGGCGTTGTCCTTGAAGACGGAGAGGTCCTTCATGTTGCCGCGCACCAGGCGGACCTTCACCTTCTGCCGGCGGGCCAGGTCGCGCACGGTGCGGAGCTGGGTCGGCGAGATGTCGAACACGGTGGTCTGCGCGCCGAGCATGGCGAAGATGACGGGATCCCAGCCGCCGCCCGCGGCCAGCCCCAGCACCCGGGCGCCGTCCAGCCGCACCCCCTTGAGCCGCTGCCGCGGGTCCATGAAGCGGCGCATCCCCACCCGGGTCCTGGGCGGGCGCCCGCGCGGGCGCGTGTACATCATGCCCGCCCGGGCCAGGCGCTCCCACATGGCAAGGTTGTGTTCGGCGACGCGATCGGCTTTCGGCACGAAGACGGATTATGCCTTAGCGGCTGCTCTTGCGTTTGCGGTCGACGTAATCGAGGAGCACGTAGTCGCCCAGGCGGTCGGCGCTGGCAAAGAAGGCGCGGCCCCCGTTCAAGCGCGTCATCTGCTTGACGAAGGAGACCAGGTGGTAGTCGTTGTCCAGCATGAAGGTGTTGATGACGATGTGCTCCCGGGTGCAGCGCTGGACCTCGAGCAGCGTCTTCTGGAAGGTCTCGGGCAGGGGCGGGTAGAAGAAGACGGGCGTCTGCCCCTCCATGTGGGCGGTCGGCTCGCCGTCGGTGACGATGATCACCTGCTTGTTGCCGGTCTTGTACCGGTTCAGGAACTGGCGGGCGAGCATCAGCCCGTGCTGGATGTTGGTCCCGTAGATCGACTCGTTGTAGGTGAGCTCGGCAAGCTGGGCCGGCTTGACCGGGCGGGCCAGGTCGCTGAAGGCGATCACCTGCAGGTGGTCGCGCGGGAACTGGCTGCGGATCAGCGCGTCCAGCGCGAGGGCGACCTTCTTGGCGGCGTAGAAGTAGCCCCGCAGCGGCATCGACCTGGACATGTCGATCATCAGCACGGTCGAGGACTGGGTGCTGAACTCGGAGCGGAAGACCTCGAAGTCGTCGGTCCGCAGCCGGACCGGCCGCTCGGGGCCGTCGCGCCGGAGCGCGTTCATCAGGGTCCGCTCCACGTGCAGGTTGAAGGCATCCCCGAACTCGTAGGCCTTCGTCTCGTCCGCGTGCTCCGAGCCGAGGCCGCGGACGCTGATCGGGTGGTCGCCGAACCGGTCGCGCTTCAGCCGCGAGTAGAGGTCCTTGAGCGCCTTCTGCCCGATCCGCCGCATGCCGCGCGGGGTCAGCTCCATGCCGCGCCGTCCACGCTGCACGTAGCCCTTGCGCTCGAGCTGGGCGGCGAGCTCGCTGATCTGGTCGGCGGCCTGCCGCGCCTCCGGCCCGAGCAGCTCCTGCAGCTGCTGCGACTGCTGCGGGGTCAGCTGCTGGCCCTGGTACCCCTCGCGCAGCGCCTGCTCGAGACCCTCGATGCTCTGCAGCCGCTCCATCAGCGAGAGCGCCTCCTGGAGCGGGAGCGACTCGGAGCCGTAGAACGCATAGCGGTTGCCCAGCTGGGGCCGGGGCGAGAGCAGCTCGAGCGCCGCGGCCAGCTCGGCCATCTCCGCCTGCAGCTCCGGATCACTCAAGGTGGACGCGATCAGCTCCTCCATCGCGGCGCGCTGCTCCGGGCTGAGCGACTGCATCAGCGACTCCATCTGGGCCATCTGGCGCTCCAGCTGCTGGACCAGCTCGTCGAGCGTCTTGGGGGGATTCGGCCCGAAGAAATGGCCGAACCGCTTCATGAAGCCGTCGAAGTCGGGGGTGCGCCCTTCCAGCCGGTCGCGCAGCATCTGGTTGAGCGCCTTCATCATGGCCTTGATCTCGCCCAGGTCCTGCGTGTTCAGCTGCTGCATGGTCTGCGTCATGTTGCGGAAGTAGGTCTGGGTGACCTGCTGCTTGAGCTCTTCCATGAGCTGCTGGAAGGCCGCCGCCGCGCTCTCGTCCATGAACTCGTAGTCGTTGAGCGCCCGGATCGCCCCGCCCACGTCGTCGGGCAGGCGGTCGAGCTCCTCCTGCTTCTTCTTCGCGATCTTCTCGACCACGCGCTTGGCGTGGTCGGGCGCCTGGCGGATGCGGTCGTCGATCCCCTGGCGCTCCCGGCGCAGGATGTCGTTCAGGCGCTCGCGGATGTTGCCGAAGACGTCGTTGAGGTTGTAGCGCTTGAGCTGCTGCTGCCGTTTGGCCCGCAGGCGCTCCAGCATCTCGTCGAAGCCGGGCAGCCGCTTGCCGCGCTGGTCGCGCCAGCCGCGGCTCAGCAGCCGGTGGAGCGCGTAGTCGAAGTCGGCCCCCTGGAAGAGATCTTCCGCCAGCCGGTCGAAGAGCTCGTCGGCATCACGGCCAAAGGGCTCTTGCGTGCCATCCCACCTGGTGTAGCGGCTCAGCATGGGTCCTGGCTCAGCTCACCCCGCATAGACGGACGTCCCGTCCAGATCCGTCTTATTGATGCGCTTGCTCAGGTGGAGGCCTTCGAGGACGAACTCGACCCCGGAGGCGAGCGCCGCCGGGCGCTTCTCGAGCCCGAGCGTCCGCAGCCCCTTCTCCATGCCGGGCAGCTCGCGCATCAGGCCCGCGTACTTGTCCGCCCGCTGCAGCTCCGAGACCTCGACGGTCAGGCCCGCATCGAACCGCTGCACCAACTCGCTGAACTGCCCGGCCTCGAAGTGCCGCCGGAAGACGTTGAGCACCGCGGTCTTGATGATCTTCTCCAGCACCGAATGGTCGTCGCCCTCCTCCCAGGTCTCCATCTCGAGCTTGCCGGCGCTCGAGGGGATGACCGCGGGCAGGTCGCTGATCCGCGGCACCGCCTCGGGCTCGCCGGTCCGCAGCGCCCGGCGGCTCGCGTTGGCGACCAGGTTCTCGTAGTTCGTGATCGACAGCCGGACGCTGACGCCCGACCGTTGATTGACCTTCGGGCTGCGCCGCGCCAGCTGCGTGATCTCGCCCACGATCTCCTTCATGAAGTCGGGGACGAAGACCGGAAGCTCGCGATCGGGGAAGACCGTACGCTCCTGCTCGACGATGCGGATCTCGTCGTCGACGTTGCGCGGGTAGTGGGTCCGGATCTGGGCCCCGAACCGGTCTTTGAGGGGCGTGATGATCCGGCCGCGGTTCGTGTAGTCCTCGGGGTTCGCGCTGGCGACGACGTAGACGTCGAGCGGCAAGCGGATCTTGTAGCCGCGGATCTGGACGTCGCGCTCTTCGATCAGGTTGAGCAACCCGACCTGGATGCGCTCGGCGAGGTCGGGCAGCTCGTTGATGGCGAAGATGCCGCGGTGCGTCCGCGGCACCAGCCCGTAGTGGATGGTCAGCTCGTCGGCCAGGTACTTGCCCTCCGCGACCCGGATCGGGTCGACCTCGCCGATCAGGTCGGCGATCGCGGTGTCGGGCGTGGCCAGCTTCTCGCTGTAGCGATGCTCCGGGGTGATCCAGCGCACCGGGACGCCGTCGCCGTCTTTGGCGACCCGATCGCGACAGGCGCGGCAGATCGGCGCGTAGGGGTTGTCGTTGATCTCGCAGCCGTCGATGATGGGCACCTCATCGTCGAGGAGGCTGCTGAGCGACCGGATCAGCCGGCTCTTCGCCTGGCCGCGCTCGCCGAGGAAGACGATGTCCTGGCCGGAGAGGATGGCGTTCTCGATCTGCGGGATGACCGAATGGTCGTACCCGATGATGCCGGGGAAGAGCGTCTCGCCGGCCTTGATCTTCCGGACGAGGTTCTTGCGCATCTCTTCCCGGACCGGGAGGACGCGGTACTCACTCTGTCGGAGCTGAGCGATGGTGCGAGCTTGAGCCACGTGGGGACCTCAAAGAAACCGTGGTGGGTGAAGCGCCCTCAATTCTACGAGCCGGTTCTAAGAACGGCGGGGCTTCGTATCGAGTTTCCAGGCCGGCGGGCCGAGCTGCGCTTCGATGGCCGCCCGAAGCTCCGGCCGGTGATGGGCCAGCGCGCGGAGGAGCCCGAAGCAGCCCGCAAGCATCATGTCGCCGTGCGGCACGGCGAAGTAGGGGGTGAGCCGCGAGCCCTCGAGCATCCGCCGGCGCGGTCCCAGCGCGACCACCAGGTCGGGCGCGCCGGGCGGGAGCTGGGGCTCCAGGGCGCCGTGGCCCATGTCCGCGAAGACCTCGTCGTTTGCGATCGTGCCCGCCACCAGCTGCTCGAGGTAGCGCTCGAGCTCTTGTGTGGTCAGCTCCCCGGTGTGGTGCTCGAAGAGCCCGGCGATCCGTCCCCGGTCGAGGAGGAACGCCAGCGTGTGGAAGTTGCCGACGTTGACCAGCAGCAGCCGATCCGCCGCCCGGACGCGGGCATCGTCGAGCGCGCCCAGCACCGCCGCCGGCCCGGTGTCCATGACGAAGAGCCCGGCCGCGTCGCGCCCGTGCGTGACCGCCTGCATCCGCGTCATCCGGTCCGGGATCGCCCCGGCGAGGAAGCCGAACGCCTCCAGCCCGGCGCCGCGCCCGACCTGCTCCTTCAGGTAGTCGAACCGAAAACGCCGATCGCTGTAGCCGGGCGGCGCGGCCCCGTGGTCGAAGACGGCGACCGCCACGGCATCGAAATCCGTGCCGGCCCCGAACGCCTGCAGGGTCTCCTTGACCTCGGCGAGGTAGAGGTCGCGGAACTCGACGTGAAGGTCGCCCACCCGCCGCGCCGCCTCGTCCGCCTCGATCACCTGGACGCCCATCGCCGCGACGCGGGTCAGGTCGTCGTCGAAGGTCCGCGCGGCATCGGCCGTCGCCCGCACCGGCAGCCCGGCCCGAAGATGCGCCTCGACCGCCCAGGCTACCGGACCGCCGCCCATGGTGACCCCGGTGATGAGCAACGGCGCCCGCTCGGCGGTCGCGCGCTGGACCCGGCCCGCGGCGATCACGGTCGGCGACGGCATGATCAGCTGGACCGAGTTCTCGACCAGGGTGCCGCCCTCGAAGACCAGGACGTCCTGGGTCCCGGTGCCGACGTCGATGGCCAGGATGCGCGGGGCGGGCACGGGCTCAGCCAGCACGCAGCGCGGGCAGCACCTGCTCGGCGAAGAGGCGGAGCGGCTCGAGGTCCTCGGCGACGCCGTGGAAATAGAGGATGAAGTAGGAGATCCCGACCCGTTCGTAGGCGCGGATGCGCTCGATGCACTGCTCCGGCGAGCCGATCAGGGCCAGGCTCGCCCACGCGTCGACCGAGGGCATGCCGGCGGGCTTGACGCGCTCGGCCGCCGCGCGCGCCTGTGGCTCGGTGGCGCGGATGATGACCGGCTCGAAGCTGACCGACTTCGTGATCGCGTCGTAGTCACGCCCGACATCCCGGCAGTGCTGCTGCAGGACCTCGCACTTGTGACGCACCTGGTCCAGCGTGCCGCCGAAGTTGGAGGCGTCGCCTCGCTGGGCCACGATGCGCAGGGTGACCTTCTCTCCCCCGCCGCCGATCCAGATCGGCGGATGCGGCCGCTGGACGGGCCGGGGCTCGTTGATCGCGCCGTGGATCGCGTAGTAGGCGCCGGTGAAGGTCGCCGTCTCCTGGGTCCACATGGCGGTGATCAGCTGGACGGCCTCGTCGAGCTGCCGCAGCCGCTCCCCGACCGGGGGAAACGGATAGCCGTAGGCACGGTACTCGTGCTCGTACCAGCCGGCGCCGATCCCGAACTCGAGGCGGCCGTTGCTGATGACGTCGACCGTGGACGACATCTTGGCGAGCAGCGCCGGCGGCCGGTAGGAGTTGCAGGTCACCATCTGGCCGAGCCGGATGCGGCGGGTCTCCACCGCCAGCGCCGCCATCACCGACCAGCACTCGAAGGTGGCCTCGATCGCGGGCCGCGGGATGGTGTGGAAGTGGTCGTAGACCCACAGGCCGTCGTAGCCGAGGCGTTCCGCCTCTAAGGCGACCCGGCGCATCGCCTGGTACTTGGCCGGGCCTCCCTGGAACGCGGTCAGGTCCATCTTCCAGCCCTGGGGCACGAAGACGCCGAACCGGGAGGCCATCTCCTGGACTGTACCAACGGCGCGGGGCCGGCGGAGCGCAAGTCGGGGTGGCTTCCGACGTTGGACAGGAAGCCGCATGAATGTGCCGACCGGGCTGGCCTGCCCGCGCTGTCACGGCGCCCTCCGGGCGGACGAGCGTACGCTGCTCTGCCCAACCTGTGCGGTCCGCTACCCGGTCGTCGATGGGATCCCGTTCTTCGGCGACCCACCCGAGGCGGCCGCGGACGCGCCCACCTGCGGCCTGAGCGTCATCATCCCGGCGCTCAACGAGGCCGCCAGCCTGGAGCGGATGCTGCCCGAGCTGCGGACGGCGGTCGACACGCTGGGCGTGACCGCCGAGGTGATCGTGGTGGACGGCGGCTCGCGCGACGCCACGGTCGAGGTCGCCCGCCACCACGGGGCCCGCGCGGTCGTCCAGGACGGCCCGGGCTACGGCGGGGCGCTGCGCACCGGGTTCCGCGAAGCGCACGGCGAGTACCTGCTGACGCTCGACGCCGACGGCTCGCACAGCCCGGCGTTCTTCCGCGACATCTGGGCGGCGCGCACGTCCGCCGAGGTGGTGATCGCCTCCCGATACGTCGCGGGCGGACGGGCCGAGATGCCGCTCGTGCGGTCGATCCTCAGCCAGATCCTGAACCTGGCCTTTCGGCGCGGGCTGTCGCTGCCCGCGCGCGACCTCTCGAGCGGCTTCCGGCTCTACGCCCGGCGGGCCGTCTGCAACCTGCAGCTGACCGCGGTCGACTTCGACGTGCTGGAGGAGATCCTGATCCGCACCATCGCGGCCGGCTACCAGGTGCGCGAGATCCCGTTCCACTACCGGGCGCGGCTCTCCGGCAAGAGCCATGCCGACCTGCGCAAGTTCGCGCTCTCCTACCTCCGCACGTTCCTGCGCATGTGGCGGCTGCGCAACTCGATCGCCTCCGCCGACTACGACGCCCGGGCCTACGACAGCCTGGTGCCGCTGCAGCGCTACTGGCAGCGCGGCCGCTTCAAGGCGATCACCGGGTTCGCCCGCGGCTTCCACCGCGTGCTCGACGTCGGCTGCGGCTCGAGCCGCATCCTGGGTTCGGACCGATCCATGGTCGGGCTCGACATCATGGCCCACAAGCTGCGCTTCGGCCGGCGCTACGGCAACCCGCTGGTCCAGGGCTCGATCTTCTCGCTGCCCTTCGCCGACGCGTCGTTCGATTGCGTGATCTGCTCCGAGGTGGTCGAGCACATCCCGCCCGACGCCCGCGCCTTCACCGAGCTGGCGCGCGTCCTCCAGCCCGGCGGCCGGCTGATCCTGGGCACGCCGGATTACGATCGCTGGGCGTGGCGCGCGCTGGAGTGGCTCTACGGCAAGCTCGCGCCCGGCGGCTACGCGGACGAGCACATCACCCACTACCGGCGCGCGGGACTGCAGGCCTACCTGCAGGGGATCGGGTTCCGCGTCGAGCGCATCGCCTACGTCGGCGGGTCGGAGATGATCTTCTGCCTCCGCAAAGACGCCGTGCCGGCCGTGGCTGCCCCCGCGGTGGAGACGGCGCTCCGGGCTGCGTAGCTCACTGCAGCAAGTGCTTCTTGAACTGAGTCAGAATCTCTTCGGGGCTCGCCGTCATCTGGTCCACGAAGAAGCCGCCGTCGTAATCGAGGCCCTTCGCGCGCAGGAAGCCCGCCCCGGGATGACGTTTGAGCACCATGACGCCCGCCTTCAGCCGGTAGGCCAGCACCGTCCGTCCACTCGCGCGCAGCAGCGCGACGTCCGCGATCTCGTCCCAGGGCAGCATCGGACTGCCGGCCGACTTCCGCATCGTGACCCCCTCGTCGGTGAACTCGAAGCGCGGGCGCACCGGACCGCGCATCGCGATGAAGCCGACCAGCGGCGCCGCGATCGCGGCCCAGCCGATCCCCCGGCCGGTCAGGACCAGGACGATGCCCCCGACCTCGGTGACCGCGGCCAGCGGGAGGAAGAGCACCCAGGGGAAGCGGGCGTTGACGACGGTCACCGGTAGACCTCGATCTCGGTGGCCTTGAAGCTGGCGAAGACGGCGGTCCCCGGCGAGAGGTCCAGCTCCATCGACGACTGCCGGGTGACCTCGGCCACGAGCGTCGTCCCCCCCTCGGCGGCCAGCGTCACCCGCACCCGCCCGGCCAGCGGGACCGTCTGACGGACGACCCCGTCGATCACGTTGCGCGCCGAGCCCTCCGGTCGATGCCGGTGGAGCGTCACATGGGTCGGGGCGACGGCCACAAAGACGGGGCCCTGCGCCTCGCGGGCGGCGCGCAGGCGCATGCCGCCCACCTGCACCTCGCAGGCCCCCCCCTCGACCATCTCGGCACGGCCGCGGAAGACGTTCATCCCGGCGAGCTGGGCGACGTACGCCGAGCGGGGCCGCTCGACCAGCTCGGGCACGGTGCCCTCCTGGACGACCCGGCCCTCCTCGAGCACCTGCACCTGGTCGGCGAAGACGACCGCGTCCAGGTAGTCGTGCGTGACCAGCACCGTGATCCGCCGGCGGTCGTCGAGGAGTCCGGCGAGCTCGGCCCGGACCGCCTCGCGGGTGCGGACGTCGAGCGCCGCCATCGGCTCGTCCAGCAGGAGCAGATCGGGCTCGGCGACCAGCGCCCGGGCCAGGGCGACCCGCTGGGCTTCGCCGCCCGACAGCCGGGCCGGCATCCGGTCGGCGAGCTGCTCGATCCCGAGCCGCCGCATCCAGGCGGACGCCCGCTCGGCGGCCTCGCCCCGGGCGACGCCCTGGGCGCGCAGCGGGAACACGACGTTGGCCAGCGCGCTGAGGTGGGGAAAGAGCCGGCCGTTCTGGAACACCATGCCGACCCGGCGCGCCTCGGGCTCCTGATGGATCCCGGCCGCGACGTCGTCGTAGACACGGCCGTTGACCTCGAGCCGGCCGGCCCGCGGGCGGGCGAACCCCGCGAGCAGGCGAAGCGCGGTCGTCTTCCCCGCTCCGCTCTCGCCCAGCAGCACGTGGGTAGACCCCGCCGGAACATGGATCGGCAGGCGGAGCGTCAACGCGCCGGCATCGAAGGTGAGGTCACCGTCGAGGCCCCTCATGCGGCCGCCCGTCCAGGCAGGGGCACGCTGCGCAGGGCGACGAGCACCGCGAAGGCGAGCGCGAGCAGGATGACCGCGAGCGTGATCGCCGCCCGCAGGTCCGATTCCGCCGAGACGAAGACGGCCAGCGGCATCGTCTGCGTCACGCCCATCAGGTTGCCGGCGAAGGTGATGGTCGCCCCGAACTCGCCGAGCGCCCGGGCCCAGGTCAGCCCGAGGCCCGCCACCAGGGCCGGCGCCGTGAGCGGCACGACCACGCGCCAGAACGCGTAGGTCCGCGAGGCGCCCAGCGAGCGGGCCGTCTCCTCCCAACCGCTGTCGAGGGCTTCGAAACCGGCACGCGCGCTGGTGATGAAGAAGGGGGCGCTGACGAACGTTTGCGCCAGGACGACCGCGACCAGCGTGAACGTGAGCCGGATGCCGGCCCCCCGCAGGACGCCGCCGAACGTCCCGTTCGCCCCAACCGTGACCAGCAGCGCGACCCCGGCCACCACCGGCGGCAGCACCATGGGCAGCGCCAGCGCCGCCTCGATCACGGGGCGTCCCGGCACCCGCCACCGGGCGAGCGCCCAGGCCGCAGGCAGGCCGAAGAGGACGGTCAGGACCAGCGTGCCGACCGTCGTGACGAGGCTGAGCCGGATCGCCTCGGTCACGACCGGGCTGCGCAGGCCGTCGAGCAGGTCGCCGGGCGTCGTGTGCAGGACGAGCGCCAGCAGCGGGACGAGCAGGAACGCGAGCGCAATCCCGAAGGCGGCGCCGACCAGTCCGCGCGCCAGCACCGCGGCCAGCGGCTTCATACCACGATGTGTACCCCTTTCGGGATGACCTCCGCGCGCAGGACGTTGCCGCGATGCACGTCGCCGTCGACCTCGTGCCACTGCCGGTCGGGGGCTTTGACCTCGACCGTGCGCACCTTGCGCTGCAGCATGACCTGGCCGCCGTTCGGCTGCTGCTGTTGCGTGACGATGGTCCAGAGGACCTGCGCGCGCTCGAGGGGCGTGTGCGGCCGGTAGACGCAGAGGTCGAGCCATCCGTCGTCGATCGCGATCCCGGGACCGAAGCGGAAGGGCGCGGCGCCCAGCATGCCGGCGTTGACGACCAGCACGGCCACCGCGTCCAGCGTCATCTCCTCGCCGTCGGCCCGGATCGTGCAATCGAAGAGCGGCTCGCGCGGCAGCCACCAGGCGCCCGCCACCAGGTATCCCGCCCGTCCGATCCAGTATTTCAGCGCGGCCGGCGTGTGGCGCATCACGGTCGCGTCGAAGCCGATCCCGGCGGCGAGCGCGGCGTAGCCGTCGTTGACCCGGGCCAGGTCGATCGCGCGGCCGGCGGGAAAGCGGGCCAGGATGCGCTTGAGCGCGCCGCGCCAGGTGGCGGGCAGCCCCAGCTCGCGCGCGACGATGTTGGCGGTGCCCCGCGGCACGATCCCGACCGGGATGCCCTGCTGGTAGGCCGCGGCCATCACCTCGGCGACCGTCCCGTCGCCGCCGGCCGCCACCACCATGCCGAATCGCTTGCCCGAGAGCGCGGCGCCGACCGCCTCGACGTTGTGGCCCGCGCGCGTGAGCAGCACCTCGCCGTCCCAGCCCAGCGCGCGCGCGTGGCGCAGCAACCGGTCGCCGAACGTGGCGCCGGTCCGGGGCAGCACCGGGTTGACGACGAAGAGCGCGCGCGATCCAGCCACGATCGCCTCGCACTCTACAATGGCTGACTCATGGAGCGGCTGGCCCGCCGCCGCGGGCACGCGCTCAGCTGGCGCAGCCCGGCGGCGACCCTCGGTTTGACGGCCGTGCTGGGCGCCGGCATCGTCGGCGTCGCGATCGGACGCGACCTGTGGATCGGGAGCGACCGCGCGCTCACGATCCCGCTCCTCCTGCTCGCGGACGTCGTGGTGCTCGCACTGATGGCGGTCGTGGTGCGGGCCGTGCGCCTGGGCCGCGGCGACCTCGGCCTCGCGCCGCCGGGGCTGCAACCGGCCGTGATCGGAGGGGCGGTGGCGGTCGCGATGCTGATCGCCGCCGGCACCTGGCCGCACTGGTGGCGCCCCGGGCTGGCGGCGCCGGGTGTGGCGCTCGTCATCCTCGCGGCGACCGTGGAAGAG
>DASQGL010000121.1:0-9801 GCA_035632635.1 Candidatus Limnocylindrales bacterium
CGGCGGGGGTGACCGCGCGGCTGGACGGGGTCGAGCGAAACGGGCTCGCGGTCCGTTCGCGTGACCCGCGCGATCGCCGCGGCGTGATCGTCACGCTGACCGGCAAGGGTCAGAAGCTCGTCCGCGACGCGGCCCAGGCCCTGTTCGCGAGGCAGTCGTTCATCCCATCCCTCTATTCGGAGCGTGAGCGCAAGCAGCTCCTGGCGCTGCTGAGACGGCTCCTGGGCTCCATCGAACGCACGGG
The DNA here is from genome assembly GCA_035632635.1 of Candidatus Limnocylindrales bacterium. Classification (GTDB taxonomy): domain Bacteria; phylum Chloroflexota; class Dormibacteria; order CF-121; family CF-121; genus CF-120. The sequence continues at coordinate 245 of DASQGL010000121.1, forward strand.
CCCGGGGGTGAGCCTGCCCGCGTACGAGACGGCCGCCGCCGCGTGGCTCGAGGCGTTCCCCCAGGCGAACCCCTGGCTGATCGAGTTCCTGCTGATCCTCGCCATGCTGAGCGTGCGCATCAACCGGCGGGGGGACGAGCTCCTGGGCCCGTTCGACCTGTCCCAGACGGCCCTGTGCATCCTCGCCGCGCTGCGCCGATCCGGAGACCGCCACCGCCTATCGCCACGAGCGCTCTCCGAAGCCGCGCTGCTCTCCTCGGGGGGCATGACCGCTCAGCTCGACCAGCTCGAGGGACGCGGCCTGGTCGAGCGGTCACGGGATCTCACGGATCGGCGGGGGATCCAGGTCATGCTCACCCGATCCGGCCAGAAGCTGGCCGATCCGGCGCTGGCTGCCTATCTCGCCGGGCACCAGCGGATGCTGACCGGGCTCTCGCCACCCGATCGGCAGGCGCTCGCCACGCTGCTGCGCACGCTGCTCCTCGCCACCGAGCCAGACCCTCGGCCCGATCCGAGCCTTTCCAGCGCGCACCTCATCGGGCCGCGCCGCAGACGCCGAACGGCAATCATCCCAGGACCGGGTTCAGCCCTTCCTTAGCGAGGCAAGGTGGTTGAGCCGACGCCGAGGTATCGGCGCTGAGCCTCGACGTCGGCGGCCAGCGCGGCAGCGGTCGTTTCGGTCGCGATGTGACCGCGCAGCATGATCAGCAGCCGCTGAGCCAGCGCCGCGGCCACCCCCAGGTTCTGCTCGACCACGAGGAGGTGCATGCGCTCGCCGGCGAGCGTGTGCAGCGTCTGCACCATGGTCTGCACGATCGCCGGCGCCAGGCCCTCGGACGGCTCATCCATGATCAGGAGCCGCGGATTGCAGAGCAGCGCCCGGCCGATCGCGAGCATCTGCTTCTCCCCGCCGGATAGCTGGCCGGCCCCGACCCGGCGGCGGTGGGCGAGCTGGGGAAACAGCTCGTAGATGCCATTCACCGTCCACCGTCCGCGCCTGGGGCGGATCATGCGCAGGTGCTCGTCCGTGGTCAGCGATGGGAACAGCCGGCGTCCCTGTGGGACGTACCCGATGCCGGCGTTCGCCACGTCATGGGGGGCCTTGCCGACCAGCTCGGATCCGAAGAACCGGATGGACCCGCTGGTGCGCGGGATCAGCCCCATGATCGCATTGCAGAGCGTCGATTTCCCCATGCCGTTGCGTCCGACGATGGCCACCGCTCCCGACTCGAGGGTGCACTCGACGTCCTGCAAGACATGGGAGGCGCCGTAGTAGGCGTTGAGGCCCTGGATGGCGAGCACGGGCTCAGCTGCGGGCATCGGATGCTGACCGCGAGCTATAGCCTCGGCCCAGGTAGAGATCGTGGACGAGCGGGTTGGCACGGATCTCCGCGGTGCTGCCCTCGGCGACGATCCGGCCTTCGTGCATGACGGTGACCACCTGCGCAACGCGAAGCGCCACGTCCATGTCGTGCTCGACCACCAGGAGCGTGACGGATGGGTCGAGCGAGAGCAGCAGCTCCGTCAGCGCCCCGCGCTCGGCGGGAGAGAGGCCGGCCGCCGGCTCGTCGAGCATCATGATCCTCGGGCTGCCGGCCAGCGCCAGCGCGATCTCCAGCTGGCGCTGCTCGCCGTGGGAGAGCGATCCCACGGTCACCGCGATGCGATCGCGAAGCCCGACGCGCTCGGCCAGCGCGCGCGCTTGTTCCCGATACGCCCGGTCCTGGGGCAGGCGCAGGGGTCGCAGGTGGCCGCCCGCGACGCCGAGGATGGCCAGGTAGACGTTCTCGAGCACCGTCAGCGGGAGGAAGAGGCGCGACGTCTGGTAGGTCCGCGTGATGCCGAGCTTGATCCGCTTGCGCGCCGGCGTGGAGGTCGCGTCCTGCCCGAAAACCTCGATCCGGCCGGCGGTGGGGAAGACGTCTCCCGAGATCAGGTTGAAGAGGGTCGTCTTGCCAGCGCCATTCGGTCCCAGGATGGCGCGCCGCTCCCCTCGCGCGACCGAGAGGTCCACGTTGTCGACGGCGCGCAATCCGCCGAACCGGCAGCTGAGCTGGTGGATGCGGAGCACCGCGGCCTCGGCCGCGCCCGCCTCAGCCGGCATCCGCCCTGCCCTGGCCAGGCCCATGGCGCTCGAGGCCCTCGCCCAGCCGCCGCCGCACCCAGCGATCGAGGCCGATGGCGATGCCGGCCAGCCCGCCGGGCGAGGCCAGCACCACCGCGAGGAAGGTCAGGCCGATCAGGGTTTCGAACCGGTCGGTGTACTGCGGCGAGTAGGTCTGCACGATCGTGAAGAGCAGGGCGCCGATCCAGGCGCCCTCGATCCGTCCCAGGCCGCCGATCACGGCGATCGTGAGCAGGTCGATGGTGCGGGTCAGGTCGATCGCCCCGGGCGAGACGTTGCTGTTGTACCAGACGAGCAGCACGCCGGCGATCGAGGCGATCAAGGCGCCGAATCCAAACGCGGCCATGCGCAGCATGGGAACGTTGAATCCCAGCGTCCGCATCCGCACCGGCTCATCGCGAACGCCTTGCAAGGCATATCCGAAGGGCGTGCGCCGCACGTAGACGATCAGTCCGTAGAGGAGCAGCGAACAGATCAAGGCGGTGTAGTACATCCCGGTCGGGTCGACGAACGGCTTGCCCAGGAGCGCCGGCGGGGCAACGCCGTTGATGCCTTCGTGGCTGCCAAAGGCCGAGACCTGGGAGAAGAAGTAGTAGGCGATCACCGCCGAGGCGAGCGTGATCATCAGGAAGTAGATGCCCTCGCTGCGGCTGGCCAGGGCGCCGAACAGCAGGGCGACGACCACGGTAATCAGCACGGCGATCAGGGCCGCGACCCAGGGGTCGACACCTTGCTCCACGGCGAGCTTGGCCACTGTGTAGCCGGCGATCCCGTAGAGGGCGGTCTGGGCCAGCGACACCATGCCGACCACCGCGTTGAGGAAGATCAGGCTGGCCGCCGCGATCCCCAGCACCAGCGTCTGCAGCCCGATCGCGCTTGCGGTAAAGGTCGAGAAGAGCTGGGGCACGAGCACGACGATCACGCCCACGCCAGCCAGCCCGATCCGTTTCAGCCACAGCCAGCCCGCGAGCCCGGTCAACTTCACCGACGTCCAAACAGTCCGGTGGGGCGTACCGCCAGCACGAAAACGAGCAGCGCGAAGGTCAGCAGGATCGAGAAGTTCGTGTAGCCGGTCGGGAGGTAGACGCCGGACAGCTGGTCCACCAGCCCGAGCGCGAGCGCGCCGATGACGGCTCCCGCCAGGCTGCCCATGCCGCCCACGATGACGACCACCAGCGAGCTGAGCAGGAACGAGGCGTCCTGGCCTGGCGCGAGTGCGATCATGGTCCCGCCCAGCACGCCGCCCAGGCCGGCGAGCAGGGCGCCGATGAAGAACGTGACGGCAAACACGAGCTGGACGTTGATCCCAAGCGCGGATGTCATCGCCCGGTCGTCGACACCGGCGCGAATGATCATGCCGAAGCGGGTGTTCTTGATGCCGAACCAGAGTCCGAAGCCGATCAGAAGCGCCAGTCCGAGGACGACCAGGCGAAAGGTTGGGTAGCGAACGCCGGAGATGCCCAGCCCTATGGACCCGCCCAGGCCGGAGGGTGGGGTGGTGGTGACCGCCTCAGCGCCGAAGAGAGGGATCATCTGGTCGGCCAGGACCACCGACAGGGCGATCGTGATCAGCGCCTGACGCAGGTCCTGACCTTGGTTCCAGCGCAAGAAGATCTGCTGCATGAGCAGACCGACCACGCCGATCGCGATCGCCGCCAGGACGAGTGCCAGCCAGTAGTTGAGCGCCTGCTGCTGGACCAGCCGAAACGCGAGGTACCCGCCCAGCAGGTAGAGCGAGCCGTGGGCCATGTTGACCACGCGCATCAAGCCGAAGATGAGCGTGAACCCGCTGGCGACGATGAAGTACAGACCGGCCAGGGTGATGCCGTTGAGGGTCACGACGATGAACTGGGGAAGATTCCCGGTCCCGCCGAACAGGCCGAGCGCGCGGATCAAAACCCAGGCGATGGAGAAGAAGAGGACGAGCAGCGCCAGGGCTCCGGCCAGGCGGTGGCTGAGCTCGGCCTGCAGCCGTCGAAGGCTCATCTCGCCCCGCACCCTGCCCTGCCCCGGTGGGGGAGGGCAGGGTGCTGACGCGCGATCAACGGGAAGGAGCGAGACTTAGCAGCTTGGCGAGTCGCGACTGGGCGCAGAGGTGGGGCCAAAGTAGCCATTGAAGGTCTGGTTGACGTTCGGCACCGTCTGGATGGTCTTGAACCCGAGGCTGCCGTCCGACTGTGTCAGGATCTGCACGACGTAGTTCGTGATGATCGCATTGCGGTTCGAGTCCAGCGTGACCGTTCCGTTCGGCGTCGACAGCGAAAGGCCCGCGAGCGCCTGCTGGAACTTGGACTGGTTGCCGGATAGATCGCCATTGACCTGCTTCAGGCCCTGGATGATCGCGTTCATCCCGTTGTAGTAGAGCCCGGTGAACAGGCTACCGGCCAGGCTGCCCTTGGGGGTGGCCGGGTAGACGGATTCCAGGCCGTTGACGTAACTGGTCCAGGCGGGATCGGTCGAGCCAAGCGGTACCGGCGAACCACCCGCCAGGCCATTGAGCGGCGACCCGACGGTAAAGGACGTGGGGTCCATGACGGAGGAGCCGCCCAGCATGTGCGTCGCGAGATTCCCGCCCGAGTTGGCGTAATCCTTCTCGACGGCAACCGTGTCCGTGCCGCCGGTCAGCAGCAGGAACCCATCGATGTTGCTGGGCAGCTGCGCGACTGCGGAGGCCCAATCGGTGGTGCCGAGCGGGATCCAGATCCGCTTGCTGATCTTGCCTCCGGCCGGGCAGAACTCGCCGATGAAGCCGGCCGCCTGCGTCCACGGGTAGGAGTAGTCCTCGCCCAGGATCGCCACGTTCCGCCACTTCAGCGTGTTATACGCATACTTGCCGAGCCCCGCCAACCACTGGGCCCCGTCACCGCCGAAGCGGAAGAAGTTGGGGGCCTTGACGCTGAGGGTCGTTTGCTGGGCGCCGGAGGTGCCGTTGACGAACGTCTTGTTCGGCTGCTGCTTCGCGTAGTTCGCGATCGCGATGCCCTCGTCTCCGGACAGCGGCCCGAGCAGGATGTCGACGCCGACGTTCTGGATCAGGCGACGCGCCTCGGCCAGCGCCTTGTCCGGCGTGGCGTCGGAGCAGCCGAAGGAGATCGAAATCGGATGACCGGCGACGGTCGCGCCCGAGACGCCATCCTCCGGTCCGGTCCCTTGCGAGTGGCCACCCGCATTCTGAACCAGGGCGTACTTTGCCCCCGAGAACGACTCCTGCTCGAAGGCCGCGAAGGGCCCGCCGCAGGTGGTCAGGATGCCGACCTTGATCGTCGAACTGGTGGTCGTCGTCGACGGATTCCCGCAGGCGGCGACAGTCAGCCCGAGGATAGCCACGGCTAGGATGCCCCATCGACGTTGTGTTCGCACGATGGTCACAGATCCACCTCCAATCACGAGCCGGATGCCTCTCTCCAACCTTGGGCGGGCAAATAGCGCCCACGAATTCTGCGAGGATTATGCAATGGCTACAGGGGGTCGTCAACTGGGCTGGGGAGGCAACCCCTGACCGCAACCGTCGTCCTGGTCGGCGCGCTGGACACCAAAGGGGTCGAATTCGCTTTCGTCCGCGATGCCATCCTGCGGGCCGGGCTGGGCGCGCTCACGGTTGACTTCGGAGTGCTGGGAGAGCCGGCCTACGCCCCTGACATCGCTCGCGCGGAGGTGGCCGCGTCGGGTGGCGGCGACCTGGAGCGGTTTCGCTCGGGAGCGCACAAGGACGAGGCGATGGCGTCGATGGCAGCTGGGCTGACAGCCGTCGTCCGGCGCCTCTACGAGCAGGGCCGGCTGCAGGGCATCCTCGGGATGGGCGGCAGCGGCAGTACCTCGATCGCCACGGCGGCGATGCGGGCCCTGCCGGTCGGCGTCCCGAAGCTGATGGTTTCGACCGTCGGCGGCGGCGATGTCAGCGCCTACGCCGGGACGAAAGACATCACCTTCATGCCGTCGGTCCTCGACGTGGCCGGCTTGAACCGGATCAGCCGCCGGATCTACGCGAACGCGGCCGCGGCGATCGCCGCGATGGCCGGGGCGGAAGCGGCCTCGGCCGTGAACGGAGCGGCGGGCGCCGGTGGGCCGCTGGTCGCCGCCACGATGTTCGGCAACACGACCGCGGCCGTCGATCGCGCTCGGGCACGCCTCGAGCAGGCTGGGATAGAGGTGCTCGTCTTCCATGCGACCGGGACCGGCGGGCGCGCCATGGAAGATCTGGTCAGGGACGGGCAGTTCCAGGGCATTCTCGACCTGACCACGACCGAACTGGCAGACGAAGTCTGCGGCGGCCTGATGAGCGCGGGTCCCGAGCGCGGGCGTGCCGGGCCAGCCGCCGGGGTCCCGGTCGTCTTCGCGCCAGGCTGCGTGGACATGGCGAATTTCGGCGCCCCCGACACCGTGCCCCCGCGGTACGCGAACCGGCGCCTGTACCGCTGGAACCCGAACGTCACCTTGCTGCGCACGAACCCGGCTGAGAACGCCCGAATCGGTGAGATGCTCGCCGGCGCCGCGAATGCGGCGACCGGCCCCTGCGCCATCCTCTGGCCGCGGCGCGGGGTATCCATGCTGGACAGTCCAGGCGGCGATTTCTGGGACCCGGAGGCGGACCGGGCCTGCTACGCGGCGGTGCGCGCCCACCTCAAGACGTCCGTGCCGCTCACCGAGGTCGACGCCAACATCAATGACCCCGGCTTCGCCGACCTGGCCGCCGACACCCTGCTCGCCATGATGGGCCGCGTCTCCTCGGCGGTATCCCCAGCCGCGGCAGCGGAGGGCAGGACATGATCCGAAGCGGCCTGGCGCGCGAGCGAATCCTGGAGCGCTTGCGCGCGCAGGCGCGCGCCGGGAAGCCGATCGTCGGCTGCGGCGCCGGCACGGGCATCAGCGCCAAATTCGCGGAGGCCGGCGGCGCGGACCTGATCATCATCTACAACTCGGGGCGCTACCGCATGGCCGGGCGCGGCTCGCTGGCCGGCCTGCTCGCCTACGGCGACGCCAACGCGATCGTGGTCGAGATGGCGGCCGAGGTCCTTCCGGTGGTGCGCGAGGTGCCCGTCCTCGCCGGCGTCAACGGCACCGACCCCTTCCGCCTGATGCCGGTGTTCCTGCGGCAGCTCGCCGAGATCGGCTTCAGCGGCGTCCAGAACTTCCCGAGTGTCGGCCTGATCGACGGAGCCTTCCGGGCGAATCTCGAGGCGACCGGGATGAGCTATGCGAAGGAGATCGAGATGATCCGGATCGCTCACGAGATGGATCTGTTCACCTCGCCTTATGTCTTCGACGCCGAGCAGGCGGTCCAGATGGCCGAGGCGGGGGCCGACGTCCTGGTCGCGCACGTCGGACTGACCACGGCGGGGAGCATCGGCGCCGGGGTGGCGCTCAGCCTCGACGAGGCGGTGGCGCGGGTGCTGACGATCGCGGAGGCGGGTCATCGCGCCCGGCGAGACCTCCTCGTGCTCTGTCACGGCGGGCCGTTCGATGAGCCGGACGCGGTGGCGCAGGGACTCAGGCGGTTGCCCGGGGTGGCCGGCTTCTTCGGGGCGTCGAGCATCGAGCGCCTGCCCACCGAGCGGGCGATCCGCAGCCAGGTCGAGCGCTTCAAGGCGCTCCAGCTCGCCGGCGGATGAATCCGCTTCTCATCTTCAGTCTGCAGGGTCGCGTCGCCCTGGTCGCCGGGGGCGGGGGCGCGATCGGGTCCGCGCTCGCCGAGGCGCTGGCCGGGGCGGGCGCGGGCGTCTGCGTGGTCGGTCGCACCGCCGACCACACGCAGCAGGCTGCGGCGCGGGTTCGGGCGGCCGGGATGGAAAGCCTCGCCATCACCGCCGACGTCACCGATGGCGCGGCCTGCGCGCGGGCCGTCGCGCAGACCATGGATCGATTCGGACGCCTGGACATCGTGATCAACGCGGTGGGCGGTGGTGCGGGCAAGGCGCTGCACCCGGCTGAGGACTATCCGCAGGCGGACTGGGACTGGATCTTCGATCTCAACCTGAAGAGCACCGTGACCCTGACCCAGGCAGCGGTCCGGGCGATGATCGCCGGCGGGCGCGGCGGCCGGGTGCTCAACATCTCCTCCGTGCGAGGCCAGCTCGGGATCAATGCCGGCTACGCGGCTTACGTCGCCGCCAAGGGCGCCCTCAACGCGCTGACCCGCCAGTGGGCGACGGAATGGGCGAAGTACGGGATCACGGTCAACGCGATCGCCCCCACCTTCGTCGACACCCCGCAGGTGGCGATGCTGCTCCAGGACCCCGTCTTCAAGCAGGGGCTCGTGGATCGAATCCCCCTGCACCGGGTCGGCGAGGTGAAGGACCTGGTCGGCCCGGCTCTCTTCTTCTGCTCGGATGCGTCCAGCTATATCACCGGCCAGGTGCTCCCGGTGGACGGCGGCCTGACCGCCACCCAGTAATGTGGAACCCAGCCAGATGATGGAGCAGGTGACCCCCAGGGTCTTGACCACGACCAGGCTGCGCGGCTGCAATCCGAGCTTCGTGGTGACGTCTGACGGCGTCGTGGTGATCGACACCCCGCAACTGCCGACGCGGGCGGTCGAGATGCGGAAGCTGGCCGAGTCGCACGGGCCGATCCGCTACCTGATCAACACCGAGCACCACGTCGACCACATCTTTGGCAACTACTACTTCAAAGGCGCCGGCAAGGTCGTCCACCACCAGGGCGTGTACGACCGCTTCATGGTGGTCTTTCCGGACCTCGATCCGTTCGCCTACGCGAAGGAAGCGATTCCGACTGACGATCCCGAAGGCGAGGCCATCTTTCCCGACCGGGAGGTCTACTACCGCGACCCGAACAAGGGCACCATCGTCTTCACCGGCGACCTGACCCTGCGCGTGGGCGATCGCACCTTCGAGCTGCTGCACACGCCCGGTCACACGCCCGGCCAGGTGGCGGTGCACGTGCCCGAAGAGCGGGTCGTCTTCACCGGCGACACCGTCTTCATGGACTGCCAGACCTGGCTGATGACGTCCGACGTCCCGCAATGGCTGCAAGCCCTCGATCGCATCCGGACGCTGGACGTCGATCGCCTCGTCCCCGGGCACGGGCCGGTCACGACCCTGAAGTACCTGGACACGCAGCGCGAGGTGCTGCTCCAGTGGACGCACGCGGTGGCCGCCGCGATCGCCAAGGGATGGTCGAGGGAGGAGACGATCGCACGCGTCAACTTCGCCGATCGGTTCCCGGTCGACGTCGGCCAGGGCTACATGATGCATCACATCCAGACCGGGAATGCCGCCTCGCTCTACGACAAGCTGCGGGCCGGCGCCCGCGCCTTGCCGTAGGCCTGGCTCAAGCGCGGCCGGCGGCGGCCTCCTCGGCGCGGCTGCGGCCGGCGAGCTGGATCAGCGCCTCATGCAGCTCGAACCACACACTGTGGTAGCTGTCGACCCGGGGCGAGGCGATGAACCGCTGGTCGCCGCGGCGAACCGCCTCG
>DASQGL010000122.1:0-19370 GCA_035632635.1 Candidatus Limnocylindrales bacterium
CCTCAAGGATCGCCGGCCCGTCGAGCACACCGGAGGGTGCGGCGACCTCAGGCAGCGACGCGGCGTTACGCGCCAAACACCTGGACGACCACATGCCGGTCGCGGGAGCGGTCGAGCTCGAGCAGGAAGACGCGCTGCCAGCGGCCGAGATCCACCTTCCCCTGCGCGATCGGGATCTGCTCGCTGCTCCCGACCAGCAGGTGCTGGCAATGGGAGTGGCCGTTGGCGCATTCCTCCGCGTCCATCGGCCCGGTCCGGCGGGCGAGGTCGTTATGCCCGTAGTCGCTGCCCTGGCCCGCGAGCCGCTCGAGCAGTCCGGCGAGGTCTTCGAGCAGGAGTGGCTCGTTCTCGTTGATCACGATGGCAGCCGTGGTGTGCTTGCTGAAGACGGAGACCCAACCCTGGACGACCCCGGAGCGCGCGACCACGGCGGCCACCCGGTCGGTCAGGTCGACGAACTCCCGGCCGCGCTGCGTGCGCACGTAGAGGGTTTCGGCCCAGAACGTGAGCCCCTGGACCCGGCGCACGCGCGCGCCGGAGAGATCCTCGGGCTCTTCGCCGAGGACCCGCACGGGCCGGCTACCTGCTGATGCCATAGGGGGGTTCCGATAGGGTCGATGCGACGACCCTGTCGACCCCCATGATGGGACCGCGACCTTACGGCCGCCGTTACGCCGTTACGCGCGCGTCACCGCCGCGTGGTACGGACCTTGTCGAAGCAGTCGCTGCAATAGACCGGCCGCCCCATGGTGGGCAGGAAGGGCACCTGGGCCGGCTTGCCGCATTCAGCGCAGATGACCTCGTGCAGCTCCCGCGGACGCCCCGAGCCGGCTCCGCCGGTCGAGCCGCGAACATTGCGATTGATCGACCTGCAGTCCGGACAACGCGACGGCTCATGCTGAAAGCCCTTGGCGGCGTAGAACTGCTGCTCACCACTGGTGAAGACAAAGTTCAATCCGCAGTCGCGACAGGTCAGGGTCTTGTCGGGGATGCTCACGGTCAGGATCTCCTTTCTTTCGATTTTGGATCGGAGTCTGCCTCGAGCCCCCCACCGAAAGCCCTCGACCCAAATTACCGCGCGCGATTATAGCACGGTAAAGCCCGGGTTTTGGTAGGCGCCAAAACCCCCAGCCGGGACCCGGCGGGGCTCGCCTGCGTATGCTTGGCGATCGTGCCCCGGACGCTGCTCGTGGTGCAGGACGACCTCTTCTTCGCCGCCCGGGTGCAGGCCGCCGCCCGCCGGCTGCGCATCCCGGTGGCGATGGTGAGCCCGCGCGAGCTGGAGGCTCGCCCGGCCGCTAAAGACCTGGTCATCGTGATGCAGCTGACGATCGACCCGGAGCGGCAGCTCGCCCTGCTGCAGCGCCTGCGCGCCCGCGATCCGGCGCCCACCGTCGTGGCGGTCAGCGGCCATCTCGAGGTCGACCTCCGCCGCCGCGCCAAAGCGCTGGGGGCCCGGCTGGCCACGAACTCCGCCCTCGACCGCGCCCTGCAGAAAGCGGCCGCGGACTGATCGACTAGATGCCGTTGGCGTTGAGGAGGCGCCCGATCAGGAAGCCGGCGAAGGCGGACGCCATCCCGATGACCAGCATCTGCAGGCCGGACAGCCTCCAGTCGCCGACCAGCGTCAGCGCCTTGTAGGCGCCGACCGCGAACAGCACGATCGCGGACAGCGGCACGGCGACGATCGTGGCGGGGACGACCGGCAAGAAGAAGAACGGGAGCAGCGGGATCAGCGACCCGACGAAGGTGGAGACGCCCGTCAGCGCGGCCCGGGTGAGCAGGCCTTCCGTCGCGACCGGAGTCAGGTGGAGCTCGTCTCGCATCATCACGTCGACCCAGATGTCCTTGTCGGCCGTGATCTCCGCCACCACCCGTTCCAGCGTCTCCCCTTTGAGCCCCTTGCTCCGGAAGATCTCGCGCACCTCCTCCCGCTCGAGCTCGGGCACCTCCTCGACCTCGCGCCGCTCGCGCGCCAGCTCGGCAAGGTAGTAATCGCGCTCGGCAAGCGCCGAGGTGTAGGCGACGCCGCCCATCGCGATCGACTCGGCGAAGGTCGCGGCCAGCCCGCCGATGATGATGACGGTGCTTTTCTGGCCGGCGGCGAACAGCCCGAGCACGAGCCCGAGCACATTGACGAGCCCGTCCTGCCCACCCAGGATGATGTCCCGCAAGCGGCGGCCCAGCCCGCCCTGCGGCTGGTCGCGCTCGTGCAGGATCGGCATCCCGCCCGGGCTCATCTGCGATTGCGCCATCGGCCCTCTATCTTCTCACGCGGCCCCGGGCCGGCTCGCGCATGCCGAGCACGCACGCCCCGGCGAGCAGGTAGGACAAGACCATGATCGCGAAGACGGCCGAGTAGCCGATGCGGTCCAGGAGCGCACCGATGCCCGCCGCCCAGAGCGCGCCGACCCCGAAGGCCACCGCGAAATAGAGGCTGAAGACCGCGTCGCGCTGGGCCACCGGCGCGGCATCCGCGAGCGCCGCCTGGAGCAGCGGGCTCTCCGTGTAGACCACGAGACCCATGGCCAGGATCGACAGCGGAAGCAGCAGTCCGGCGGCGGGGCTGAGCGCGAGCACGGCGGTGGAGAGCGCACTGGCGGCGAAGACGAGCAGCAGCACCGGACGCCGCCCGGCCCGGTCGCTCAGCCGTCCCCCGATCAGCGGCCCGACCACGCTGCCGACCAGCAGGATGGTGTAGAGCCCGGTCGCGTAGGGGTCGTGCAGCTGCAGGTCGCGCTTCAGGTACAGGGGGATCACGAGGATGACGACGCCCAGGCCGCGCCCGCCGGCGGCGACCAGCGACGCGGCGAAGACCGCGGCGAGATTCCGGTCGCGCAGGACCAGCCGCCCGGCGACCAGCAGGTCGCGAACGGCCGAGGTCTCGCGGGGGGCGGCGAGCCGCTCCCGGACCGAGAGGAGCAGCACCAGCCCGGCGAGCACGGCAGGCACGGTGAGGGCCAGCACGGTCGGTCGCCATCCCCAGACCCCGACCAGGAGCGCGCCGGCCGGGGTCAGGACGACGGTGCCGAGGTTGCCCCCCACCACGTGGCCGGCGATCGCCATGCCGCGGCGCGACCGGTCGTAGATGTCCGAGAGGAGCGAGTTGCCGAGCGGATGCTGGGTGCTGCTCACCACCGATCGCCCCAGGTTGCCCAGGAAGAACTGGCCGAAGGTCGTGGCGGTCGCGGTCACGATCCCGCAGCCACCCATCAGGATCGCGCCCCATCCGATCACCGTGTGCCGGCGGACGTACCGGGTCAGGGCGCCGGCACCCAGCTGGAGGAAGCCCCCGGCCAGGCTGGAGACGCCCACCATGATGCCGAGCGCGACCACCGAGAAATGCAGCTCGCTGAGCGCCACCGGATAGACCCACGGCATCAGGGTCGAATAGGCGTGGACCATCGCGTGGCAGCCGCTGATGACGAGCAGCACGACGAGCGGGCCGCCCAGGCGTGGCTCGACCAGCGGTGTGTCGCGGCCGGCGTCAGCGGCCAGCGGTCAGGCCTTCACGCTCGCCCGCGCATCCGCGGGTGCCGGCGCGTCGAGCTCGCCGGCGGTCGCCTCCTTGTCGTCGAGGCCGAAGAAGATGATCGAGATGACCACGAAATAGATGATGTTGCCCAGCCCGAACATGACCAGGCCGGCCAGCCGCTGGTCGTCGAGCGGCTGCAGAGGCAGCACGCGCGGGGCCAGCGCGTAGAAGGGATAGAGGACGCTGCGCGACATGATGAAGGCGATCCCCAGCACGGTCGGCGGCACGCCGGCGAAGCCGAGGTAGGCGATCTTGCCGATCGGGGTCAGGCTGCGGCGTCCACCCGGTGCGACGATCGGCCACCAGAAGATGACGCCGGCCGCCAGGAAGGTCAGGTGTTCGGCGACGTGCACCGGCCCGTTGTAGAGCGTCGCCTCGTAGAGGAAGGGCAGGTGCCAGACGGCCAGCACCGCGGTGAAGAGCAGATTGGCCCCCAGCGGCGTGATCCGCAACCGGTCGATGGCCAGCCAGGCTTCGGGAAGACCGCAGAGCAGCAGGGGCGGCACCACCATGGCGAGCAGGATGTGCTGCAGCATGTGGAAGCTGAAGAGATAGTGATCGCCGCCCACGTCGATCGGGGATTCGAGCGCCAGGAACAGGACCAGCAGGGCGGCGCTGAAGCTGAGGCGCTGAACCGGCGACCAGGCCGGCGACTGCGAGAAGCCGCTCCGCGCCAGCCACACGTAGGCGGCCCCGATCGCCAGCGTGCCCGCGATCACCGTCGGATCGAAGGACCAGCTGCTGATCGAGAGCGAGGCGTGCAATGCCACCATGTTGCTGACCATCATGCCCGCTTCCGGCGCCGGCGAATTTCCTGGACGAGGGCGATTATCCCAAAGATGATCACCAGCGCCAGCACGCCGAAGCCTTCGAGGTACCGCGTGATCACGGTGAGCAGCGAGTCCGGCGCGGCGCTGTGCCCGATCACCGCCACCTCTCCCAGCGAGGGCACGACCGCGCCCACGTACGGGTTCCCGCTCGGCGCCAGCGTGCTGCGCAGCGGGTGCCAGCTCGAGCCGTCGTACAGCTCGACGTCGCGCACGTTCCCGCTCGGATAGCGAATCGTGATCCGGTAGGGCGCGCCGATCGAGACCGGCTGCTTGCCCGGCAGGGCGACGGCGCTGATGCGGTAGACGTTGCCCAGGATCTGGCCGCCCGCGGGCGGCGGCGGGGGATTCTGGCAGACGGGGTCGATCGACACCACCACCGCGCTCGTGCCGGCGGGCCCCCGCAGCGCGTCGACGCCGATGAAGACGACCACCTGGGCGTCCGGGAGGGTCTGCACGCCCCCGCCCAGGACCTGGCCGTTCTGCACCGGGAAGGTCGCCTGCCCCTTGTCGGGCGGCTTGTTGCTGGAGCGCAGGCTGGCCGGCGGATTGCAGTAGTCGTAGGGCGCCTGCGGCAAGGGCAACCCGTCGTAGAGCGGCGGCGCGCTGGACACCCCATGGAGCAGCGCGGCCAGCAGCAGCCCGAGCCCGAGCGTGGCGGCCGCGGCCTGCCGCCTCACGCGGACAGCCAGGCGGCCCAGTCGGCCGCGGTGTGCGCGATCGCGCACGGAAGCACGCGACCGGTCAGCTCGCGCAGCCCGCCGAGCGCCAGCCCAACGGCCAGGTCGAGCGGCATCACGCTGAGCCCGTAGCGCGGAAGGTGGATCGCAGCGAAGACCAGCGCGCCGCACAGGATGGCGGGAACGGGACCGGCCTCGGCCCGCCACGCCTGCTGCAGCGTCCCCCGGATCGTGGCCTCCTCCAGCGAGGCCACGAGCGCGACCGCCGCCGCCCAGGGCAGGAAGGCGCCGTGGACCGGGATCGGCGGCCAGGCCGGTCCCGCGGAGGCAGACCACAGGACGGGAGCCGCCAGCACGGCGGCGACCCCGAGCCCGCTGAGGATCGATCGCTTGAGGGGCCAGGGGCGGTCGCCGGGCCGCGCGCCGACGCCCTCGATCGCGAGGATCCCGATCAGGAGGGCGGCGAAGACCGCGGCGGCGAGTCCCTCCCCCGCCGGCGCCACGGAGGCCCGCGCGAGCGCCGCGCCGAGGACCAGGACCGTGATCCGGGCGGCTCGCGGCGGAGCGGCGGCCCGCGCCCGGCTCGCGATCACCGTGGCAGCGGGATGAAGCCTGGAGTGCCGGTGGCGAAGACCGGCGGATAGACGGTTACGCTGTGCCGGACGGCCTGCCACTGCCAGATCACGCTGGCGGCGCGCAGGTTCTGCCCCATGGTCGCGGGGCTCGACGAGAAGCGCACGCCGGCGCCGTTGACGAGCGTGCCGTCCGGCAGGTCGAGCGCCCGGGCCACCCGGGCCATCCCCTCGGGCGTCAGGTCGTGCGCGCGGGCGGCCTGCGGCATCACGTAGTGGAAGAGCGTCCAGGCGGCGGCGAAGCCGGCCAGCGCCTCCTCGGTCGGAGCCGACCCCTGCTCGAGGCGGTAGGCGGCCGCGAACCGGTCGTAGACGGCGCGGCCGACCACGTTCAGCGCGCCCGGGTTGAATCCACTGGTCGGCCGGTCGGAGGCGAAGACGCCGATCGCATCCGCCCCCATCAACGCCCCGAACTCGGGCACGCACTGCGCCATGGTCGAGCCGATCATCGCCTGCACGTGCACCCCGGCCGCCAGCATCGCCTGGCGGAAGGCCACGCCGTCCGGGATGTAGGAGGCGAGCACGAGGATGTCCGGGCGCGCCGCGCGGACCCGGACCAGCACCGCCGGCCAATCCGGGTGGCGGACGTCGTAGGGGACCACGGCCGCCACCGGCATCCCCTCGGCGGCGGCCTGCGCCTGCGCGGCGTCGGCGACGTCCTGCGGATACAGGTCGGTGTTGTGCACGATCACCATCCGCAGCGATTGCGGCGCGCGCTGCAGCCGCGGCGCGAGGACCTCGGCCGCAAAGCGCGCCGACATCGCGCCCAGGTTGTGCCCCGTGGCGCCGACTCGGAAGACGAGGGGGTTTCCCGCACCGGTCAGCTGGTCCGCGACGGCGCCGGCTTCCCAGTAGAGCAGGCCCTGCGAGCGGGCGGCGTCGGCGGCGGGCAGCGAGAGCGCGCTCGAGTACGCCCCCAGGACGGCGATGGCGCCGGCCGCTTTCAGCTCGCCGGCCCTTGCGCTGGCATCCTCGCGCTGGGTGAGATCCCGGGTCAGCAGGCGGATCGGTTGGCCCAGGACGCCCCCGTCCTGGTTGACGAGGTCGCGCGCGATGGCGACGCCGGCGTACTCCTGCCGCGCCAGCGGCGCCTGCACGCCGGTGAGCGGGAAGAGGGCGCCGACCGTGATCGACCCGGCGCCCGATTGGGCCGGCTGCCCGCAGCTCGCCAGCAGGGGCACGATGGCGCACGCAAGGGCGGCCAGGCGACGCACGGATCGCATTCTAGTGCAGCGTCCGGCAGGTCCCCGTCAGGCGCACCCGGCCTTACGCCTGTTCGATCCCCTTGAGCAGGATGGTGATGAAGGCGCCCACCGTGGTGAGGCAGACGAGTCCGAACAGGATCGGCCCGGCGACCGTGAAGGGCAGATGGAAGACGCTCGCCGCCGCGCTGGCGAAGACCATCACCGCGATCGAGGCTGACGAGGCGCGACCCCATGGCGTGTGCCGGACCCGCAGCGTCCGCCGCCGCACGACCAGGAACGCGATCGCGCCCACCACCGGGAAGGCGTAGCGGACGGTGACGAGCACGGCCAGCCAGTCGGGGATGATGTCGACCACGGCCAGCGCGATCGAGGCGGTGCTGAAGAAGATGCCGTCCATGAACGGGTCGTAGAGGCGGCCCCAGCGGGTGGGATGATGGCGGCGGCGGGCCAGCCAGCCGTCGAGGAGGTCGCTCACCGCCGCGCCCCCGAACGTGAGCAGCAGCGGCACATAGGTGCCCGCGGTGACCCAGTGGGCGCCCCAGGCGACCCAGATGGAGGCGAAGCCGCGCAGCTCGGTCAGCCGGTTCGGCCAGCCGATCCCGCGCTCGAGCTCCCCGGTTTCCAGGTTCACCATGAGCCCGAGGTGAAGGGCCAGGTCGGTCATGAGCACGCCCCACCAGACGAGGCTGGTCACAAGGAAGAGCAGGGTCTCGGTCAGGGTGGCGTAACGCAGCACGAGGACGGCGGCGGCCACGATGGCGGCCATCCCGCCCAGCGCGAAGCGGAGCCAGGAGGCGCGGAGCTCCGGGTGCTCATCGAGGATCTGGACCGACCGGACCCACGAGTCGCGCCAGAACGTTCCCCACGCCGTCCACGAATACCCACCCGCCTTGAGCTGATGGAGGAGTCCGACGACGAAGATGTTCGGCGGGAGATCGGGCTCATCCGACTCGGGCGGCCGGCGGGTGGAATCACGCACCACGGGTCCAGTTAAGCCTACCCCGATGACCCCGTCAACGGCCGGTGGGAGGGTTACGGCAGCGGAGGGACGGAGGGCGAGGGGCTGGACAGGACGGCCGACGGATCCGTGGGCAGGATGATAGGCGCCGGTGAGATCCCGACCCCCGGGAGCCCGGCGTCGGGCGCCGGCGTCGGCGAGGGCGCGGGGACGGCGGCCGCGGCACTGCTCGGTTCGCCGCAGGGCGCGGCCGTGGTCGGGAGCGCCGCCCGTACGGTCAGGTCCATGACGGTGAGGTCGGGGGCGGCGCTGCTGTCCGCCGGCTGGCCGGTCGCCTTGCAGAGCGCCTCCCGCACCACGTCCTGGGGCCGGGTCCAATCCGCCGGCTTGTGGACGGCGGCGTAATACGCCGACATGAACGCGTGCCACACGGCGCCCGGGCCCGTCTCCCCCCAGAGCTGGTTCATCGACTCGTTGTGGGGTGTGGGCGACATCACGGTGCGCCCCATCCAGGCGGCGACCGCCAGGTCGCTGGAGTACCCGATGTACCAGGCATCCTTGAAGTCACTCGTCGTCCCGGACTTGGCCGCGACCGGGACCGGGAGCGCGGGGTGCACCGCCCCTTTGAGGATGTCGGTGAGGATATAGGTCGCCGACTGGGGCAGGACGCGCTCGCCGCTGTCCGGCTTCGGGTCATTGCGCTCGAGCACGGTGCTGGTCGAGTCCAGGACCTCCTGGATGCCGAACGGGCGCACCCGCGTGCCGCCGTTGGCGAAGGCGCTGTAGGCGGCCAGATGCTCGATCATGCTCACCGGGCTGGCGCCGAGCGTGGCCGGCAGGACGGGATCGAGCGGGCTCGTGATCCCCAGCTGGCGCGCGACCGTGAACACCTTCGAGATCCCGACATCCTGGAACAGGTGGACCGAGGAGATGTTGCGCGACTGCTGCAGGGACTGGCGCAGGGTGATCGTCCCCAGCTCCCGCGAGTCCCAGTCGTGCACCGGATAGCCGGGAAACGCCTTGAGCCCGTTCGCGTCCTGCAGCGGCGAGGCGGGCGTCCATCCGTTGAGCAGGGCGGTCACGTACGTGTACGGCTTGAACGACGATCCCGGCTGGCGCAGGGCGAGCGTGTAGTTGACCTCGCCCCCGATCTCCTGGTTGAAGTAGTCGGCGCTCCCGACCATGGCCAGGATGGCGCCGGTGTGCGGGTTGAGCACGAGCATGGCGCCGTTGTTGACCCGGTATCCCCGGGAGAACCGGGCGACGCCGTCGCGGACGGCCTTCTGCGCCAGCGCCTGGGTCGGGGCGTCGAGCGTCGTGATGATGCGCAGCCCGCCCCGCAGCAGGAAGCCCGGATCGTACTGCTGCTCGAGCTGCGACCAGACGTAGTCGACGAAATGCGGGGCGAGGAGCGATCGCCCGCCGGCGATCGCCTGGTGGGCGGCGGCGAGCGCCGGCCGCAGGTCCTGGGCAAAGGCGCGGGCGGCCTGGGCCGCAGTGACGTAGCGGTCGCGCACCATCGCGCTCAGCACGGCCGATTGCCGGACGCGGGCCCGGGCGAAGCCCTGGGCCAGGAACGGGTTGAACGCCGAGGGAGCCTGGGGCAGGCCGGCCAGCAGGCTCGCCTGGGCCAGGTCGAGGCGGCTGGCGGGGATGCCGAAATACGTTTGCGCCGCGCTCTCGATGCCGTAGGCGCCGTTGCCGTAGAAGATCGTGTCCAGGTACAGCTCCAGGATCTGGTCCTTCGAGTAGCGCCGTTCCAGCTCGATGGCGAGCATGAACTCCTTGACCTTCCGGTCCAGGCTGCGGGGCGCCACGCCCGACGTCTGCAGCAGCGTGTTCTTGACCAGCTGCTGCGTGATCGTGCTCCCGCCCTGGGCCGCCCGCCGGTGCAGCACGTCGTAGACGGCGGCCGCGATCGTCCGCAGCGGGTTGATCGCCCCGTGGTTGTAGAAGTCGCGGTCCTCGATCGCGATCGTGGCATGCCGCAGGTCCCAGGCGACCGCGCTGATCGGCACCACGGTCCGCCGTTCGTAGAACCGCTCGTCGAGCAGCGTGGTCCCGTCGCGGGCATAGATGCGCGTCGACTGCGGCAGGGCGCTCGCGCTCAGGTGGTCGAGGCTGGGCAGCTCCCCGGCGTACGTGTAGAGGAGGCCGCCCAGCGCGAGCGTCCCCGCGAGCAGCGCCACACCCCCGATCAGCAGGATGCGCCAGACCAGGCGCCCGCCGGATCGGCGCCGGGGCCGGACGGTGGCGGCCGGGGGCGCCCCCGGCGGAAGGGTCGCCCGGCGCTCCGCCTCGCGGCGCAGCCGGCGACGATTGCGGTCATTCATGCGGCTGGACGGTGAACGAGCTCATCCGCCGCAAGGTTACCCTGGGCCGGCGGCCGGCCGGCCAGGACGCGGATGGTCGAAGACGTGATCGCGCGCGATCCTAGGGCAGGATCGCCCGCGCGCCGGCCAGGGCGAAGCCGTAGAGGGGGCCGATCACCGCGCCGAAGGCGACGACCGCGATGCCCCAGGCGCCCAGCGCGACCGGCAGGGCTCCGTGCCGGGGGGCCTCGGCCACCTCGAACACGGGCGGATCGAAGAAGACCGCCCGGGTGATGCGCAGGGCCACGACCGTTCCGAGGATGGCGTTGAGCACGGCCAGCAGGGCCAGCCAGGCGAGCCCGCCCGCGATCGAGGCCTGGATGACGAGCAGCTTGCCGAAGAAGCCGGCCAGCGGGGGCAGGCCGCCGAGGGAGAGGAGCGCGAGTACGAGCACGAGCGCCGCCCCGGGCGCGTAGGTCGCCATGCCGCTCAGGTCAGCCACCTGGTCGCTGTGGACCCGATGCACGTAGGCGATCAGGGCGGCGACCGCGGCCAGGCTGGCGACGGCGACCCCGCCGGCGAGCACGAGGGCCGCCGCCACCCCGCCGTGCCGCATGACGCTGAGCGCCGCCAGCCCGTAGCCCGCCTGGGAGACGAGCAGGAAGGCGAGCAGCCGGCGCAGGCTCCGCTCTCCGAGCGCCGCCAGGTTGCCGGCGGTCATCGTGACCGCGGCCAGCAGCGCGAGGAGGACGCCGGTGGCGCTGCTGGAGGCGAGCGTGGAAGCCAGCACGCGGGTCAGCGCGGCGAGCCCCGTCGTCATGGTCACCGATCCGGCGAAGGCGCACACGGGCAGGGGCGCCCGGGCGAAGAGGGCGGGCAGGCCGAGGTGGACCGGGACCACCCCGAGCAGGATGCCGAAGCCGGCGAGCAGCAGGGCGAGCATCACGCCCAGGGCCGGCTGCGCCACCCCGTGCAGCGTCAACGCCCGGCCCGCGGCCCGCAGACCGGTCTCCCCGGTCAGCCCGTAGAGGAAGGCGAAGGCATAGCCGAGCAGCGCGGTGGCCAGGGTCGCCGCGATGAACGCGGAGACGCCGGCCGGCGCCGGCTGTGAGGCCGGTCGCGCCGCCACCACCATGACCGACACGCAGACGCCCAGCAGGGCGATCGCCAGGATCAGCGCGCTGAGCTCCGCGGCGCCGGCCGCCAGCATGGCGGCCAGCGTGCCCAGCAGCAGGAAGCCGGCGAGGTCGGGCGCCGGGGTCCAGGTGCGATCGGCCAGGGTGAGCAGCAGGGACCCCGCCGCCGAAAGCAGCACGACCGCCTGCACGAGCCGGGTGAAGCCTTCCACCTGGTAGGCGCCGTCGAAGATGACGAGCCTGCCGCGCAGCTGGGTCAGCCACGCCGCCAGCGCGAGCGCGACCGCGACCAGCCCGACCAAGGCGGTCACGTCTTCCGCGCGAGGCCGGAGCCGCGAGACCAGGAAGGCGACGATCGCACCCAGCAGCAGCCAGATCTCCGGGGTGAACGTGAGCGCGTTGTCGAGCGTCATCCGGTCGCGCCCGCCAGCAGGTTGAGGATGCCGAAGTTGACGTTGCTGACCAGCAGCCCCGGGAAGATGCCGAGCAGGATCAGCATCGCCGCCAGGATGGTCCCGCAGGTCAGCTCGAGGGTGCCCAGGTCGCGAAGTCGCAGATGCGCGTCCCCGATCGAGCCGAAGAAGATGCGCTCGGCGGTCCAGATCACGAGCCCGGTGATGAGGAGGGATCCGAGGATCGCGATCGTGGTCGCGGTCCGTTCCACGGGATAGGCGCCCAAGAAGACGAGGAGCATGCCGGCGAATCCGGCCAGGCCGGGCACGCCCGTCAGGGCCAGGCCGCCGATCAGGTAGAGGACGGCCGCCCGCGGCAAGCGGCCGCTGAGCCCGGCAAGCGCGCGCAGGGATCGGGTGCCGGTCCGCTCCGCCACCATCCCGGTGACGAGCAGGAGCAGCGCGGTGCCCATGCCGCTCGCGACCATCAGCAGGACGCCTCCGTTGAGCGCGACCGGGGAGGCCGAGGCCACCGCGAGCAGGACCAGCGCCGACCGGCTCATGGCGAGGTGGGCGATGGCGCGCGCGAGGTCGTCCTGCCCGAGCGCGCTGATCCCGCCCCAGAGCAGGCTGATCAGGGTCAGCACCAGGATGGCGCCGCGCACATGGTGGAGCGTGCCGGCGAACTCGCCCGCGATCACGCGGTAGAGGCCATAGCCGCCCAGCGCGGGCAGGGCGCCCCCGATCATCGCCCCGACGGCCGGCGGAGCCTCGGCGACCGCGTCGGCGAACCAGGTGTGCACCGGGACCAGTGGGAGCAGGATGGCGAAGGCGGCCAGCGACAGCCAGAAGACCAGGCCGACGACCGGACCGCGCAGCGCGGCCTGGTGCAGGGTGACCAGGTCGAGCGTCGATGGGGTGGCCCGCGCGGCCGTGATCAGGAGGGCGAGCGTGAGCAGGCCGGTGGAGCAGAGCCCGAAGGCGAGCGCCTTCCAGGCCGCCCGCTTCCGTCCGGCGCCGCCCCAGCCCGCGATCAGCAGGAAGATGCTGACGATCGGCATCGCCCAGAAGAGCGCCAGCAGGAGGCCGTCCAGCGAGGCGAAGGCGCCGTTCAGGCCGGTCTCCATGAGCAGCAGGAGCGCGAAGTACAGGCCCGGCCGCTCGCGCACGCGGGTGGAGGCGAGCACCGCGCAGAACGACAGCAGCGAGCTCAACACCAGGAGCGCGAGGCTGATCCCGTCGATGCCCAGGTGATAGCTGGACCCCAGCGCCGGAAGCCAGGAGCGCTGCTCTTCGAACGCGAAGCTGCCCCCCTGGTCGGCGAAGCCGTACCAGGTGAGCACCGCCAGCACGAGCACGAAGCCGCTCGCGATGATGGCGAAGAGGCGCACCCGGGCGCGCTCGGCCTCCGTCCGCTGCGGGACCAGGAGCAGGATGGCGCCCACGATCACGGGGACCCAGACCATGCCGCTGAGCAGGAGCGCGGGCAGCTGCGGGCTGGCCAGCGCGGGGATCAACGGCGCGGTCGTCGGGATCGGGGTCGAGGGGATCAACGTGGGGATCGCCGAGACCGACCCGGACGGGATCGGCGACGCCGTGGGAACCGGTGAGGCGGCCGGGCTGGGCGAGGCCGCCGCGGTCAGCAGCGAGAGCACGCTGATCATCCGGAGACCTTGAACCCGGCGCTGGTGACGATCAGCGCCGCGGCAAGGATCAGCAGGACACCGACCAGGAGGCCGAGGGTCGTCTGCTGGACCCGGCCAAGCCGGAGCCGCCGCACCGTGCGGGAGACCAGCGTCCCCGCGTCTTCGACGCCGAGCACGCCGCGATCCAGGACGTGGTGGTCGACGAACCCGAGCGCGACGGCGCCGGCCCAGACCGTGTGCCGGACGGCGAGCGCGACCGCATGGCTGACGTACAGGCCCGACTCGACGGCGCGGCCGACCGGGCGGGGAACGAGCCGCGTGCCCCGCAGCGCCCAGCCGAGGGCGAAGCCGGCGACCGCGACGATCGCGGTGAGCCCGAGCGCACCGACGCTGGGCGAGGCCGGCTTGAGCCCGACGGCGCGAACCAGGGACAGGAACCCGTGACCCGCGATCGGCAGCGCCCACCATCCCGTCACCAGGCTCAGGACGGTGAGCAGCCAGAGGGCGGTCCTGGTCAGCGGGGGAGCGTCCTGGATCCGACCCGGCTCGAAACGGCGGCGGCGGGCGGTTGAGCCCAGGAAGACGGTCGCGAAACCACGCCCGGCGGCGGCCGCGACCAGCAACCCGGCCGCCAGCGCCGCGATCGCCGCGCCAGTTTGCCGCGGGCTCAGCAGCCACGAGCTGATCGCGCCCCGGCTCCAGAAGCCGCTCAGGGGCGGGATGCCGCTGATCCCCGCCAGCGCGAGTCCCACCGTCCATCCCACGACGGGCATGCGGGGGAGCAGCCCGCCCATCTCCCGCAGGCTCTCGGTCCGCATCGCGGCCGTGACCGCGCCGGCACCGAGGAAGAGGACCGCGACCGCGAACGTGGAGCCGACCATGTGGAGCACGGCGGCGCTGTAGGCGCCCGCGCCGAGCGCGAGCATCATCACGCCGAGGTTGCTCATGGTCACGTAGGTGAGCAGGTGCTTGAGCTGATCCTGGGCGAGCGCGAACACCGCCGCCGCGATCGCGCTCACGCCGCCGACCACCGTGACCACGACCAGCGCCCGCGGGCTGGCGTGGAAGAGGTCATAGGTCCGGGCCACGAGGTAGACGCCGGAGACCGCGACCGTCGCGCTCAGGACGAGCGCGGCCGCGGGCGCGGGCGCCTCCGCGGCGCCGGTCATCCAGCCGTGCAGCGGCAGCTGCGCGGCGCGCGTCATGGCGGCGCCGAAGACGAGCAGCGCCATGATCAGGAGGCCGTTGGCACTGACCTTCCCGCCGGTATACGCCAGGCTCAGGCGGCTGAAGCTCAGGTCCTGGAATCGAAAGAAGATGTAGACGATCGCGATCAGGAGCAGCGCATCGCCGGTGCCAAGGTAGAGGAACGCGTGGCGCGCCGCCCTGACCGCCCCGGGCACCCGCCAGCGGTGCCCGATCAGCAGGTAGCCGCCCAGACTGGTGAGGACCCAGAAGACGAACAGCTCGAAGTAGTTGGTCGCGAGCACCACTCCGGCCATCGCGAAGGTGGTGCCCAGCATGACGATCAGCAGCCGGATGAACCCCTCGTCGCGCCGGACCGATTCGAGGGACGCCAGCGTGACGAGCAGGCTGACGAGGGCGAGCGCGAGGAGCACGACCGCGCTGAGGGGGTCGGCCAGCACGCCCCACTGCAGGCTGAACTCCGAGGCGCCGCCCGGCAGGCCGGTGAAGAACTGCAGGAACGTGAGCGCCGACTCGAGGTGTCCCGGATGCACGACTTCGATCGCGGTCGCGAGCGCGGCGAACCCGAGCATCGCGAGCGACCCCAGGATCGCCATGAGCGCGCTGCCTCGCCTCGAATCGATGGTGAAGGTGAGGATGATGAGGGCGGCGAGCGCCGGCATGAACAGGGCCAGCGCGACCATCAGCGTCGGACTCCAGGTGTCGAGTGGCCCGTGCGCCGCCAGCATCAGGGCGAGCGTCATCCGGGCCGCCTGACGGACGCCTCGTCCTCCCGGTCGCCCTGCAGGGGCGAGACCAGCTGGGCGAGCGCCAGGCCGACCAGGGATTGTCCCACGCCGGCCAGAGCGAGCACGAACGCGAACGCCTCCCCGCGTGAGGCGGCAGGCCCGGGGCGAAGCCGGGCGAAGGCGAGCAGGGTCAGCACCACGGCCAGCGTCAGGAGCTGGGCGCTGAGCACCATACCGGCGAGCTGGCGCCGGACGAGCAGACCGAAACACCCGACCGCGAAGATCGCGGCCGCGATCACGAGCAGCGCGCTGAGGTTCACCGCCGCCCTCGCCCACGCGGCGGGGTGCGGGAGGGCGACCCCAAGCGCCGGGGCGCGTGCGGCTGCGGTCGATGCGGCGCGCGCGGCTCGCGCAGGGTCAGGTACGCCAGTGCCCCGGTGGCGACGAGCACGAGGCTGATCCACAACGGGACGAGCTGGCTGGACCGGAGCGCCTGCGAGAGCGTCGCCCCGGGCAGGGATGGGGCGGGCCACGCCGTCTGAACGGCCACCCAGGCGAGCGTCACCAGCAGGATCGCCGGCGGCACCGCCGACAGGACGATCGCGGCGACGCTCGGACGGGCGGGCCGGGATCCGTCGGGGGCCGGGACCAACTGCCCCAGGGCGAAGACGATCACCGCGCCCGCGGCCTCCGCGGCCGCCACGGCCGGCGAGCCGAGCGCGAGCGCGAGCGCGGCGCCCAGCGCGAGGGTGACGGCCAGCGCCCGGACGCCCAGCCGGAGGCTCGGAGCCAGCACGGTGGCCGCCGCGCCGGCGACGGCCAGCGCGCCGAGGGCGACGATCCACGCGATCACGTCAGTACTCCACCTCGCCCTCGCCCGGCGCCCAGTAGGTCTCCTCCTTGATCGCGGCATGCTCGAACCCGCGCCGGCGGAGGATGTCGCGCGCGTTCGCGATCATGCCCGGGTTGCCGCACAGGTAGGCGGTGGTGGTCGCGGGATCGAGGCCGAGCGTGTCGGCGTACTTCCGGATCAGGTCGTCGACGCGGCCCCGCTCGCCCGGCCAGGCGGGGTCCTCCCAGGGACGGCTGATGGTCGGGATGTAGGTGAGCCAGGGGGCCCGCTCCGCGTATCCGAGCAGCTCCTTGTCGTAGCCGAACTCGTCGGAGCGGGAGGTGCCCTGCAGCACCACGAGGCGGTGCGGCTCATCCAGCCGTCCCGCATCCTGGTCGCGCAGCATGGTGCGGACGTAGCTGATGTACGGCGCGATGCCGGTGACCGTCGAGACCAGGAAGTGCTGCCGGTGTCCCGACTTCAGGTCGAGGTTGAAGATCCCCTTCGCCTTGCGTCGCATCTGCACGGCGTCGCCGACCTGCAGGTCGTAGAGCTGGGGCGAGAGAGCGCCGTCCGGGACCCGCTCGATGAAGAACTCGAGCTCGTCCTCGTAGGGGCTGGAGGCGATCGAGAAGGCGCGCTCGAGGACCTTCTCGCCGTTGAGCAGGCCGAAGGCCACGTATTGGCCGGCGCGGAAGGGCAGCGGCTCGGGGGTCTTGATGCGGATCGACCAGAGCGTGGGCGCGTAGTCGGTGCGGGCCACGATCGGCGCGCTCATGTACTTGTCGGTCGCGATCACCGAGGAACCATGGTAGCTATTCGAAGCGGGTGTCGACCGGCTCCCCGTCGCTCGAGCCCGTCCCGACCCGGGCGGGGCCGAGCAGCAGGTCGACCGCGATCGCGAAGATGGCGAGCACCACACCCATCCCGATCGCGGTCGTGGAGACGCTCGACGGGAGGAAGCCGGGGGCGAGCTCGAAGCCGAAGACGATGAGGAGCGCGCCGAAAGCGCCCAGCCAGTAGGCCGGGCGGCCGCGCCAGGCGGTCATGGCCGCCAGCACGCCACCGCCCGCGATCACCCAGACCAGCGCGACGCCCCCCAGGTGGGCCAGGAACTGGCGGGCGACCTCCGCGCCGGTCACGCGGCCGCGATCGCCCCCCCGCCGACCACCCGATCGCCGTCGTAGAAGACGGCCGCCTGCCCGGGCGCCAGGGCGCGCTGGGGCTCGGCGAACTGGATCCGGGCCCGATCCCCGAGCGGGACGACCCGCGCCCGCGCCGAGGGCGCGTGCGACCGCACCTTCACCTCCGCCTCAAAGGGCGCCTGCGGGCGCAGCGCGCCGACATAGCGCACGTCCTCGACCTCGCACGCCTCGCGCAGCAGGTCTTGCGCCTCGCCGACCGCCAGCGTGTTGGCGCGGGCGTCGATTGCGGTCACGTAGCGGGGCGGGCTGTCCGCGGTCACCGCCCGCAGCCGGAGCCCGGACCGCTGGCCGACCGTGTAGAGCGCGATGCCCTCGTGGCGTCCGATCTCCCGCCCCTGCTGGTCCGTGATCGCGCCCGGCCGCACCCGCTCGGCGAAGCGCTCCTTGAGCAGGGTGCGATAGCTGCCGTCGGCGATGAAGCAGATCTCCTGGCTCTCCGGCTTGTCGGCGGTGACCAGCCCGAGCGATCGCGCCCGGTCGCGGACCTCCGCCTTGAGCAGGCCGCCGACCGGGAACTGGAGCACGGCGAGCTCCGGTTGCCCGAGCTGGTACAGGACGTAGGACTGGTCCTTGCGGGCGTCGACCGCCCGGCGCAGCTCGTAGGCGCCGTCCGGACCCGCCTCGACCCGCGCGTAGTGGCCGGTCGCCATGGCGTCCGCCCCGAGCGCAAGCGCTTTGCGCAGGAGCGCCCCGAACTTGATCTGCTCGTTGCAGCGGATGCACGGGTTCGGCGTGCGCCCGTCCAGGTACGAGGTCGTGAACGGGTCGATGACGCCCTGGCGGAAGGCCTCCTCGAAGTTCAGCACGTAATACGGAATGCCCAACCGGGCGGCGACGCGCCGGGCGTCTTCGACCGCGTCCAACGAGCAGCACCCGTGGTGCTTGTCGAAGTCGCGCGCGGCCATCTCCTTGGGCCAGAGCTGCAGCGTGACGCCGAAGACGTCGTGGCCCGCGTCCCGCACGAGCGACGCGGCCACCGACGAGTCGACTCCGCCACTCATGGCGACGGCCACCCTCACGAGGGGGTGTCCCGCTCGACGGTGATGCCGCGTGAGCGGCAGTATTCGAGGGCGGCGTCGATGTCCGCCTGCTGGCCGTCGAGCTCCACTTCCAGCCAGCCCTCGCCCTGGTCGACGTGCGCCCGCCGGATGTTGGTCACCAGGTGATAGTCCTTGCCCATCTGGTACAGCACCGGGTCCTTGAAGACTTCGCCGCGAAACGTCAGCCGCACCACCGCCCGCGGCACGACCGGGCTATCCTCCGGCGACGGCCGGGACGATCGAGAGATCGTCGTTTTCGCCGAGCTTGGTCTGCAGGCCCGAGGAGAACCGGATGTCCTCGTCGTTGCGGTAGATGTTGATGAACTGGCGCAGCTGTCCCTGCTCGTCGTACAGCCGCTCCTTGAAGCCCGGGAACTTCTCGTTCAGGGCGCCCAGCGCCTGAGAGACGTCCGCGGCATTGACCTCCACGACCGCGGCGCCGCGGGTCAGCTGTCGCAGCGCGCCCGGGACACGCACCTTCACCGGCATGGTCAGCATTATAGAAAGGAAGCACGAGCTAACCTCGCCCCTTGTTGCGATGCCCCGCGCCGCTGCGCGAGGTCGCCGCACCCTCCGGTGTGCTCGACGGGCCGGGCATTGCCCCCCCCGCGGCGCTGCCTGAGGTCGCCGCACCCTCCGGTGTGCTCGACGGGCCGGCGATCCTTGAGGTCGAATCCGATCCCCGTTCAGACGCCTATCTCCTTCCCTGACCAGGGCCGACGCCCGCACAGCCGCGGTATTGGGGGCGGCGGCCCGGCCCGTCTGCGCGCACGGGAGGGGACCTGCGGCTCCCCGGCCGCGCCGCGCCAATCCGAGGCAGAGCCGGAGAGCGAGCCCGCCGGGCGAGCCGCGCTTTCGCGCGGAACGCGCCGGTGCCGACGGGGCGAGGCGCGAGCATCCGAGCCGGGCCCTCCAGTGTGGCCGGCGAGGGCGCCGCGGAGCCCCGGAGGCACCATGGCGCGTATGGGTGCGGCGGCCCGGCCCCTCTGCGCGCACGGGAGGGGACCTGCGGCTCCCCGACAGCGCCGCGGCTGCC
>DASQGL010000123.1:0-16416 GCA_035632635.1 Candidatus Limnocylindrales bacterium
CAGCGGCACGACCCATCCCGCCGGGACGCGCGCCACCTCGGCGAAGCCTCCGTGCCGCGAGGCGCCCAGCTCGTAGCCGTGGGCGATGCCGGCGTCCCCGGGCGCGAAGTCCGCGGACCCGGAGGCGACCACCGTGCCGGCCAGGTCGCTGCCCGGCCCGCGCGGCGAGCTGCGCGCCACGCCGCCGCCCGGGGTGACCGCCAGGCCATCCTTATAGTTGATGCTCGAGTAGGCGACCCGGATCGTGACGTCGCCGGGTGGCAGGTCGTCCATCTCGAGCTGGCCGACGCGCACGTCGACCCAGTCGTCCGCTTTCGTGGCGAGCACCGCTCTCATCAAGCGCAGTATTGCAGGGACGGGTTCGAGGAGGGATGGCATGAAATGGGTGACTCGCAAGAACGCGAACGTCGATCGGGTCGCGTGCCCCTGGCTGATCAAACGTTTCGTGGACCCCGAGGCCGAGTTCCTGTTCGTGCCGGCTGACGAGGTCTCCGCCGTGGCGGAACGCGAGCGGGCCATCCCCTACGACGTCAAAGGGGCCGAGCTCGGGCACGTGGACGGCCGCTGCAGCTTCGAATCGATCATGGTCAAGCACCATCTCCTGGACCCGGGGCTCGAGCGACTGGCGAAGATCGTCCATGGGGCGGACATCGCCGCGGATGTCGCCATCGTGCCCGAGGCAGCGGGGCTCACCGCCATCGCCCACGGATTCGCGCTGCTCCACGGAGACGACGACCAGGCGAAGATCCGGCTGGAGACGCCGATGTACGACGCGCTCTACGCCTGGTGCCAGGGGCAGGCCGCCGCCAAACGCTGACGGCGTTGAGCCGTTTGACATGATCGCCGTCCAGTCCGATAATGCGGCAACCGGCCGTGACGCCGGGCAGGCCGTTTCCAAGGTTCGCAGGGAGGGATCATGAGAGGTACCAGGGTCTTTGATCGTCTGGCGCGCCTGGCCGCGATGGTGGCGCTCGGCATGGCGCCGCTGCTCAGCGGCGGAATCTCGGCGGCGGCCGATGGCCACGGCGGCGGCCAGGGCGGCCAGGGGCAGCACGGCAACGGCCACTTCAGCCACGTGTTCGTGATCATGATGGAGAACACCGGCTACGGGAGCCTGATCGGGAATCCGAACGCGCCCTGGATCAACTACGCCGCGGCCACCTATGGCGTGGCCACGAACTACTTCGGCGTGACGCACCCGAGCCAGCCGAACTACATCGCGGCGACCTCGGGTTCGACGAACGGCGTCCCCGATGACAACGACATCACGGTCAACGTGCCGAACATCGTCGACCAGCTCGAGAGCCACGACAAGAGCTGGAAGGCCTACATGCAGTCGCTGTCGTTGTGCAACGGCAACCTGCTCGCGCATGCCTGCGGGAACCAGCTCTACGAGCGCAAGCACAACCCGTTCATCACCTACCAGGACGTGCAGTCCAACCCCGCCCGGACGGCGAACATCGTGGACCTCAGCCAGTTGAGCCAGGACCTGGCCAACGGGACCGTGCCGAACTACGCGTGGATCAGCCCGGACCAGTGCCATGACATGCACGGTCGGGCCGCCACGCCGGCCGATCCGTGCGACTTCTCGCAGGTCCAAAGTCTGATCGCGACCGGCGACACGTTCCTGCAGCAGACCGTCTCGGCGATCATGTCGTCGTCCGCCTGGAACGACAACGCGGCGATCTTCATCACCTGGGACGAGAGCGACTTCACGGGCAGCGGGCCGTTCGGATTCGGCGACACCAGCGGGTGCTGCGACGCCAACCCCGGCGGCGGCCACGTGCTCACCCTCGTGATCAACGGCGGCCACCAGGAAGCCGGGTCGTCGGACGTCGCCTACAACCACTATTCGATGCTGCGGACGATCCAGGACGGCTGGCACCTCGGCTGCCTCGCCTTCACCTGCGATCGGCAGAACGTCCGGGCGATGCGCGACCTCGTGTCCTGACCTCGACGGCGGAGGAGGCGCTCCCCGGGCCGGGGGGCGCCTCCCCGTCACCGCAACGGCAGGCGGCCGCTCAGCGCCAAGAAGAACCCGCCCACCCCCAGCCCGACGACCAGCCAGAGGCCGTAGAAGACGGGCCACGGTCGTGGCCAGGCGAGCGCGGTGCTGACCCCGAGCGCGACGAGCGCCAGGCCCGCCAGGGCGATGGCGGCGCCGCCCACCCTGGCCGGCTCTCCGCGGACGTGCTCGACCTCGCCCCGGCGTGACCGGCTGATGTCCTGGCGGATCAGTCCATGCACGACGCCGATGTACAGGAGGAGGGCGCCCAAGCCTATGGCCAGCACCCACCGGGCCCACATGGCCAGTCATCTTGTCAGCCGAGGGGCCCGGACGCAATCCGGGGGCCGTCCTTCTGTGCAGAGCGTCAATGGCGGCCCGCGTCCTCTGGCCGAACCGGACGTTGACACCGCTTTTGGGCCTTCCTATGCTTGCCTTCGCGCTCGGCACCCTTCATCTGCTCGGCGAGCGGCGAGGAGGAAGCGATGAAGACCCTGATCCGCAACGGCACCATCGTCACCGGCAGCGAGACCTACCCCGCGGACCTCCTGATCGATGGAGAGCGGATCGCCCTGATCGGGGCCAGCATCCCCAGCGACCCCGGGCCGGACCGGGTGATCGACGCCCAGGGCACGTACGTGATGCCCGGCGGGATCGACGTGCACACCCATCTGGACATGCCGTTCATGGGGACGAGCACCTCGGACGACTTCCAGACCGGCACCGTCGCGGCCGCCTTCGGCGGGACGACGAGCATCGTCGACTTCGCCATCCAGTATCGCGGCCAGGCGCTCCGCGAAGGCCTCGAGGCGTGGATCAAGAAGGCCGAGGGGCGCGCGGTCATCGACTACGGCTTCCACATGATCGCGACCGACCTGCCGGATTCGGTCCTGACCGAGATGGATCAGCTCGTGGACACGGGCGTCACCAGTTTCAAGCTGTTCATGGCCTACCCGGGCGCCTTCATGCTGGACGACGCCAGCATCTTCCGCGGGCTGCTGCGCAGCGCCTCGAACGGCGGGCTGATCTGCATGCACGCGGAGAACGGGGGGGCGATCGACGTGCTCGTCAAGCAGGCGCTCGCCGCCGGGCACACCGCGCCCAAGTTCCACGGCCTGACCCGGCCGACCACCGCCGAGGGCGAGGCGACCGGTCGCGCGATCGCGCTCGCCGAGATGGCCGGGGCGCCCCTCTACATCGTCCATCTCAGCTGCGCGGATGCGCTCAACCAGGTCAAGGCGGCGCGCGATCGGGGCCTCCCGGTCTATGCCGAGACCTGCCCGCAGTACCTGTTCCTCTCCGACAAGAATCTCGAGGAGCCCGGCTTCGAGGGCGCCAAGTACGTCTGCAGCCCGCCGGTCCGCGAAGCCTGGAACCAGGATGAGCTCTGGAAAGGGATCGCCGGCAACGACCTGCAGGTGGTCTCGACCGACCATGGCACCTTCACCTACCACGAGCAGAAGCAGGCCGGCCGCCACGACTTCAGCAAGATCCCCAACGGCATGCCGGGGATCGAGACTCGGCTGATGCTGCTCTACGGGGGCGTGCGATCCGGCAAGATCAGCCTGAACCGCTTCGTCGAGATCGTGTCGACGGCGCCGGCCAAGATGTTCGGCCTGTTCCCGAAGAAGGGCGCGATCGCGGTCGGGAGCGATGCCGACCTGGTCCTCTTCGATCCCCACGCGAAAGGCCGGATCACGGCCGACGCCATGCACATGCGGGTCGACTACAACCCGTACGAGGGCACCGAGCTCACCGGCCGGCCGGTCACCGTGCTCAGCCGGGGCACGGTCCTGGTCGACCAGGGCACGTTCGTCGGACCGCCGGGACACGGCCGGATGCTGAAGCGCGACCGCTTCAACCCGAAAGCCTCGGCGGCTCGCGAGCTGACCGGCGTCGCCGGATAACCCTCCCACCCTGAAGCTCGCCCTCCTCGCCCCGGGGTCGGCGGCCGGCGCCGTCGACCCCGCGCCCCGCCGGGCGCTCTGGACCGCCGGCCTCTCGCTGCAGTGGTTCGTCTTCGTCGTCTCGGGCTCGTTGAGCTTCATCATCGTGGCCGCCTCCCTGCTCGACCTGCAGGGCGCCGCCCGGGCCCGCTTCATGACCTCGGTCCTGATCGTGCTGGCCGTGACCACGCTGGTCCAGGCGGCGGTCGGGCACCGGCTGCCGCTGTTCGAAGGTCCGAGCACGCCCTACGTCGCCATGCTGGTGGTGCTCGTCCAGGGCGCGCCCGTTACGCCCGCGCTCCGGGCGCAGCTCGCCGGGGCGCTGGTCCTGGCGGGACTCGTGGTCGGCGCGGTCGGCTGGTTCGCCGGCCGGGCGCTGGTCCGCCTCCTCAGTCCCTACGTGGTGGGCAGCTTCCTGTTCCTGCTCGGGCTCACGCTGCTGCTCCGGCTCGCGCCCCAGGCGCTCGGGCACACGGCCACCCGGCTGGTCGAGCCGGCCGCCGGCTTCGCGCTGCTCGCCGTCCTCGCCTCCAGCCTGCTCGTCTACCGGGCCGGCCCGCCGCTGCTGCGGGCCCTCATCTTCCTGAGCGGCTACCTGGCCGGGCTCACCGCCTACCTGCTGGCGGGCGGTCCGCTCGATGCCACCGCCGCCTCCTCCGCGATCTTCGTCGTCCCCCGTCTCGGCCCGCTGGCCGTCCCCGCCCCCACGCTGCTGATCGTGGTCGTGCTGACCATGCTGATCCCGATGATCAACGTCTACGCCAGCATCGAGGCGGTTGCGGCGGCCATGCCGGTGCGGGAGCGCGTGGACCTGCGGGGAGCGACGGCGCTCTACGGCGCGGCGCAGGTGCTCGCCGGCCTGGTGGGCAGCGTCGGCACCGTGCCGCGCTCGGAATCGTCGGGGCTGGTGGCGGCCAGCGGCGCGGTGAGCCGGCAGCCGCTCGTGATCGCGGCGCTCGCCCTGGTCGGGGTCGCCCTGCTCGGTCCGGCGGTCGCGGTCCTGGCCAGCTTCCCGGTGGCGGTCGCGATCGACGTGCTCATGGTGGCGGCGGCCTTCGTCGCCCTGATCGCGCGGCGGCTCTATGCCCGGGTGCGCTGGTCGCGGCCGCGCGCCGCCGCGACCCTCGCGGCGCTCGCCCTCTGCCTGGCCCTGACCGTCGTCTCGACCGGCTGGGGCGCCGTCAGCGTCTTCCTGAGCAACCCGATCCTGCCCGGCACGCTGCTCGCGATCGCCATCGACCAGGCTGGCCGGGCCGGGCCGTCCCGGCAGCCCGCCTGATCAGCGCTCGTACAGGTTGCCGCGCAGCGCCGCCGCGTAGATCAGGATCGCGCCCGCCGCCGCGAACGTCATCAGGAAGATGATGCCCGAGGCCGTCCAGCGGAACTCCTTGATGTAGGTGCGGGTGGGGAAGGCGCCGAAGGCACGGCTGTCCATGGCCACCGCGGTGTTCTCCGACTTGCGGATCGCCGAGAGGAGCAGCGGCAGGACGTAGCGCTTCAGCGACTCGATCCGTCCGTGCACCTGCTCGACGCCGCGGACCGATTGCGCCTCGCGGATGACGGCCGCCTCGTTCTCCAGGAGCGGCACGAAGCGCAGGGCGACGAAGACCGCGTAGGCGATCCGGTAGGGGACCCGCAGGTAGATGATCGACACGATCAGGTCGCGGGGGTCGGTGGTCCAGACGAAGATCAGCGAGGCGAACGCGATCAGCATGATCCGCAAGCCGAAGACCGCGCCGAACTGCAGGCCGCCGCTGGTCACGGCCAGGGGGCCGAGGTGCGCGAGCACGGTCGTGCCGTGGCTGCGGATCACCATCTGGAAGAAGCCGGCCGCGAGCGAGAGCGGGAAGAAGTAGAAGCCCATCCGGAGCACCATCCCGGCCGGCAGCCGGCCCAGCCCGAAGGTGACGAAGACGAGCGCCAGCACCAGCGCCGCCAGCATCAGGGGGTCGGAGATGGTGAAGCCGAGCACGCCCAGCAGGATGATCCAGAGGAATTTCGTCAGCGCGTCCATCCGGTGCATCACCGTGTTGGCGCGGTAGTACTGCATCGTCATCCGCATGGCCGGGTTCCTCCGATCATGGCTCGATCGCCTGCAACGCGCGGACAGACGCCACGAAATCCTCGGGGCGCAGCAGCGAGGCCGGGACCATCGCGCCCCGGTCGCGCAGCGCCCGGCTCAGCTCGAACAGCGGCGGGTACTCGAGGTTCGTGTCCCGCAGCAGGTCGGGGTCGAGGAAGAGCTGGCTGGTCGGACCGTCGAACGCCACCCGGCCCTGCCGCATCACGATCGCCCGCTCCGCGTAGCCGGCGACCAGCTTCATGTCGTGGGTCACCAGGATCAGGGTGATCTCCTGGACCGCCTCATCCTCCGCCAGCGCCTTGAAGAGCGAGTCCATCATTCGCACCGTGTTCGACTTGTCCTGGCCGTAGGTCGGCTC
The DNA here is from genome assembly GCA_035632635.1 of Candidatus Limnocylindrales bacterium. GTDB lineage: Bacteria > Chloroflexota > Dormibacteria > CF-121 > CF-121 > CF-120. Next base: position 6,393 of record DASQGL010000123.1, read on the forward strand.
GTCGAGGACCAGCACCTCGGGATGGGCGATGATCATGGTGGCCACGCTCAGCCGCCGCCGCTCGCCGCCGCTCAGGGAGAAGGGATGGCGGTCCTCGAGCCCCTTGAGGTTGAAGATCTCGATCTCGTGGTCGACCCGCCGGGCGATCTCGGCCTCGTCCATGCCGCCGATGCGCAGGCTGAAGGCGACCTCGTCCCGAACCGAGTCGCGGACGAACTGGTGCTCCGGGTTCTGGAAGACGAAGCCGATCCGGCGGGCGAGGTCCCGGGTGGAGAGCTTGTGGGTGTCCGCCCCATCGATCAGCACCCGCCCGCTGGTCGGCTTGAGCAGCCCGGTGAAGTGCTTGCTGATGGTCGTCTTCCCCGACCCGTTGGGGCCGACGATGGCGACCTTCTCCCCCTGGCGGATGTTGAACGACACGTCGCGCAGCGCGACCGTGCCGTCGTCGTAGCGGAACCCGACGCGGTCCACCTCGATGGTCGGCTTGAGCGCGATCACGGGGCGCGGCGCGCTGGTCCGCGCCGGCTCGCCCCGGAAGTTCAGGGGGGCGTACTGCTCGACCGCCTCGTTTAGGGACAGGGGAAACACGGCGGACCGGACGTGCTTGCGGCGTCGCAATCCCAGCTCGACCTCCGAGACCTGGGGGATCCAGACGCCGAGCTCGTTGACCAGCGTGTCGCCGTGCTCCTCGAGCACCTCGCGGACGGGTCCGTCGAAGGCGAGCCGGCCGCCGTCGAGCACCAGCAGCCGGTCGGCGATCCCGGCCAGCTGATCGACCTTGTTCTCGAAGATCAGGATCGTGTGGTCTCGGCGGAGCCGGCCGATCAGGTCGACCAGCTCGTTCGTGCTCCGGGGATCCAGGTTGGCGGTCGGCTCGTCCAGGAAGAGGATCTCCGGGCGCATGGCCAGCACCGAGGCGATCGCGACCTTCTGCTTCTGGCCGCCCGACAGCTCGAAGACGAACTTGTTCTCGTACCCCTGGAGGCCGACGAACTGGAGCGCGTCCGAGACCCGCTGCTCGACCTCGGCCGACGGGATGCGCAGGTTCTCGGGGCCGAACGCGACCTCGTCCCGGACGTAGAGCATGCACAGCTGGCTCTCGACGTCCTGGAAGATGATGCCCACCTTGCTGCCCAGCGTCGACACCGGCCATTCGCGCACCCGGTGGGCGGCGACGATCAACTCCCCCTCGGTCGCCCCCTGGACGTGCGGCACGATCCCGTTCAGGCAGAGCCCGAGCGTGCTCTTGCCGGCGCCGCTGGCGCCCAGGACGAGCACGAACTCCCCCCGCGACACCTCGAAGGAGAGGTCTTGCAGCACCGGCGCCTGGGCCCGGTTGTACCAGGCGCTGAAGTGATCGAACTGGATGATGACGTCTTTGGTGATCGGTGTTTCGATGGCTTCCTCGGTGTGGGTGGGATCGGCTGCCGGAGGGAGGGGATGGACGCGATGCGCGGCATCGCGTCCACCGGTTCGGGGGGCTACGCGGCTTTTGGCTGCTCGCCGGCCTTGAAGGCCTTGAGCACGCCGGCGCGGCGCAGGAACGTGCCGATGCCGAAGGCGATCAGGCCGCTCATGACGCCATAGGTGAAGAAGCCGACCAGGTCGCCCAGGAGCAGCTGGCCGAGGCCGGCCTTGCCGAAGCCGTAGATGTAATAGGTCCAGAAGTTTGCGAACTCCTGGGCCAGCGCGCCGCCCAAGAAGCAGGCGAGCCAGTCGAAGCGCCGATAGCCGAAGACGGCGAAGGCGACCTCGGTCCCGACGCCCTGGGTGAAGCCCCAGCCGAGCGTGATGGCGCCCGCCGGGTTCCCGGACAGCATCTGCACGAGCCCGTTGATCATCATGTTGATGAAGGCGGCGCCGGGCTTGCGCACGATGTACATGGCGAGCACCTGGCTGATGTCGAAGACGCCCCAGATGTTCGAGCCGATCGGCCCGAAGGCCGCCTGGAACGCCTGGTAGATCACCCCCATGGGGGAGTTGAGGATGCCGAAGACCACGCCGATGACCGCGATGACGACGATGTCGACGGTGGTGTACCGATAGCGGCCCTTGTTGGTCGTCTGCGGCTCGCGCACCGCCACCTGACTCATGTCGTTTGTTCCCTCCTTGTCTGTGTTCGAGAGTCGGTCGCTGCTCAGGTCGTGATCGCCGCGTAGAGGTCGGGTCGTCGATCGCGGAAGAAGCCCCAGGTATTGCGCAGCTTCTCGATCGCGCCGGCGTCGATGTCCGCGTAGATGACGTCGTCGGACTTGTCGCTCGCCTGCGAGATGGTCTGGCCGCGGTAGTCGCTGAAGAAGCTGCTGCCGTAGTAGAGCTGGGTCGGCGAGCCGCCGATGTCCTTGCCCACCCGGTTGATACCGCCCACGTAGTAAATGTTGTCGATGGCGTGGGCCTTGAGCTCGATCTCCCACAGGTAGCGCGACATCCCCGCGGTGGCCGAGGGCACGAAGACCAGGTCGGCGCCGCCCAGCGCGAGCAGGCGGGCGTGCTCGGGGAAGTGCCGGTCGTAGCAGATCATGACGCCGATCGTGATCCCGAACGGCGTGGGGTAGGTGGGGAAGCCGGTGTTCCCGGGCCGGAAGTAGTACTTCTCGTAGCCCGCCAGGTCCTTGCTGACGACCAGCGGAATCGAGCTCTTCCGGGTCCGCCCCAGGAGGTTGCCGTTCGGCCCGATCACGACCGCGGTGTTGTACAGCTCGCCTTTGACCACGCGCTCGTAGATCGGCGCCACCAGCACGATGCCCTCGTCCTCGGCGACCTTGGCCATCGCGTCGATGGTCGGACCCGGGATCGGCTCGGCCAGGTCGTAGAACTTGGGGTCCTCGACGTAGCAGAAGTAGGTGGTGTTGAAGAGTTCCTGCAGGCAGACGATCTTGGCCCCGTTGGCGGCCGCCTGCTTGACGTAGCGGGTCGCCTTCTCGATGTTCTTCTTCTTGTCGGCGTTGCCCTGGAACTGGATCAGGGCCGCCTTGACGAGGCCGCTCGAGGACGCGTCGGCTTTCGGCTTGCCATGCTTGGACTTCCCGTTCCTGGTCGGCATCCTGCTCCTCCTTGGAATTCAGACGGCGGTCCAGCCGCCGTCGATGAAGATGACTTCGCCGTCGATGTAGCTGGCCGCGGGCGAGGCGAGGAAGGTGACCACGTCGGCGACCTCGCGGGGTCGCCCGAATCGCTTGAGAAAGGTCTGGTTGCGCAGGTGGGCGTAGAGCTCGACGTTGCGGGGCTCGGTGCGCAGCTCGACGTTCATCGGGCTCTCGATCCACCCGGGCGCGACCGCGTTGACCCGGATGTGATGCTCCGCCCACTCCGCGGCCATCACCCGGGTCAGGGCGATCACGCCCGCCTTGGCGGCGCAGTAGGCGCCGATCCGGGGGAAGGCGACCGGGCCCGCGATGGAGGCGACGTTGACCACCGACCCGCCGCCGTTGCGCTTCATCAGGCGGGCGGCTTCCTTGCTGCAGAGGAAGGCGCCTTTGAGATTCGCGTCGACGACCGCGTCCCACTCCGCCTCGGGCAGCTCGTCGACGGTCTTGAAGTTCTGGCGGCTGCCCGCGTTGTTGACCAGGATGTCGACCCGGCCGAAGGCTTCCCACACGCCTTCGAAGCCGGCCTCGACCGAGGCCGAGGAGGTCACGTCGCAGATGACCGCCTGGGACTTGCGACCACTCTCGCGGACGCCGGCCGCCGTCTTCTCCAGGTCGGGCTGCGTGCGCGCCAGGACGGCGACGTCAGCCCCGTCGTCGGCAAGCGCGATCGCGATCGCCTCGCCGATCCCACGGCTGGCGCCCGTCACCACGGCAACCTTCCCTTCCAGTGCGCCCATGCGTCAGCTCCCCTGCTGCTGAATAGGGCGGAGTGTAGCCAGCACGTCCCCCGCAGGCAACGGGCGAATCGAACAAAAAAGCTCGGCCGGCGTTGACGCTTTGCACTGAGCCCGTCAGGCGGGCGCGGCGCCGTCCCTCAGCGCGGGCGTTTGGGCGCGGCCCGGCGCGGTTCTCGCAGGCTGTGGATGGCGAGCGCCATCTCCAGCTGCAACCACTCGCCGGGGTCGGAGAGGTGAGCGCCCAGGTAGCTGCGGGCGCGATCGATGCGATAGCGGACGCTGTTGCGATGGAGGAAGAGCCGGGTGGCGGCGCGCTCGAGGTTGCCTCCGCAGCGGAGATAGGTGCGCACGGTCTCGACCAGGTTGAGGCCGTGCTCCTGATCCGCCTCGAACAGGCCGCGCAGCCCGGGCACGATCGTGAATTCCACCTCGGGGTGCGAGGCGGCCAGCCCGTCGAGCAGGTCGAAGGCGCGCAGCTCGGCAAAGGAGCGCGCCGCGCCGGGGCCGTACAGCTTGCCGGCCAGGTCGGCCGCGCGGGTCGCCTGCCCCAGCCGCGAGGGTGCCTCCGCCAGCGTCCGCGAGACGTCGCTCAGCCCCACGCTCATGCCCAGGTTCCCGGTGCGCAGCGCGCGCTGCAGCGCCTCGCGAAGGTCGGCGTCGCCGCCCGCGGCCGCGCGCAGGGGAACCAGCAGCACGACGGTGCTCTCCGTCTCGAGGGTGAAGACCGAGCCCAGGTCGCCCAGGAAGCTGCTCGCCGCGTCGACGATGGTTTCGCGCGCCTGGGTCAGCCGCGCGGCGTCGACCGGGATGGGCAGGCTGGCGGCGACCACCACGTATGGTTCGCCGTCCCGCAGTCCCATCAGGTTGCCCCTCGCCTGCAGGTCGGTGACGTCGCCCGGTCCCGAGAGCAGGACCTGGCGGAGGAAATCGGTGCGACTCAGCTGCACGCTCCGCTGGCGCTCACGCTGCACGGCCAGCTTGACGCTGATCAGCCCGGCCAGATGGCTCACGTTGAGCAGGTCGAGCGGCGTGAAGTCCTGGTCGGACAGCACCCCGATCTGCCCCACGACCCGCTCCCCGGCGACCAGCGGCCTCAGCATCAGGCGCCGGCCGTCGAGCCGGGGCGGGGCGGCCGGGTTGGGGCGCCGCCCGACGGGCAGCCTGGCCTGGAAGGCCTCCAGCTCCTGGACGGCCGCGGCGCTGACGCCGCTCGTGCGGACGGTGGGCCGGCCGGGGACGCAGAGCAGCACGTCTTTGCGGAGGATCGTCGCGATCGTGTCGCAGAGCGTCTGCAGCTCCGACGCCGAGCCGACCGCGACCGTCAGCTCGGCCGCCGCCTGGTCGGCGCGCTGCAGGATCTGCTGGGGGTTGTAGAGGAGCTTGCTGATCAGCTGATGGGTCAGGTCCTCGAACCGGATCTTGGACGAGATCTTGACCAGGGGGAACCCGCGCCGGTTCGCGTCCACCACCAGCTGCCGGGGGACCTCGTTGAGGTAGGCGCCCACCCCGAGGATCATGCCGGCCACGTGCTTGTCGGCGAGACGGGGCACCAGGTCGTTGACCGTGTCGGGCGAGACCGAGAACTGGTAGCAGCTGGTCAGCACGAGGTCGCCGGGACTGACCCAGGGCACCACGTCGGGAATGTCCAGGATGTGCACCCATCGCACCACGTTCTGGAGGCCGGTCTCGCCCGCGAGCAGCGTGGCGTGCTTCATGGCCGGTACGGTGAGTGCGTCGGCGACGGTGAGACCGCTCTCCAAGTCCCCCTTTCCTCGCCCCCGCCAGCTCTGAAGGGCACCACTATACAAAACCTCCACGAGAAGTCAATGATTTTCGTCGGGTTGGCCATTGCGAGGGCGTCGAGGCGTTCATAGACTCGGGCAAGCGTCAAGGGAGGAGGGTTGCATGAAGGCTCCAAGCAAGACCGAGACGGCCGAAGAGACCTACGTGCGCACGACGCCCGCGTCGCGCGCGCTCTACGAGGAAGCCTGCCGGGTGATGCCCGGTGGGACCACGCGCACGACCGTCTATTTCGCCCCCTATCCGCTCTACATCGAGCGCGGCCAGGGCGCGCACGTGTGGGACGTCGACGGGACCCCGCGCCTCGATTACATCGGCAACTACTCGGCCCTGATCCTGGGACACGCGCACCCGCGGGTGACCGCGGCGGTCGCCGCCCAGCTGGAGCGGGGCACCTCCGTGGCGGCCGCCAACCCGGTCGAGGTGCAGCTCGCCGAGCTCCTCTGCGAGCGCATCCCGTCCCTGGAGATGGTCCGGTTCACGAACTCCGGGACCGAGGCGACCATGTTCGCCATGCGGCTGGCCCGCGTCTACACGGGCAGGCCGAAGATCGCCCGCTTCGAAGGCGGCTACCACGGGACGCACGACTTCGCCGAGATCTCGACCAAGCCGGACCTGGCGCTGGCCGGCCCGGCGAGTGAGCCCCGCCCGGTCCCGGACTCGGCGGGCACGCCGGCCTCCGCGCTCGCCGAGACCCTGGTGCTCCCCTACAACGACGCCGACGGCGTCGCGCGCATCCTGCGCCGGCATCAGCGGGAGGTGGCGGGGGTCATCGTCGAGCCCGTGCTGGGGGCCGGCGGCGTGATCCCGGCCGAGCCCGGCTTCCTCGAGGCGCTCCGCGCGGTGACCCGCGAGCTGGGCATGCTCCTGATCTTCGACGAGGTCATCTCGCTGCGACTGGCCCCGGGCGGGGCCCAGCAGCTGTACGGAGTCACGCCCGACCTGACCACGATGGCCAAGATCATCGGCGGCGGGCTACCGGTCGGTGCCTTCGGCGGGCGGGCCGACGTCATGGAGCTCCTCGATCCCCGCCGTCCCGACGGCATCCCGCACGGTGGCACCTACAACGGGGCGCCGCTCGGCATGGCTGCCGGGCTCGCCACCCTCCGCGAGCTGACGCCCGAGGTCTACGCCGATCTCAACGCGAAGGGCGACTCGGTCCGCTCCCGGCTGCGGCAGGTGTTCGACGCCCACGACATCGCCGCCCAGGTCACCGGGGCCGGCTCCCTGTTCAACATCCACTTCACCGCGGTGCCGGTCCGGGATCATCGCACGATGCGGACCTCGAACCCGCGGATGCTGCGCGATCTCTTCCTCGGATTGATCAATCACGGCATCCTGATGGCGCCCAGAGCCATGGGGGCGATCTGCACGCCGATGACCGACGCGGACCTCGGCCTGCTGGTCGCCGCGGTCGACGAGGTCGTGTCGGAGCGTGAGACCGAGTGGCGCGAGCTGGGTGCCTGAGAGCCGGACGAACCTGCGAATAGGGAGGGACATGGCATGGATCGGATAGGGCTCTGCTTCCTCGATCGACCCGATCTGAGCGAGCAGCTGCGGCTGGCCAGGCGGGCCGACGAGCAGGGATTCGAGTCCGTCTGGGTGTGCGAGACGCGGCTGGCCCGCGACGCGATCTCCGTGCTGGGCGCGATGGCCGCCATCACCAGCCGCGTCAAGCTGGGACCGGGCGTGGTCAACACCTGGACGCGGGGCCCGGCGCTGATGGCGCTGAGCTTCGCCACGCTCGACGAGCTGGCGCCCGACCGCATGATCTGCGGGCTGGGCGCCTACTGGGATCCCCTCGCCTGGAAGCAGGGAATCGAGCGCACCCGGCTGATCACCCAGATGCGCGAGTACGTGGACGTCGTCAAGCGGCTCTTCAACATGGAGGAGGTCACCCTGGAGGGTGAGGTCGTCCACGTCCGCGGCATCCGGCTCGATCTCGGGGACGGGCGGCCCAAGACCCCGAAGCACATCCCGATCTACATCGGCGCCACCGGCATGCAGATGCTGGAGCTGTCCGGCAAGATCGCGGACGGCGTCCTGCTCAACGCGATGCTCTCGACCGACTACGTGCGGGCCTGCATCGCCCAGGTGGAGAAAGGCGCCCGCGCGGCAGGTCGCAGCCTGGATGAGATCGACCTCCCGCTGCTGGTCAGCTGCGCGCTCGACGAGGACGGCGACAAGGCGCGCTACGCGGGCCGGCGGCTGGCCACCATGTACGTGGGGCAGCAGCCGCACATCGCGAAGGCGAGCGGCATCGACGAGGACCTGATCCACCGGGTCAACGAGGCGATGGGCGGCTGGCCGCCGAAAGAGGGCGGCATCGAGGCCGCCATGACGCTGATCGACGAGGACCTGGCGCTGCGGCTGACCGCCTCCGGCACCCCCGACGAATGCCGCGCCCGGCTTCGCGCCTACCAGGCGGCCGGCGCGTCCTATCCGGTCATCCTGCCCGTGACCCACAACGTCGATGCCATGATCGAGGCCTTCGCGCCCGAGCAGTCGCTGGCGCGCCTGTAGAGCGGTCCTCGCCACACGGGGAGAGGGAGGGGGTCGAGGTGAAGCACATCCGGGAGCACGAAGTGGCCGGCCTCCAGGTGCCGAGGCCGCACGCGCGCACGTTGAAGCACCTGGTCGCTCCCTGGGCGGGCGGATCCTCGCGCGTCTGGATCGGGATGACCAAGATCGATCCGCGGTCGAGCTCCAACCCGCACAGCCACCCCGAGAAGGAGGAGATCTTCTACGTCGTGTCCGGGCGCGGCGAGATCGTGGTCGCCTGGGAACGCCAGGCGATCGAGCCCGGGTCGATCATCATGGTCCCGCCCGGCGCCGAGCATCAGCTCTTCAACGACGGCGACGAGTCCCTCAAGGTCCTCTCCATCGTCGTGCCCGCGTTCGAGCCGTCGGAGTTCAACCTCCAGCACGCGATCCGGGACCCCTGACCGGGGCGTCGCCTACGCGCCGGCCCTGACGGGGTCCACGAGCGGGGGCCAGCGGTCCCGCGACCCCATGGCCATATGGAGCACGCGGCCGACGGCCAGCGCCCGCGACTCCTGGCCCCAGGGGGCGGTGATCTGGACCCCAACCGGCATCCCCTCGCGATCGAAGCCGACCGGGACCGCGCAGGCGGGCAGGCCGAGCAGGTCCTGCGGGATGGTGAAGGGCAGCACGAGGTCGCGCAGGGGAACGCTGCGCCCGCCCCGGGTCATGACGTCCGGATGGTCGAGGGAGGAGGGACCGGTCGCCGTCACCGGGGTCAGCAGGACGGCGACCTCGCGAAAGATCTGGGCGAAGGCGTCCTTGATCTCCCGCCGGCGCTCGCGCGCCACGAGGTAGTCGCGCAGGGTCGCGTGGCTGGCGTCCTCGAGCCGGCCGCGCACGTCGGCGCCGTACTCCGCGCTGCGTGCCGGGAAGAGGCCGAGGATCCGGTTATGGACGTCGTACGCCTCCGCATTGCGAAGCGGGGTGAAGGTCGGCGCGATGTCGGCCGCGTCCGGCACCGCGAGCCGGCGCAGCCGGGCGCCGGCCGCCTGCAGCGCGGCCCGGCTGGCCTCGAGCAGGGCCGCGTGATCCGGGTCGAGCGCGGGCTGCTCCAGGTCGGGCGAGAAGCCGACCGTGATCCCAAAGACCTCGACCGGCGATTCCGCGAAGCCTCCATCCGCGAGCACCGAGAACAGGAGGCTGCAATCGTCGACGCTGCGGGCGAGCGCGCCGACGTGATCGAAGGAGGGGGCGAGCGCGCAGGCGCCGCGCGCGTTGACCGCCCCGTAGGTCGGCTTGAGCCCGCACAGCCCGCAGAATGCGGCCGGGACCCGGATCGACCCGGCAGTGTCGCTGGCAAGGGCGACCGGCACCAGCCCGGCGGCGACCGCCGCGGCCGATCCGCCGCTCGATCCGCCGGGGACGCGCTCCAGGTTCCACGGGTTGCGCGTCCGTCCCCGCGTCAGGTGCTGGGTCGTGATGCCGAAGCCGAACTCGTGGCTGCGCGTGAGGCCGACCACGATCGCTCCGGCGGCGCGCAGGCGGCGCACCGCCTCGGCATCCTTCGCCGGCACACGGCCCTCGAGGATCGGCGAGCCGTAGGTCGTGATCGCGCCTTCGACGTCGAACAGCTCCTTGATGCCGATCGGGATGCCGTGCAGCGGGCCACGGCGGCGCCCCTGGGCCAGCTCCTCGGTCATGACCGTGGCCTCCGACTCGGCCCGCTCCAGCGTCATGGTGGTGAAGGCGCCGAGCCTGCCGTCCAGCCGCGCGATCCGCTCGGCGGCCGCGGCCAGCGCCTCGCGCGGGTTCGTCTCGCCGGCCTGGTAGGCGCGCGAGAGGCTGGACGCCCCCTGCCGCCAGAGCTCGGTCATGGTCCGATCAGGATACCCGCGTCCGCAGAGGGGGCGAGCC
>DASQGL010000124.1:0-6298 GCA_035632635.1 Candidatus Limnocylindrales bacterium
CTTGATGGGCATCGATCGCCGCGGACGCCCGACCACTGAACTCTTCACCTGGGCGGACACGCGCGCGGCGGAGGAAACCGTTTCGCTCCGGTCGGCGGAGAATGAGCACGCCTACCACGCCCGAACCGGCTGCTTCTTCCACGCGAGCTTCTGGCCGGCGAAGCTGCGCTGGCTGCAGCGGACGCGTCCCGAGCCCGTCACGCGAACCGCCTGTTGGGTCGGACTCGGCGAGTACCTCTACGAGAACCTGCTCGGCCGGCGGGCGATCAGCTTCTCGATCGCCTCGGGCACGGGCTTGCTGGACGTCAATGGCTGCCGCTGGGACGACGGCGCGCTCGCGCTTTCCGGCATCGCCCCGGATCATCTTCCGGCGCTACACGATTGGGACGAGCCCATGCGGGGACTGCTTCCCACCTTCGCCCGCCGGTGGCCGGAGTTGAACGCCGTCCCCTGGTTCCTTCCGCTCGGCGACGGCGCCCTCGCGAACGTCGGGTCGGCCTGCGTGCGCCCGCAATGGTTCTGCGCCACGATCGGGACCTCGGGGGCGCTGCGGGCCATCCTGGAGCGTCCCTCGATGACCATTCCGTGGGGCGCCTGGACCTACCGGCTCGACCGCCGGCGCTTCGTCATCGGCGGCGCGCTCAGCGAAGGCGGCAACGTCATCCGCTGGATGACCGACACGCTCGCCATCAAGCATCCCAAGAAGGTCGAGGCAGCTGCCGCGCGCGCAGCGCCCGACGCGCACGGCCTCACCGTCCTGCCCTTCTGGGCCGGCGAGCGCAGCCCGAACTGGCGAGGGTCGGCCCGCGCCGTGATCGTCGGCCTCTCGCTCGCCACCCAGCCGGCGGACCTCATGCGCGCGGTCATGGAGGCGATCGGCTACCAGTTCGGAGCCGTCTACGATGCGATGCTGAAAACGGTGCCGTGTCCGAAGGCCGTGATCGCCACCGGGGGGCGGTTGACCCATTCCCCCGCCTGGTCGCAGATCCTGGCCGACGTGCTCAACGTCCGTCTCATCGAATCCCCTGAGGCGGAGGCGTCCAGCCGGGGTGCCGCCCTGCTCGCGCTCAATGCCCTCGGGTTGCGACCGCGTCTCTTCTCCGAGGCACCGCGGGGCGGCCAGGTGCTTCGGCCGCGGCGCCGCGTGCACAGCATCTACCGGGCCGCGCGCGAGCGTCAGAGCCGCCTGTACGACCTGATCTTTCCGCCGCCCGGCCATCCTGAGATTGCGCCGCCCAGCGCAACGCTGCGCCCGGCCCGCCGCGGGAACGCGGCGCCGTCTCGTTAGCGCCGGGCCGGAATCAGGTCCCAGAAGGAGGGGTCTTCGAAGCCCAGGCGCCAGACGCTGATCCCGCGCAGACCGAACTCGTAGACCAGCGGCAGCTTCCGGCGAATCGTGTCGCCGTTTTCGTACCAGAGGTCGTGGTGAATGCCGTACCACGAGTAGGCAAGATGCATCTCGTCCTCGACCGGATCGAAGGACGGGCTGGCGCCCGACTCGGCCGCCAACGTCAGGGCGTCCGCCACCGAACTGGACGAGATGTTGCCGCTCTGGTCCCAGTCGCGATAGTAGGTCGGCAGCCCCAGGGTCGCCTTCACGGGCGGCACCCCCTGCAGGGAGAACTCCAGCGCCTGCCGCATCCAGGGCAGACCCGAGACTGAGCCCGGCCCGGTGATGCCGTTGTGCTCGTCGTAGGTCATGAAGGCAAGGAAGTCCGCTGCCTGCGCGAGCGCAGCGAAATCATAGGCGCCCGACCAGGTGTGGTAGTAGTCGAGGGCGGCGCCGTCCGACGCGGCATCGCCGGGAAGCCTGGGGATGACGGCGACCGACAGGGTGAGCGAGGCCGCGTGAAACGCCGCGGCGCAGTCCTGCACCAGCGCGGTCAGCAGGTCACGATCGGTCCACGGCACCTGTTCGAAATCCAGCTGAAAGCCCGCGTATCCGTAGGTCTTCGCCTCCTGGACCAGGCGCGCAGCGAGCCCAAGCCGCCGGGCCGGATCGGCCAGGATCGCATGCGCCACGCCGGCGTCGACATTCGCGTTCTGGACCAGTGGCACGATCTGAATGCCATGGGCGTGCGCCGCATCGATGACGTCCTGGTAGGCGGTCGCGCTGAGGCTGCCATCGGCGTTCGCCTGGTACCAGGCCGGGCTGAGCATGTCGATCTGATCGAGGTGCGCGAACAGCGAGGCGTGAGCATCAGGGGTATTCACGTAATAGAAGTTGGTCAGCTTGCCGGGAACCATGCTCGTGACCTGGGCCGGCACCGTGAGCTGGACCGAGCGCGTGACGGTGGTCCACGATCCGTCGACATCGAGGATTCCATCATCGACGCTGGCGGTCACGCGCGCGCCGAGCGGCACGCCGCTGCTCACCACCTGCAGCGTGTTCGCGTCCGGCCACTGGTATTGCGGATTGTCGCCAGGGACCTCGACCAGGTCCTGGGCCAGGATACGGTCTTTGACCACGCGGGAAAAGTGCACGGTGGTCAGCACCGTCACGTGGTTGGTGGCCTCGAGCGCGTGCAGTCGCATCGCCACCGTCGCCACGAGCGCCGGAGCCACGCGAAAGGTCGCCCAACGGTGCACCGGACCGGCGAAGACATCGATCACGTGGCGGCTCCCGGGTGGCAGGCCGGAGGGCATTGCGATCGCGACCCGCCGCAGGTTGCGCGGCGCGGCGGGGATCGCAACCGGGCGGCCGTCGACCGAGACCTGCCACAGGCTCTGGGGAACAGCGCGGGAGAGGGCGACCGTGAGGCGTGGATGGGCCGAGGCGATGGTCAGGCCGCTGGGCGCGATCGTGCGGCCGTCGACCTCGAGCGCGCTGACCTGGATCTCCTGCGATGGACCGAGCACCAGCGCGATCCCGCCCGCCCCCACCAGGGTCGCGCTGGCGAGGAGGAAGACGCTGAGTGGCGCGGCGGCACGCATGCCCGCCGCAGTATCAGCGCCGACCCGAAGGCGGACAAGCGCGCCGCCTGCACTCAACTGGACCTCAGCCGTTGCCATGGAACACGTGAACGTAGCTATCATGTGTCCGCGCTTGAACCGCGCGGCCGCGGGGTAGAAACCCAGCGTGGATCTTCTAGACTTGCTTCGCCGGCAGGCCAGCCGCTTTCAGTGCCCCAACTGCGGGGAAAGCATGGCCGATTGCCGCCTCGACCTGATCGCGAAGACCGAGGCGGAATCGCTGGTCAAGGTGACCTGCGCCCACTGCCACGACACTCGCATGATCGCCGTCGCGGTCGCCGGCGACGTGGCCACGGCCGCCCCCCGGGTGAGCGTGCGCGACGAGCCGCTTACGACCGACCCGGTGATCAGCGCGGACGAGGTCCTCGATCTCCGTCTCCTCCTGCGCCAGCACGAGGGCGATTTCCAGAGCCTCCTCACGCGGCCGGGCGACGCCTCGTAACGGCCCGGTAACGATCGCAATCTGACAGCGCGGCTGCTGGACAGACCCGGACCGCGACCGTAAGATGGCGCCGTGACGAGGGGGTCGGTCCGGCGCGGAACCGCGTGCGTCTTGACGGTTGGCGCGCTGCTCGCTACGGCCGTCCCGGCCAGTGCGACCAGCTCGGTACCGATCTACGGCCAGCGGGCCGTCCGATGGGCCCATCAGAACCTGGGGTCCGACCCAGTCGATACGATCGGCAGTGCGGGCTGCGCCCTGACGGCGACTGCCATGGTCCAGGCGGGCTTCGGGTATCCGATCACGCCGGACGCCTTGAATAGCTGGTTGACCCAGCATGGCGGCTACATCCAGAACGATCTGCTGCTCTGGCGGACCGCCGTCCTCCCGACCGGCGGCGCCGTGCGCTGGAAATGGATGCACGTGCCGGGCATCGCCCCGCAGTTGCGCACCGATGACCAGGACATCAACGATTTGCCCACGGCCGCCATCGCCCGCCAGGAGCTCGACCAGGGGCATCTCGTCGTCGCCGAGGTCCGCCTCTATGGCGGCATGCACTTCGTGGTGCTGACCGGGCACCAGGGCGATTCCTTCTTCATCAACGACCCCTGGTTCGCCGATCGGACGACGCTCGCGGCGCGGTACGGCAGTTACGCCAGCGCCGTCCACTCGGCGCAGGTGTACGTCCACAACTGAGGCGGCGAGGGTGACGCGCCGCTAACAAGTCGGGCACACTTGTGTGGTCGCAACATTCCGGCGAAGACCACTCGATACCGTAGAGACTACCGATGACGTTCCGGCCCGACAGCCCCTTGAATCGCCTGATCCTGCTCTGGCCCGGCGTGCCCGTGGGCGCCTGCAGCTTCGGCTTCGTGCTGTGCTTGCTCGAAGTCTCGCAGAGTCACAACGGGTCGTTTGCGGCGCTCGCGATGGCGATGGGGTTCGGCCTCGCGCTCAGCATCGGCCTGCTCTTCCACACCTTCTTCATCGCATGGCTGGAGATCAGCGTGACCGCGGAAGGCCTCGAGGTTCGTCCGGTCGGCATGGCCTGGTTCAAAGCCCGGCCTAGAGTCGTCCCCTGGTCGCGCATCGAGGAGGCCCGGGAGGTGGTCACGCGGGAAGGTGGGCATCTCACCATCGCCACCCCCGTCGAACGCCTCCGGCTGGAACGGGCGTTGTTCCGAGAGGAAACCTATGCCGAATTGCGCGCCGTCGTCTCGGACCAGGTGGATCGCCGGCGCCGCAGCGGCGGCGAGGCCGAACTGCTCGCCGCCTAGTGTCCTGGTTGACGGCACCAGTCGGCGCGCAGCCCGCCCCGTGCGTCAGACGTCGAGCTCGCGCGTGTCGAGGTCTTTGAGCTCGACCGGACCCTGAAGGCCGTTGTCCTGAAGGATGCGGAGCAGGCGGAGGATGTAGCGGGCGCCGTTCAGGTTGACCCCGTGCAGTCGGGTTAGCGTCTGAATCGCCTGCAACTTCCGGATGTCGCGCTGCGAGAAGCGGCGGCGATTGGTGGAGGTCCGCTTGGGAATCACGAGTCCCAGGTGCTCGTACATCATCAGGGTGCGCGGATGCGTTTGCAGGATCTCGGAGGCGACGCTGATCGTGTAGATCGGCTTGTCCAGCGACAGGGCCGCGTCCGCGATCTGCCGGCGGGCTACTCCTTTAGCCAATCTTCGATTCCCTCCGAAAGGCTGCTCGGCGTGGTGCGGGCTTTGATGAGGTACTCGTGGGCGCCGAGCCGCAGGCCCCGCGCAACCAGATCCTGTTCATCGTAATTAGAAAGGATGATAACCGGTATGTCTTTGGTTTTGTCCTGCGCGCGGAGCCGCCGGAGCACCTCGAGCCCATCCATCTTGGGCAGCCGGATGTCGAGGAAGATGATGTCGGGAGCTAGGTCGCCCGCCTTGCGGAGCCCGTCCTCCCCGTCCTGCGCCGTGTTCACCCGATAGCCGTCGAGCTCAAGCTTGAGCCGGTACATCTCGAGGACGGACGGGTCGTCCTCGACGAGCAGGACGTCGACCAGGTCTTCTTCGGCTGGCAGCGCCTGGTTGGCCGTCTTGCGACGCGACCTCTCCTTCATCTCACCCGTGCACGCCCGCTGCAGTATAGAGGAACCCCGATTGGGCGCCCGGGCCCGGATCCGGCCCGAAAAAGGTAAGGCCCTCCGAGATGGAGGGCCGAAGAGGGGGGCGAGGAAACACCGTCAGTATAGAGTCGGCAGGGGCGCTTTGTCAACAGCGCCGTAGTCAGAAAGTGATGACCCCACAGGCTAAACTTCGAGCTGGGACACGTCGATGTCCCGCAACTCCGCCGGGCCCTGCAGACGGTTGTCGTGCAGGACCTTGAGCAGCTTGAGGATGTAGCGCACGCCCGCCAGGTTGACCGAGTGCTGCCGGGTCAGCTTCTGGATCGTCTGCAGCTTCATGATGTCGCGCTGCGAGAAGCGCCGCCGGTTCGTCGATGTGCGCCTGGGAACGACCAGGCCCAGGTGCTCGTACATCATCAACGTCCGCGGATGGGTCTCCAGGATCTCCGAGGCGACGCTGATCGTGTAGATCGGCTTGTCCAGCGAGATGTTCGTGTCCCGGCGAGTCTCCGGCTTGACGGCGGTTGCCATGTCTTCCTCCAATGATCCGTTGGCCGCCCACGCGGTCCGACTGTTGCACTTCCACCCAGCCGCTGCAGGCCCCTTCGCTGACACTACCAACGGTGGGAAATCGTCCCGAGTATAGGAGTGCCACGCAACCGCCTCAACGCAATTCCTGTAAAGAGGTATGAACTCCTCTCAAGCGCCATTCCCGAGGGTGCGACCTGGACAGAAGCTGGTATCCCTGATATAATTCTTGCTGATAGTTGCCGTTGCCGTACGCAGGCACCCGGATTCTG
>DASQGL010000125.1:0-3634 GCA_035632635.1 Candidatus Limnocylindrales bacterium
GCCGGCACTCCGATGTTTTTTGGTCAGGGAGACGACGGCCCCGACGACCCCCGGACCATCGGCCCTGTCGGGGCGGAGGATTCGCGGGCAGGCTGAAGCCATGAGCACCACACCCACGACCTCACCCCGCACGCTCCGCCGCCGCCTGGATGACCGCGTCATCGCGGGCGTCTGCAGCGGCCTCGCCGACTATTTCGCCGTGGACCCGATCCTCGTCCGCCTCGTCTTCGTGGCCGTCACCTTCGCGGGCGGCGCCGGCGTCCTCGCGTACATCATCCTCTGGATCGTCATGCCGCCTGCTCCTCACGGCGAACTCGCTGCGCGCCCGGCTGGAACCGGCGTCACCAGCCAGGGTGGGTTCTGGCTCGGCGCTTTCCTGGTCGTGCTCGGCATCCTCTTCTTGCTGGGGAACACCGGGGCGTTCTGGTGGTGGAACTGGTCGTTCTTCTGGCCGCTGGCGCTGATCGCACTCGGACTGTTGATCGTGAGCCGTCGAGTTGGAGGGCGCTGACATGTCAACGACACTGACGACCCCGATCACCGTTCCCTATCCCGCCGTCGAAGGGCCGCTGGAGCTGCGGATTTCCGCGGGCGCCTGCCGGCTTCATCTCGCGCCCGGCGACCACGAGGCCTGGATCACCGGGTCCTACGTCGACCCGAGTGGCGGAATCGCGGTCAGCACGGAAGGAGAAGGCAACCGGATGTGGATCCGGGTCGGACGCTCGCCGGCCGACATGTTCGGCGTCATCAGCGGCGTGCCGGAGCTGACTCTCCACCTGGGCAGAGCACGTCCGTTCAGCCTCATGGTCGAGGCGGGGGCGAGCGAGAACCAGGTCGACCTCGGCGGCCTGCCCCTGCTGCGCGCGGAGATGAACCACGGCGCCGGCTCGATGGAGGTCACTTTCTCGACTCCGAACCCGGTCCCGATGACGTTGCTGAAGTTCGGGGTCGGCGCGGGGCGGACGCAGGTGACGCAGCTGGGCAATGCGAACTTCGAGGAGCTCTCCGTCGAAGGAGGGGCAGCCAGCTACCTGCTCGATTTCGGGGGCGCCTTCACACGACCGGCGGAGGTCCGGCTGGCCACCGCGATGGCATCGGTCGAGGCGCGCATCCCGCGCACGCTCGCGGTGGAACTGACCAGCGAGAACCTGCTCGGGCAACCGCGGCTGGACGGCGGCTTCACCAGGAAGGGATCCCGCTGGCTCAGCCAGGCGGCTGCAGCCGGAGGGACGCCGTTGCTGCGGATCCGGAGCACGATGGTGCTCGGGCAGCTCACCGTGGTGACCGTGTAGCAGGCCTGACTGCGCCGAGCCCGCTCAGGCCGGCGAGGAACGGCCCACGGCGACGCCGATCGGGGTGCGGTCGCTACGCTCATGGCATTCGCAGGGCGGGTTGGCCTCGGTTAGCGCCGCGTGGCGCCGGCAGGTGAGCTCATAGATCAGCCACGCGAACGCGGCCGGGTCCTCACCATCGAACGGAATCGGTTCGAATCCGAAGGTGAGCAGGCTGTCCACGTCCTCGTCGCCGGTGATGACGATAGCGCCCCGATCGACGCGCGCGAGGGAGGCGATCGCCTCGTAGCCGGCTTCGGCCGCGCGATCGCAGTCATCGGACCGGGTCGCCTGCCGGTCGGCGAGCTGCAGGGCCAGGAACACGGACGACCGGTCGAGGCCCCGATGGGCAAGCTGCTCGACCATCCGGAAGACCCGCTCCTGGGTCAGCGGGGTGTGCCGGATGGCGTGCGTCCCGCGAGCCCAGCGGTCGGCGTCGGGATTCATCGAGCGGTAACCGGCGATCCAGGTGAGCCGGGCCGGGCCGACGTCGTCAGCCTGCGTCCGTGACACCCGGCTGCTCACAACCGGCTGCTCGGCGGACAGAACCTGGGTTTTCGGTGGTGCGGTCCTTGTGGTTACCATTGCCGGGCCTCCCTCAGCATGCTGCGCACCGCGAGCAGTAGCGACTGCTCGCCGGGCTGTGGTTTGAGCACGAAAACCTGCTCGGGGCGGAACGCCCGCTCCTTCCGATACCGGTCGGCGATCACCACGACCGGCTTGCCCTGGGCCAGGTAGAAGCGGAGCAGTCGCCAGCCGGGCAGGCCACGCCGGTCGATCCCTGGGAGATTGCGTGTATCGAGGACCGCGATGTCGGCGACATCGATCAGCGGGCACGGGCCGCCGCAAACGCCGGTGCAAGAGAATCCCGGCAGATGCGGACCCGGGCAGTTGATGACCGTGAGCCCCGCTTCCTCGAGCCAGGCGCCGTACCGCTCCCGGTCACCAGCGTCTGCCTCGACGAGGAGCACGGTCGGCGTGCCGGTCCCGGCCATCTTCATACCATCAGCTTGCCTCCGCTTTTGGCCTGGCGCGCCGTCCGAACGTCCCGCCCGTGCCGGGACGTCCGACGGTTGGCCGATCGGCGGCCAGCAAGGACACTGCAGGCAGATCGCGTGTGAGGAGGCGAGCTGCATGCAGAACACCGCAAACCACAGGCCGCGGATCGTGGTCGGCGTTGACGGCTCTCGCCCGGCGGACGCGGCGCTGGCGTGGGCGATCGGCATGGCGCGCACCATGAACGCTGAGATCGTCGCGGTGCATGCGATCGACACGCCCTTTCTCGCCTACTACGGTTACGCGGGCGTCCCGCCGGTCCAGTACGACCCGGCGTGGCGGGCCCAGATCGCCCGGGAATTCACGGAGGACTGGTGCGCTCCCCTCAAGCATGCGGGCCTGCGCTACCGGACGGTCCTCGAGGAGGGCCGGGCGGCGTCCGTCATCGCGGCCGTGGCCGATCGCTACGACGCCGATCTCGTCGTGACCGGCCGTCACGGTCGGGGCGGCGTTGCCGAGTTCGTCCTGGGCAG
Source organism: Candidatus Limnocylindrales bacterium (assembly GCA_035632635.1). Lineage (GTDB taxonomy): Bacteria > Chloroflexota > Dormibacteria > CF-121 > CF-121 > CF-120. The sequence continues at coordinate 2,861 of DASQGL010000125.1, forward strand.
CACGAGCCACGAGCTGAGCCTTCACTGCAAGCGGCCCGTCGTCTTGATCCATCAGCCATGGTCGAAGATCGAACCAACCCCGGAGCCGGCCCTGGCCGGCGGAACGATCTGAGGAGATTCCCATGAAGATCGCATTGCTCGCGCCACACGATGTCGTCACAGCGGACCTCGCGCACACCCTGCGTCAGGCGGCGGGCCGGATGCGCGCCGCGGACGTGAGCGCGCTGCCGGTGGTGGAAGAGGGCCGCCTGGTCGGCATCTTTACGGAACGGGACCTGGCCCGCGCGGCGGCCGAAGGCGTCGACCCGACGACCCACTTCGTCGCTGCGTTCATGAGCCTGGGTCCGGTTACCGTCCAGCCAGACGAGGACTCCAAAGAGGTCGCCGCGCGCATGCTGGAACTGGGAGTCCGGCACCTGCCGCTCGTCGAGGGGGAGCGGCTGATCGGGATCGTCTCGATGCGAGACCTGCTCCTGCTGGAGGCGATGCGGTCCTGAGGACCGGTCTCTCGCGTGGCTCTGCCGTGGCCGGCTGGCCCGGCGAGAGTGAGCCGCGCCAGGGGTGCTAACGTTACCGCATGGGCCTCGGCATGGCCGACGGGGACGGGAACGAGCTCGAGGCATACGATCCTCTCGACGAGGCGCTCATGGAGACCTTCCCGGCCAGTGACCCGATCGCCGTTGGTCACGTGGACGCGCCACCCGCTCGGCGCCCAAATGTCCAGCGGGTCGGCGAGCCGGTGAAGTCCGATTCCATCAGGCCAAACGCCCAGAT
>DASQGL010000126.1:0-8047 GCA_035632635.1 Candidatus Limnocylindrales bacterium
GGCGCCCGGGGCGGACGGGGCCGACGGCCAGTTCTTGATCTTGCTGCGCGCGGCGGACCATGAGCCGGCCGCGCGGGCGCTGCGGCTGCGCGTCGACGCCCTCACCCGGGTGGTCGCGAATATGATCGTCTTCCCGGATCGGGAGCTGCGCGCCGAGCTGGTGGCGTCGATGGTGCTGGGCGTCGTGGTCCAGCGGTCGCTGCTCCGGCGCCTCCCGCTCAAGGGCGTCCGGGCCGACCAGCTCGCCCCCTGCTTCATGGCGATCACCGAGCTGCTCTACCGGCGCTGACCGGAACGCCTGCACGGCGGGGCTCCCAAACCAAGGTCCGCATGTCGCTTAAAACGTTAACCTGCGCCATCTTGACGCCGGGTGAAACTCGCCATATGATTCGCACGCAACTCCGGGACGGAACGCGAAGAGGTAGGGGAACAAATCGATAGTCAGGGCGCCGATTGCTGATGGTTGCTGCCGCGCGCCTTGCGACAGGGCCTCGTTTCGATTTCAACCTGTCCCTGCCGCCCTCGTGGCGGGCCTTCGTCCTCGGCATCCTCCTTTTCTTTGCGATCGGCTCGCCTCTGGCGGGCTCCCTACCCTACCTCTCCTCGGCGACCCAGGCCGCGACGCCGGCCCGGCCGGTGGTCGATGGGCCGCCCGCCCCGCCCCCGACGGCGAAAGTCGAAGCCGGACCCGACGCGTCGAGCGTCGTCATCCAGTTCCCGGCGGGCACGACCGCGCTTCAGGCGTCCGTCGCCGTCGTGCAGCTCGGCCTGATCGTGCGCAGCGGCGACCCGGTCACCGGGCGCTACGTCCTCGACCTGCCCCAGGCGGACGTGGAGCCGGGCCCGAATCACACCGCGATGCTCTACTTCCCCGAGGTCGCGTCGGCGGCGCAGGTGGCCTCGTACTTCGCGCGCAATCACGTGACCCTGGTCCGCTGGTCGCACAACCGTGAGGGCGACCGCTTCGCGATCGTGCAGCTGCCGCGGCTGACGCCACGCCTGGTCGATGCGCGCCGCGGCTACTACAGCCTGACCCTCCCGCAGGCCGACCAGCAGGCGCTCAACGCCTGGGCGGCCGCGTCCGGGGTGCGGATCATCCACTACGACGCGAACACGGGTGACACGATCGTCCAGCCGCTCGGATGGCGGCCGCCGGTCGTCCGGCGCGTGGTCCGGCCCGCCACGTTGCTGCCCAGCTCGCAGCTGCGTCCGGCCACGCACACGCAGACGACGACCACGACCACGAAGACGAACAACGGGACGACCACCACGACCAGCACCACCTCGACCACCGGCACGCCGGCCCCGACCCCGACCGCGAGCGCCGGTTCGTCATCGACCGGTTCGTCTGGATCGACCGGCGGGTCGTCGAGCGGCAGCGCAACCCCGACCACGCCCTCGGCGACAGCGCCGTTCGTGGCGGCCGCCGCCGACGGTCACGTCACCCTGAGCTGGATCGCGGTGGCGGGCGCGACGGGATATCAGATCACTCGCACGAAATCCGGAAGTCCGGCGCAGGTGATCGGCACCACGACCGGCACGACCTTCGTCGACACCGGCGGGGTCGCCGGCGCCTCCTACACCTATCAGCTCGTGCCGCAGATGCCGGTCGGCATGGCGGCCGCCGCACCGATCACGACGTCCGTGACCTGGGCGGCGGCGACCAGCGCGCCGGCCATCGTGCGCGTCGGGCCCAACGCCTCATCGGTCGCGGGCGCCATCCTGCTCCAGCTCGATGGGCGCACCGGCGACGGCGCGGCCACCGTGACCTGGTACCTCGACGGGTCAAGCGGCTCGACCCAGATCGCGATCGCGACCGCGCAATCCCAGTCGAGTGACCCATTGTCGTGGACCTCGAGCGTGAGCTGGGACTCGACCACCATCGCCGATGGCGCCTACACGCTGCGCGCGGTCGTCAGCGACGGGACGCTGTCGACCACCTCGACCCAGTCGATCCGGGTCGACAACGCGCGGCCGCCCGCGCCCACCGCCTTCGCCGCCGCCGGCGTGCAGGGCGGCATCGCGCTGACCTGGCAGCAACCCGCGTATGCCGATGCCGCGGAGTACCGGCTGTTCCGCGATGGATCCGCGCAGCCGCTCGCGCGCCTCGGCGCCGACCAGCGCGCCTACGTCGACACGACGGCCGCGCCCGGGCAGCACAGCTACACGCTCGTGCTCATGGGCGCGCAGGGCCAGGCGAGCAGCGTCGCCTCCGTGTCCGGGACCGCGCAGTCGGGCGTGCCCGCGGTGATCGTGTCCTTTGACGTCCTGCTCCCCTCCGGCGCCGCGCTCGCCGCGGACGGACGGGTCACCGGGCGCATCCTCCTCCAGGCCGGCGCCACCGGCTCGTCGACGGCGGACAGCTTCGAGTACTCGGCGGACGCGACCACGTGGTCGCCGGTCGACGCGGCCGTGACCTGCGAAGACGCGCGCTGCGTGGCCGACTGGAATGCCGCGGCCCTGCCGGCTGGACACTACAGCGTGCGGGCCCGGTCGGGCAGCGCGGTCAGCGACAGCCGCGGCTTCACGGTCGCGGCGCCGGTATCGCTGCCGGCGCCCGCCAACGTGATCGCGGTCGCGACCGACCGCGGGGTCGCGCTGCACTGGTCGGCGCCGGCCGCGCCGCCCGCGGCCTACTCACTGTGGAAGGAGCAGGACGCCAGCGACTGGCAGCTGCTCGACCGCGTGGTCGGCACCGACTACGTCGACCCCGCGACCTCCGGCGCCGCCTCCTACCGGGTCAATGCGGTCGACTCGGAAGGCGGCGACGGCCAGGCCTCTCAGGCGGTGAGCGCTACCCCCGATGGCGTCACGCAGCGTCGCGGTGACGCGTCCGCGTCAGCGGTCCCTGCCCCAACGACCCTCGCCACCCCCGACGGGGTGCAGTCGGTCTGGGCGCCCGGCGCCGTCTCGCTGTCCTGGAACGCGGTCGCGGACGCCACGAGCTACCGCGTCGAGCGGTCGTGGAACGCGAGCGGTCCCTTCGTGCCGGTCGCCTCGGTGGCGGGCACCACGTATCGCGACCCCTCGGGCCCGATCGGCGGCCGCGCGTTCTACCGCGTGCGGGCCGCCCGCGGCACGGTGGTCGGCGCGCCCTCCGTCCCGGTCGACGCGCTGGTCATCCCGGCTCCGCCTGCCGTCGACGCCACCTCGAGCTTCGCGCTGGGGTCCGCGACGACGCAGGCCCCCGTGTCAACGCCCGCTGACATCGTATTGCATCCGAACGGCGCCGCCACCACCGGCGTCCCCGCCGCGGCGCCCGTCCTCGCCGGCCGCAGCACCACCGTGGTCGCCTCCGGCTCGACCACCGCGAAGGTCTCCCAGGCGCGGGTCGAGGTCCTGGCGTCGACCGGTGGGACCTGGCAGCCGGTCGCGGCCCTTCCGGTCGCCTCCAGCAGCAGCGGCTGGACGGCGCTCGGCCCATTGGCCACCGCCGCGCTGCCGGCCGGCACCTACCAGGTGCACGCGGTCGCGGTGGCGCCCAACGGGAGCGGCGTGGAAACGACCAGCCCCACCACGCTCCAGGTCGTCCACGCCAGCCCGACGCCGCAGGGCGTGCAGGCCGCGATCGCCGGGCACGCGGTCGACGTCACCTGGACCGCGCCGGCCGCCCAGACGCCACTGACCTACTCCGTCTATCACGTACTTCCCTCGACCTCCGATTACGTCCTGGCGGCCGCCGGGCTGAGCGGGACGAGCTACCAGGACCGCTTCCTGCCCGGCGGCAGCAACGTGGCCTACGTGGTCACGGCGACGGATGCCGTCGGCAATGAGAGCGCGTTCTCGAACGCGTCCTGGGTTGGGACGCCGGTCAGCTGGAGCCTCGGCGCGCCGCAGGTCGTGATCCTGGCGCCGACCGACGCCCAGGCCGTGGCGATGGTCCAGGGCAGCACGCTGGTCAGCGCCGACGCGGCCGCCTCCAGCGGCGTGTCGAAGGTCTCCTTCGCCTTCGCTCCATCGGGGAGCGGATCCTGGACGGCGCTGCCCGACGCGATCCCGGTCGCGCCCTGGGCGCAGGGCGGCCCCTCGATGACCGCCGCAACCGGCGTCGTCTGGGGCGCGCTGTGGAACACGGCCCCGTTGACCGGCTCCTACGACCTCAAAGTGATCGTGGCCGACGCCGCCCAGCGGACGGCTGAGCAGGTTCGCACCGTCACCTTCGCCGGCGCCGCACCCCGCGGACCCCCGGCGATCGCGCTCACGGCAACATCCATAGCCGGTGGCGTGCGGCTGACCTGGCCCGCCGCTGGCACCGATTCCTTCCAGGTCCGCCGGTCCGCCAGCACGGCGTCCGGCCCCTTTAAGGTCATCGCCCAGGTTGGGGCGGGGACCTTCACCGATTCGAACCTCATCCCCGGGGTGGCCTACTTCTACGAGGTCTTCTCGAGCGGTGGCAGCGGGAGCCAGGTTGCCGCAGCGACGCCACTCCCGACCCTTCAAGGCGGCAGCGTCCAGTCCGGCGACGGGCGGGTCGCCGTCTCCCTCCCGGCCACCGCAGGGTCTGAGCTCGGCGTCTCCGTCACCCCCGCCTCCGGGAGTCCGTCGATGCCGGTCGGCGTGATGCAGTTCGGCAGCACCTACGAGGTCGACGCGTCGAGCCTGGCCAGCGGGCTCCAGGTTCACCGCCTCGACCAGCCGGCGACGATCCGGTTCGCGATCCCGGCCGGGATGAGCCAGACGGCCGCCGGGTCGCTGACCGTCTATCACTTCGATCCGGCAACCCGGGTCTGGCGGGTGGTCCCGTCCACGCTCGACTGGCCCAACCGCCAGGTCGTCGCGGTGGTCGACCACTTCAGCCTGTTCGGGCTCGCCGATCCCTGCTCGACGACCGACCCGAACATCTGCTACAGCCCGAGCCCGGTGACCACCACGGCGACGGTCACCTTCGCCACCGTCAACGCGACCCTCAAAGTCGCGCCCGACACGGGCGTGCCCGGCAACCTCCTGTTCTTGAGCGCCGTCGGGACGCTGTCGATTCCGGCCCCGACCTCGTCCCTGACCATCGAGGCTACCGCCGGCGGCGGCACGGTCGAAGTCACCGCCAGCCTGCGCCTCCACGGCGTCAGCCTCGAGATCGACGCCGCCACGATCAAGGTCGACACCGGGGTCGTCATCGACACCACCCAGCGCGACGAGGACCCGGACGGCGCCATCACCCTGAAGGCCTCCGACGTCCAGACCGGGAGCGGGGGCATCTCGACGCCGACGCCGCACGCGACCGTGACGCTCCAGGGCGCGACCCTGATGGGCGGCGCGGTCGACATCGAGGCGGCGGCGACCTCGACGGCCGACACCTCGACCGCCCAGCACACGATCGCCGCGGTCTTCGTCGGCGCGCCGTCGCTCAACGACGTCATCAACGGGACCCTGCTCAACCCGATGAACGCGACCGTCGACGTCCAGGACTCCCAGATCGAGAGCAGCGGCAACGTGACCTTGAAGGCGACCGGCTCCGTGACCATGACCACGGCCGCCTCCGCGGTCTCCGGGTCCACGAGCAGCACCGACGCCGCGTTCGCCACCTCGGTGGTCGACAACACGACGACCGCCCAGGTGTCGGGCACCAGTGCGATCCAGGCGAGCGGTGACCTCACCATCGCCGCGTCCACCACCAACACCGTGAAGACGGCCGGGGACGCGAGCCCGGCGGCCTCCGGGGCCGGCATCGCGCTGGCGGTCGTGGTCACGACCACCCGGGCCTTCATCGACAGCACCAGCGCCGACGGCATCCGCGCGCGGAGCGTGACGGTCGCCGCCGACACCAGCAACAGCGTGACCACGAAGGCGACGGCCAGTCCGGACGGCGCGACCGGCAATGGGGATACCCCGAGCAACCGCACCCGCACGCCGAAGGACTCGAGCGGCTACGCCACCACGAGCGACGGCGCCGTCAACGTCGCCGGCGCGCTCGGGCTCACCTACCTGGGCGACGACACGGAAGCCTACATCGCCCCCGCCACTCCGTCGTCGGTCGGGACCGAGGAGAACGGGTCCGGCATTCTCGTGCATGCCGCGTCCGCCAATGCCGCCGGCGCCGCCGCGGATGGCAGCCCGGTCCTCTCGACCTCGGGCGGGGCCACCGGCGTCGGCGTGGCGATCGCGGCCGATGCCGCGGACGTGACCACCCATGCCTATGTCGGCGGCCAGCCGGCGCTGACCGCGCCCAGCCTCACCGTGGAGGCGCCCATGCGACTGACCGGCGCGGCGACGGATTCGGCGGACTCCTACGCCGCCACCGCCACCTCCGGGATCGGCGACCCATCGCAGCTGGGGGTCGCCGGGTCGCTGGCGGTGAACGTGGCGACCATCGACCGCTCCGCCCTGATCGGCGCGGGCGCCGCGGTCGCCACGGATGCCGACCCGACGGCGGTCGAGCTGACCGCGGCCTCCAATGCGTCGAACACGGTGCAGGCGACGGCGAGCGCCGGGGGCGGTGGGTCCGCCGTAGGCCTGGGCGCGTCGGTCGGCCTGAACATCGTCAACGACCGGACCTCGGCCGGTCTCGGCAACGGGGCGTCCCTGACCGGGGCGGGCAACCTTGGCCTGGCGGCCACGACTCGCGATGCGATGGACACCGAAGCCGCGGGCGCCGCCGCCTCGAGCACCGGGGCCGTTGCCCCGACCGTGGCGATCTCCCTCTCCAATGTCACCACGACGGCCAACACCGGGACCGGCACGAGCGCGCTCGTGCTCGCGGGCGACTACTCGGCCACGGCGAGCCAGACCGCCCTGGTGACAACCCGCGCGACCGGCAGCACGCAGGGCACGGGCGCCGCCTTTGGAGCGGCGCTGGCGCTCGCCGTCTCGAACCACACGACGCAGGCCACCACCTTCCGCACCCTGCAGTGCGGCAACTGCAGCTTCGCCGCGAACGGCGCGTCGTCGGGTGAGACCGATGCGACCGCCAGCTCGACCGGGGCCCAGGGGAGCGGCGGCTCGGGCCCCGCGGGCAGCCAGCAGATCACCAATCAGCGGAGCTTCGCCGACGGCCAGGCGCCCGCCGGCGGCGGCTCCGGCGGGACGCCGACCCCGCCCGCGCAGACGCCGGACGGCGCGCTGAGCGTCGCCGCGGGGATCGCGGTGAGCATCAGCAACACGAAGACCGACGCCTCCCTCAACGGGATCACGCTCAGCGGATCCGGGCAGGTCACTCTCGCCGCCACGTCCAACACGGCCGCGCGGGTCACCGCGGATGGGTCGACCGCCTCGCGCGCCCCGCCGATCGGGCCCAGCACCATCGGTGCAGGCGTCGCGATCGATGTCGCGAACGACTCGACCACGGCCGACATCTCAGGGACGGCATCGGTCAGCGCGGCGAGGCTGACCCAATCGGCGACCACCGGTCCGACCAACGCCGGTGGCACGGCGGATCCGAGCAATCATTTCGCGGCGACGGCGACCTCGGGCGCGGGCGGGGGTGGCTCGCTCGGCGTCGCCGGTTCCATCGCCCTCGACCTGGTTTCGCTGACCACCTCGGCCGGCCTGCGCCCCGACCTGACCGGGTCGCCCCAGGTCACGCTCGGCGGCGGCGCGCCCGACCTGGCCGAGACCGCGGCCTCGTCGAGCGACACCACGACCAGGGCGCTGGCCGCGGGCGGCGGCGCCGGCGGCTCCAGGCTCGGCATCGGCGCCTCCTTCGCGCTCGGGATCGTCAACGACACGACGGTCGCCGGGTTGGGCAACGGCGCGGTGCTCGGCGGAGCCCGCAACCTCACCATCGCGGCCACCACGGCGGATGCGACCGACACGGAGGCCTCCAACGGGGCATCCTCGTCGAGCGTCGCGCTGGCCCCGGTGGCCGGCATCACCATCTCGAACGTCACCACGACCGCCTCGCTGGGCACGCTGCCGGCGGGTGGGACGACGCATCTGGGCGGCGCGCTGTCCGCGACGGCATCGCAGACTGCCTCGGCCGCCACGATCGCCTCGGGGGATACGAAGGGCGCCTCGACCGCGGTCGGGATCGCGCTTGCCCTCACCTTCGCCAACCACGCGGCCGGCGCGACGCTCGCCCGCAACCTCAGTGCGGGCGGCGCGGTCTCGCTGA